>NZ_JBBELO010000013.1:0-57280 GCF_037404875.1 Rathayibacter sp. YIM 133350
CGGCACCCTCACCATCACCACACCCACCGGGTACAGCAAAGACACCGACGAACCACCCTTCTAAGCGCCGGCACTGCACAGGGTCTGCCCAGCGCCGGTCGCTAGCCTGAGGGCAGGTCGCTGGTGAGCGGCCCCGGACGAGGGATCAGTACCCGGAAAGCGACAAGACTGGCCACGGGAGTGGAATCATGTCGTGGATCGTGCTGATCGCATCCGGAGTGCTCGAGGCCGTCTGGGCCACCGCACTCGGTAAGTCAGTCGGCTTCACCAAGCTGTGGCCGACGGTCATCTTCGTCGGCGGCCTCATCGCCAGCATGGGCGGTCTGGCGCTCGCGATGCGCAGCATTCCCATCGGCACCGCCTACGCCGTGTGGGTCGGCATCGGCGCCGCCCTCACCGTCGGCTGGTCGATGATCACCGGCGACGCGAGCATCTCGTGGGTGAAGCTCGCCCTGATCGTCGGCCTGGTCGGCTGCGTCGTCGGGCTCAAGCTCGTCGATCACTGACCTGACGCGGGGGTCATCCGCGTTGACGAGGATGCGGGCGTGCTCGTCGGCATAGCGGCGATAGCGCATCGCCGCGGGCCACGTCTTTACCGCGCAGCGTCGCATCCGTGAGCCTGCGCTGCAGCGCGGCATCCCCGCCGGTCAGCGCACTGGATCGGAGCGAGAAGCGGAGCGAGAGGAGCGCGGCAGCCGCACCGCCCGCGATGAGGGCGGATGCAATCGCCCCGAGTATGCCGTCGACGGAGGTGTCGGCTTCCGCGCTCGCGCGAATGGCGACCACGATCGCCCCGGCCAGGAGAACGACGATCACCACGCCGATGACGATCAGTATGGTGCCGACCACCTCGTCTCGGCTCACCGGTCTCCAGGTGCCCGAGGGTCGGGATGGTCGAGGAGTTCGCACGTCACTCCTCCGAGGCATCGATGAGCCCGCGTTCTTCGGTTCCCGCGTCCCCTTCGTCAGCAAGGGGCTGATCGAGGTCTGCCACATGGTCGCGCAGGTACGCCCGCGCATTGCGGGTGCGCAGGATCGTCTGCACGATGAACCAGACGTACACGATGGCGAGGAGAGGCAGCAGGATGGCGCTGATGAGCGAGCCGGGTCCGCGAGCGAGCATCGACGCCTGCTGCAGACCGATGCCGCAGTACAGCAGGGTGAGAAAGATGACTGAGAAGACGAGGAGTGTGGGGACGAGAGTGGCATAGCGCACGGCGGCCCGTCTCTCCTGAGTGTCCAGCAGAAGCCTCTTGCGCCGCAGGACGACCTTGACGATGACGCGTGCTCGGGTTACATCGCTCCCCAGCGCCTCGCGTAGCCTGCGGTTCATGGGCGCTGCAAGGACGATTCCGGTGAGGGCGGACACGAAGAATCCGGCCTGCAGCGCGAAACTGACGGGCGTCCACACCTTGTCGGCATCCTCTAACAAGCCCACGCTGATGAAGATGACGATGACGATGACTGCCGTGACCACGAAGGCGGCGGCAATGATCGCGACTCTGACCCAGATCTCCTTCCGAGTCCACGCCGTCGCGGGCCGTTGGGGCCGAGGATGCGACTGCTCGTGTCGCATGAGCGCACGCCCGACGACGATCGCGATGCCGAGCAGGATCGCCGCCACGACGATGAAGACAGCGGGAAGCCAGGCCGGTGCACCCACGAGCACGGCCCAGAGAATGATCGCGAGAACGCCGAGTGCCTCCACGGCGATCGTCCATCCGAGCAGCCGCCGGAAGAAGCGACGCGCGTCCGGCGAAACGCTCATGTCCCAGTAGGCCAGCACGGCGCCGAGGAACACCGGCGCATAGATGAAGACGGTGAGTGCGGTCGTGCTCAGCAGGATAAATCCCGGCGCCACATGCGGGGTCGTGCGAATCAGCAGGAAGATCGCGCCGAGCAGCAACGCCGTCGCGACGATGGTCGACACCACATTCGCAAGCACTCGCACGATGACCCCTCTCGATGGAGGCGGCTGCGTCGCACGCCACGCGAAGTCAACCGGAATGACACCGTCGGTGTCCAGCGTTTCGCGGGAAGGTGCGCTGACGTTCCCGCTCAGCTGATCAGGACCGCGCCGAAGGCGAGCGCCGCGATGAACACCCACGAGGTGAGGCCGACGACGAGGGCGCGCCAGCCGGTGCGGGCGAGCTCCTTGACCCGGATCGAGGCGCCGAGCGCGAACAGCGCCATCGCGAGCAGTGCCGTCTGCACGACGTCCGCGGCGCTCAGCACCGCATCCGGGATCGGCAGGAACGAGCGCAGCAGCACGGCGCCGACGAAGCCCGCGACGAAGAGGGGCACGATCGGCGGGCGCGGGCCCGTCGCATCCGTCGCGCGTCGTCGCTCGATCGCCGCCGCGATCGCGACCATCGGGGCGAGCAGCAGCACGCGGGTGAGCTTGACGATGACGGCGACGGCGAGCGCGGCCGTTCCCGCGATCTGTGCGGTCGCGACCACTTGGCCCACATCGTGGACTCCCGCGCCGACCCAGTGCCCGAACTGCAGGTCGGTGAGCCCGAGCGGATGCCACAGCGCCGGAAGCACGGCGATCGCGAGGGTGCCGCACAGGGTGACGAGGGCGACCGGGGTGGCTTGCTCGTCCTCGCGCGCCTTCACGACGCCGCCCATGGCGCCGATGGCGGATGCGCCGCAGATCGAGAAGCCGCTCGCCACGAGCAGCGGCTGATGGCCCGGCAGCCCGATGGCGCGGCCGAGCCAGAGCGTGCCGACGAAGGTGAGCACGAGGACGAGTACCGTCGTGGCGATCGTGACCCAGCCGAGGCTCGCGATGTCACCCAGACTCAGCTTGAGGCCGAGGAGCACGACACCGATGCGCAGGAGCCTGCGCGCGGCGACCTTGAGCCCTGGTGAGAGCGCCCCGTCGAGCCAGCGACGAGCGAGAGGGATCTGTCCGACGATGATGCCGAGCACGACCACGGCCGTGAGCAGGGGGATGGCGGGCACGAGCGTGTGCACGCCCCATGCGAGCAGCGCCGCGATCCCGGCGACGAGGAGACCCGGAAGCAGACGCACGCCTCAACGCTAGCGTCGCTGAGTCATTCGAGCGTTCCCTTCGACAGGCTCAGGGAACAGACTCCAGGCTCAGGGAACAGACTCCAGCTCAGGGAACAGACTCCAGGCTCAGGGAACAGACTCCAGGCTCAGGGAACAGACTGGCGTCCGCTCACGCACCCCAGCTCGTCACCCACATGTGCAGGTGCCAATACCAGTAGGGGATCGTCTCGCCCGTCCACAGCGGCCAGAAGAACACCGACACGAGCGCACACACCAACAGGTAGGCCGCGACGATGCCGATGCCGCGCTGGCGCTTCCACCAGACATCCGTTCGCCGCCCGAGGATGAGCGCGAGCACGAAGGTGAGCGCGAGGATCATGTAGGGCTCGAAGGCGATCGTGTAGAACTGGAACACCGTGCGGTGCAGGTACAGAAGCCACGGCAGGTAGGCGCCCACCATTCCCATGAGGATGAGGCCCACGCGCCATTCGCGGTAGCGGGCCAGCCGGTAGACGAGGTAGAACAGCGCCGCCGTGGCCGCCCACCAGATGAGCGGGTTCGCGATGCCGTCGATATTGGCCGCGCAGGCGTCTGTACTGCACCCGTCTTGTGGGCCGCTGCTGACGTAGGACATGTTCGTCGGCCGGATCATGAACAGCCAGGTCAGCGGATTCGCCGCGTACGGATGCGATGCGTCCAGGCCCACGTGCCAGCCGTAGGCCATCACGTGGTAGTGCCAGAGCGACTGCAGCGAACGCGGTACCCAGGCCAGGGCGCCGGTCCAGGCATTGCCGGGATCCTCGGCCCAGTGCCGGTCGTAGCCGCCGCTCGTGAGGAACCACCCCGTCCAGCTGGCGAGGTAGGTGATGACGGCGATCGGTACAAGCAGCACGAAGTTGATCGGGCCCTGCTTGAGGATCGCCGAGCTCGCCCAGAACGAGACGCCCGCGCGCCGACGGGCGAAGGCGTCGACCGCGATCGAGTACACGCCGAACGCGGCGAGCATGTAGATGCCCGACCATTTCGTGGCCGCCATGAGGCCGAAGCACAGGCCGGCGGCGATCAGCCACGGTCGCCAC
The DNA here is from genome assembly GCF_037404875.1 of Rathayibacter sp. YIM 133350. Classification (NCBI taxonomy): domain Bacteria; kingdom Bacillati; phylum Actinomycetota; class Actinomycetes; order Micrococcales; family Microbacteriaceae; genus Rathayibacter; species Rathayibacter sp. YIM 133350. The sequence goes on from NZ_JBBELO010000013.1 coordinate 4,098, forward strand.
CAGAGCGCCGGGCCCCAGGTGCTCTGCGCATCCGGCCCCCGACGGGCGAACCAGCCGGCGAGCCGTCTCTCGCTCCAGCCGCGGTCCAGCAGCACCGCTCCGAACCCGAGCAGTCCGAAGAACATGACCATTCCGTCGAGCAGGCCGACCCGCGACATGACGATCGCGTTGCCGTCGATGGCGAACAGCAGGCCAGCGATGACGGCGAGGATCGTCGAGCCCGCGAACAGCTTGCGTGCGATGAGCATGATGAGCAGCACGGCCAGCGTGCCGACGACGGCCGTGCCGAACCGCCAGCCGAAGCTGTTGCCGGCTCCGAAGAGCGCCATGCCCGCCCCGATGATCCACTTGCCGATCGGCGGATGCACGACGTACGAGCCATCGGTGTTGTAGATGTCGGTGTTGCCGGCATTGAAGGCCTTGTCGGCATCCGCGGGCCAGCTCGCCTCGTAGCCGAGGTTCCAGAGCGTGTAGCCGTCCTTCACGTAGAAGGTCTCGTCGAAGACGAGGGAGTGCGGGTTGCCGAGATTCCACAGCCGCAGCACGGCGGCCAGCAGGGTGACGACGAGCGGTGCCCCCCAGTACCAGAGCCGTTGCCGCAGGGGAGTGCGCAGCGTGTGAGCCCACCAGTCGTCGAGGCGGCTGCCGCGCGGCTCGTCGAGCTCGGAATCGAGCTCGAGATCCGCATCCGCCGCCGCGAGGGCCGGTGTCGGAGCGGTCGGCGGCGCTGTGGTCATGCGGTTATCGTAGGCGACCGATCCCACTCCCCGGCTGCGAGCGGCCGGGGAGTGGCACGCGCGCCGAAACGTGGGGCGCCCGCGTGCGGGAGACTGGACGCATGATCATCCTCGCGGCCACGCCCATCGGCAATCTCGGGGATGCCTCTGCTCGGCTCATCGAGGCGCTCCGGAGCGCCCAGGTTATCGCCGCAGAAGACACCCGCGTGACCCAGCGATTGATGGCCGCCCTCGGTGTCGAGAACCGCCCGCGGCTGATCGCCCTGCACGACCACAACGAACGGGTGCGGGCGGCCGACCTCGTGGAGCTGGCGCGCGATGCCGACGTACTCGTTCTAAGCGACGCCGGCATGCCGACGGTCTCGGACCCGGGCTTCCACCTCGTGGACGCGGCGGCCGCGGCGGGGGTCACCGTGACCGCCATCCCCGGCCCCAGCGCGGTGCTCACGGCACTCGCCGTGTCGGGGCTTCCCACCGACCGGTTCAGCTTCGAGGGCTTCGCCCCGCGCAAGCAGGGTGAGCGGTTGGCGGCCCTGCGGGCCCTGGCCGACGAGCGCCGCACCATGGTCTTCTTCGAGTCGCCGAATCGGCTGGCCGCCACCCTGGCCGACATGGGTAGCGCCTTCGGGAGCGACCGGCGCATCGCCGTGTGCCGAGAGCTCACCAAGCTCTATGAGGAGGTGCGGCGCGGCACGGCCGCCGAGCTCGTCGAGTGGGCGGAAGCCGGAGTCAAGGGCGAGATCTGCATCGTGGTCGGCGGCGCCCCGAAGCGCAGCGCCGACCTGGGTGAGGGCATCGCCGAGGTGCTGGCCCGCGTGGCCCAGGGCGCTCGCATGAAGGAGGCCGCGGCATCCGTCGCCGAGGAGCGCGGACTGGGCAAGCGCGACCTCTACGAGGGGGCGCTCGCCGCCCGTCGCTGAACCTGCTTCACCGTTCTCCCGGAAGACCCTCGAAAGGGGGGACAATGTGACGGGGAGGTGCAACGTGGCACGCGCAGTCAGGTTCACGGAGTTCGGGGGTCCCGAGGTTCTGCAGGTCGTCGACATCGAGACGCCTGTTCCGGGTGAGGGCGAGGTGCTCGTCGAGGTCGTCGCCGCGGGAACCAATCCGGTGGAGAGCGCCATTCGCAGCGGGGTCTATCCCGAGCGCTGGCCGGTCAGCTTTCCCGAAGGCCAGGGTCGCGACCTGGCGGGAGTCGTGACGGCGGTGGGGCCGGGCGTCACGCGGTTCAAGCCCCGCGACGAGGTGATGGGGTTCGTGGCGCGCGGCTCGCACGCGACCCACGTGGCCGTTCCCGAGAGCCAGCTCGCCCGCAAGCCGCACGGCGTCGCGTGGGAGATCGCCGGCAGCCTGTACGTGGCGGGCACGACCGCCATCGACGCGCTGCGCGACACCGGGGTGGGCAAGGGCGACACACTGCTCGTCACCTCCGCGGCCGGCGGGGTCGGCGGCCTCACCGTGCAGCTGGCACTGCGCGCCGGCGCCCAGGTCGTCGGCACCGTCGCCGAGCGCAACTTCGACTACCTCCGGATGCTGGGGGCCACGCCGGTCGCATACGGTCCCGACCTGGCCGCACGCATCCGCGACGTCGCTCCCCAGGGCATCAGCGCGCTGGCCGACTTCTTCGGCGGCGACAGCGTCGACGTGGCGATCCAGCTCGGCGTCGCACCCGCGCGCATCAGCACCGTGCTGAACTGGGAGGCCGTCGACGACTACGGCGTCGAGCGTGCAACGGCCGGTGACGTGCACGAATTGCTCACGGTGGCCGAACTCATGGAGCAGCACAAGCTGCGCATGCCCATTGCAGACGTGTTCTCCCTAGACGAGGTGCAGGCCGCCTACCGGCAGCTCGACCGCCGCGAGTCGCTCGGCAAGATCGTCATCGGCATGCATCCGGTCAAGTACCGCAACCAGCACACCCGCAACGTCGACCTCAAGCAGCAGGACGCGACTCTGGGGGTGCCGACTCCGCACCAGCCGGTGGGGTCGGCCGAGGCTCTGCCTCCGGTTTTCGGTCACCGGCGAGGGCACGCCCCCACTGAGCCCGGGGATCCGCGTCCAGCAGGAGAAGCTTGAGCAGCAGGGTGAGCGGCACGGCGAGCAGGGCGCCGAGGGGTCCGAGCACGAAGCTCCAGAAGAACACCGAGGCGAACGTGATGGTGAAGCCGAGGCTCACTGCGACGGCCACGAACCGAGGCTGAACGAGCACCTGCAGCGTCACGTTGACCACGCAGTAGACGGCGATCACGATGAGACACAGGCCCCATCCGCCGGTGATGAGCGCCATCGCAGCAGGCGGGACGACGCCGATGACGAAGCCCACGTTCGGGATGAAGTTCGTGATGAACGCGAGCACCGCCCAGATGAAGGCCCCCGGCACTCCGAGCGCCCACAGGATCACGCCGTCGAGCACGGCGACGATGGCGCCGAAGATGGCGTTGACCACCATGTAACTGCGCACGCCCGACGCGAACGTGCTGAGAGCGCCGATGACATGCGTGCGGGATGCGCGGAAGCGCTCGAAGAGCGGCGCGATGTAGGCGGCATCCGCGGCCATGAAGAGCACGTACGCGAAGACGAGCACGATCGCCGTGACCGAGTTCAGCAGCGACTTCGCCCCGCTCAGCACGAGGCCGACGAGAGTGCCGGGATTGACGGCTCCGGTGAGGGCGTCGGTCTGGTCCTTGCTGAGGCCGAGTGAACGCACCCAGTCGGTGAGGGCCTTCGCTTGGTCGGTGAAGTCGTCGGCGCTGTCGGTGACGAGCCGGGCGAACTGGGCGAGCGCGAGGGCGAGCAGCCCCAGCAGCACCAGGAGGATGAGGTAGACGATCACGATGACCGCGACCGTGGCGAGCGTGCGCGACCAGCCGCGCTTCTCTAAGTGCGCCCGCACGGGGTGCGCGATGATCACGAGCACGACGGCGAGCACGATCGGCCCGATGATCTCGCGCGCCGCGAACATGCCGGCGAAGGCGACGGCGGCTGCGGCGAGCGTGATCAGAACCCGCGTGGCGAGGGAGAGACCGACGGGAGCCACCGCTGTTCCCGGCTCTTCGACGTGCTCATCGGCATCGGTCTGCCGCTGCTCGGCGTGCCGGCCGGCGGGGGTGGGAGCATCCGTCATGGGCTCATGCTCGCAGGGGCGGAGGCCGAATGTAACCCGTTGCGCTCGCGAATAGGATGGTGCTCATGCCCACCGGTTCGTCCTTCTACATCACCACGCCGATTTTCTATGTGAACGACGTTCCCCACATCGGGCACGCCTACACCGAGGTCGCCGCGGATGTGCTCGCCCGGTGGCACCGCCAGCGCGGCGAGGACACCTGGATGCTGACCGGCACCGACGAGCACGGGCAGAAGATCCTGCGCACGGCCACCGCCAACGGCGTGACGCCCCAGGAGTGGGCCGACAAGCTCGTCGCCGAGGCGTGGAAGCCGCTGCTGGAGACCGTCGACCTCGCCAACGACGACTTCATCCGCACGACCGACGAACGGCACGAGAAGAACGTGCAGAAGTTCCTGCAGCACCTCTACGACGAGGGCCACATCTACACGGGCGAGTACGAGGGCTACTACTGCGTCGGGTGCGAGGAGTACAAGCAGCCGAGCGAGCTGGTCGACGGCGAAGGCGAATACGCGGGGCAGGTGGTGTGCGCCATCCACTCCAAGCCGGTGGAGCTGCTCAACGAGCGCAACTACTTCTTCCGCATGAGCGCGTTCGGCGACCGCCTGCTCGCACTCTACGAGGAGCGGCCGGATTTCGTGCAGCCCGAGAGCGCGCGCAACGAGGTGCTCTCGTTCGTGCGGCAGGGCCTGGCCGACCTCTCCATCTCGCGCACCTCGTTCGACTGGGGCATCAAGGTGCCCTGGGATGAGTCGCACGTGGTCTACGTGTGGTTCGACGCCCTGCTGAACTACATCACCGCGGTCGGGTACGGCGCCGACGACGAGGAGTTCTCCCGACGCTGGCCCGCCACCCACATCGTGGGCAAGGACATCCTGCGCTTCCACGCCGTCATCTGGCCGGCCATGCTGATGGCCGCCGGCATCGAGGTGCCGCGCCAGGTCTTCGGCCACGGCTGGCTGCTCGTGGGCGGCGAGAAGATGAGCAAGAGCAAGCTCACCGGCATCGCACCCTCGCAGATCATCGACACTTTCGGGTCCGACGCCTTCCGCTACTACTTCCTGCGGGCCATCGCCTTCGGGCAGGACGGCTCGTTCTCGTGGGAGGACCTCGCCGCCCGCTACCAGGCCGAACTCGCGAACGGCTTCGGCAACCTCGCCTCGCGCGTCATCGCCATGGTCACCCGCTACAGCGACGGGGTCGTGCCCGCCGCGGGCGAGTTGCAGGAGCCCGACCTGGCCATCCAGCAGCTCGAGCGTGCGGTGACGGATGCCGCGGGCGCGGCCATCGATCGCCTCGCGATCCACGAGGCGATCGGCTCCGTCTGGGAACTCGTCGACGCCCTCAACGGCTACATCACGGAGCAGGAGCCGTGGGCCATAGCGAAGGACCCTGCGCGCCGGGAACGGCTCGAGACCGTGCTGTCGGTCATCGTGCGGGGCGTGGGAACACTCGCCGTGCTGCTCTCGCCGGTGACGCCCAAGGCCGCAGCCAAGCTGTGGACCGCGATCGGCGGCGAGGGCGAACTCGCCGAGCAGCGCATCGACCGCGCGTTCGAGTGGGCCGGTGGCGAGCGCGTACAGCCCCTCGAGGCCCTGTTCCCGCGTATCGAGGTGGGCAGTGAGTAACGAGTCGCCACCCGTCGGCTTCGCGCGCCAGCGCGAGGAGAACGAGGCGCGCCACGTGGAGTACCCGCCGCTTCCCGAGGCGCTCACGGTGGGCGTCTACGACAACCACACGCACCTCGACCCCTCGAGCGCACTGCACTCCGACGACGACGCCTCCATCGGTCTCGACTACCGGGAGCACCTCGACCGCGCCTCCTCGGTCGGCATCCGTGGCGTCGTGCAGGTCGGAACCGACGTCGCGAGCTCGCAGTGGTCGGCCCAGACGGCCGCGATCGAGCCGCGCATGCTGGCGGCCGTGGCCATCCACCCCAACGAGGCGGCCGAGCTGGCCGAGCGCGGCGAGCTCGATGCCGCGCTCGCCGAGATCGATCGGCTGGCCGGGCTGCCGCGCGTGGTCGCCGCCGGTGAGACGGGGCTGGACTACTACCGCACCGAGAGCGCCGCGGGCCGGCGGGCTCAGCTGGCATCGTTCGAGGCGCACATCGAGATCGCCAAGCGCCACGGCATCGCCCTGCAGATCCACGACCGCGAGGCGCACTCCGACGTGATCTCGACCCTGCGCCGGCTCGGGGCGCCGGAACGCACCGTCTTCCACTGCTTCTCAGGCGATGAGGAGATGGCGCGGGTCTGCGCCGACGAGGGCTGGTACCTCTCCTTCGCCGGCAACATCACCTTCAAGAACGCGCAGAACCTGCGTGATGCCCTCGCCGCCGTGCCGCGCGCGCAGGTGCTCGTCGAGACGGATGCCCCCTACCTCACGCCCGTGCCCGTTCGCGGCCGTCCGAACGCGCCCTACCTCATCCCGCACACGCTGCGGGCCATGGCGGACTACCTGCAGACCGATGTCAGCGTGCTCGCCGCCCAGGTGAGCTCGAACACCGAGCTCGTCTACGGCGACTGGAACGCCGAGGCGGTCGCCGCGCCCGACCTCGAACCCGGAGAGCTGGCGTGAGCCAGACCGGGCTGCTCGGTCCGGCCGAGATCCGCGACCTCGCCGAGCTGCTCGGTGTCACGCCGACGAAGAAGCTCGGCCAGAACTTCGTCATCGATGCCAACACGGTGCGGCGCATCGTGAAGACCGCCGGCGTGCAGCACGGCGAGCACGTCGTCGAGATCGGTCCCGGACTCGGGTCGCTCACGCTCGGACTGACGGAGGCGGGCGCATCCGTCGTCGCCGTGGAGATCGACGGGCGCCTCGCCGAGCAGTTGCCGAAGACGGTCGAACTGCAACAGCCCGGAGCCTCCCTGACGGTCGTGCACCAGGACGCGATGCGCGTGCACGAGCTGCCCGGCGATCCGGTGCGGCTGGTCGCCAACCTGCCCTACAACGTCTCGGTTCCGGTGCTGCTGCACTTTCTCGAGACGTTCCCGTCCATCCGCTCCGGCGTCGTCATGGTGCAGGCAGAGGTGGGGCAGCGGCTGGCGGCGGCTCCGGGATCCAAGATCTACGGCGGACCGAGCGTGAAGGCGGCATGGTGGGGGCAGTGGCGCCTCGCCGGCACCGTGAGCCGCCAGGTGTTCTGGCCGGTGCCGAACGTGGATTCCGTGCTCGTCGCCTTCGAGCGGCGAACGGATGCGCTGGGCACGGATGCCGAGCGGCTCGCGACCTTCGCCCTCGTCGACGGGGCGTTCCAGCAGCGCCGCAAGATGCTGCGGCAATCGCTCTCGGGGGTGCTGGGCGATTCCGCCCGGGCCGCTGCGGCGCTCGAAGGGGCGGGACTTGCGGCGACGGCCCGGGGCGAAGAGCTCACGGTTCACGACTTCCTGAGGGTCGCCAGAGCGAGCGCGACGAGCTGAGCGACACGCCCGATCAGCCCGGCCGCGTGGCCTAGGTTAGGGCTATGACCATGCCGGAGCCCACGGAGCAGGTGCACGCGCGGGCGCCCGGCAAGATCAACGTGTTCCTCAAGGTCGGCGCCCGGCAGGACGACGGATACCATGACCTGGCCACCGCGTACCAGGCCGTCTCGCTCTTCGAGGAGGTGCGCGCCTCGCCGGCCGACGACTTCTCGGTGGAGTTCTCGGGCAGCGTCGACACCTCCGGCCTGGCCACCGACGGGTCGAACCTCGCCATCAAGGCGGCCCGCATGCTCGCCCGCAAGACCGGGTACCGCGGGGGAGTGCACCTCGAGATCGAGAAGAACGTTCCGATCGCCGGGGGCATGGGCGGCGGCTCTGCCGATGCCGCCGCGACGCTGCTGGCCTGCGACGCGCTCTGGGGCACGGAGTGTACCCGCGACGACCTGCTGATGCTGGGCTCCCGGCTCGGCGCCGACGTGCCGTTCGCGCTGCTCGGCGGCACCGCCATCGGAACCGGGCGCGGCGACCAGCTCAGTCCCGCTCTCGCGCAGGGAACCTTCCACTGGGTGCTCGCGATCGCGGAGTTCGGCATGTCGACGCCGGGCGTCTACCAGGAGCTCGACCGTCATCGTGAGCGCCACGCTCGCGACATCCGCCCGGTGGAGGCTGCGCCCAACGTGGACGCCGAGGTGCTGCACGCCCTGCGCGCCGGGGATGCGCGCATGCTCGCCGACGCGCTTTTCAACGATCTGCAGGCGCCCGCGCTGCATCTGGCGCCGGGGCTCGGGCGCATCCTCGAGCTCGGGGAGGAGAACGGAGCGCTCGCCGGCATCGTCTCGGGGTCGGGGCCGACCACGGCCTTCCTCACGGCAGATGCGGATGCCGCCCTCGAACTGCAGGTCGCCCTCTCGGCCGCGCGGCTCACCGCCGTGCGTGCGCACGGCCCGGTGCACGGCGCCCGCCTCATCCACGAGTAGGGCTGCGAGAACGCAAATTCGGCGGGTTTCCGCTGCTCCGCACCCCCATTTTCTGGGGATTGGGCGAGGGTCACCCACCTTTTCTGCGGGCTGGATGCGGTCGCGGCTCGAGAACGCAGATTCCGCGGGTCGCTGCCGGTCTTTGCCGTCGAGAACGCAGATTCGGTGGGTCGCCGCCGCTGGGAACCCTCAGTTTCTACGGATTGGGAGAAAGGTCATCCACCTTTTCTGCGGGTTGGATGCTGGATGCCCGAGAAACGCGGATCCGCGCGTCGGTGCTCGTCTCTGTCCGCGAGAGCGCAGATTCAGTGGGTCGCCACCGCCCGACACCGTCAGTTTCTGCGGATTGGGGGAATGACCACCCACCTTTTCCGCGGATTGGGGGAATGGTCACCCACCTCTTCTGCGGTCTGGATGCGGCCGGGCTCGAGAACGCAGATTCCGCGGGTCGGTGCCGGTTCCTGTCCGCGAGTACGCACATTCGGTGGGTCGCCATCGCCCGACACCGTCAGTTTCTGCGGGGTGGGCGAATGGTCACCCACCTTTTCTGCGGGTTGGATGCTGGATGCTCGAGAACGCAGATTTGGCGGGTCGGTACCGGGCTCTGCTCTGCCGTCGAGAACGCAGATTCGGTGGGTCGCCGCCGCTCCACACCCGCAGTTTCTGCGGGTTCAGCGAACAGTGACCCACGCTTTCTGCGGTCTGGATGCGGCCGGGGCTCGAAAACGGAGATTCCGGGGGCCTGCGGAGACCCCTCGACACCCTCCTTGCCTGTGCGGTCTCGGCGACGGGCACCGGCCATCCCTGCTCGATGACTGCCGAAGTGCCCGTTGGACGCCACCGACCGAATCTGCGGCATCCACGCGCCATATCACTCCCTCACAGGGCCCGAAGGCCGCACGGTGTTCCCCAGTGCCCGGGTCGTCCGGTTTACGGGGCCGCGGGCGGGCGCATCCTCGAACCATGACCCGACGTCGTGAGCTGCCTGCCGACCTCCGTGAGCGCCCGTTCACAGCCGCGGAAGCGAGGGCGGCCGGGGTGAGTACCTCGCGGTTGCGTGCTGTCGATCTCGACCGGCCCTTTCACGGCGTGCGGTCGGCGGTTCCTGTTACGAGCGCCTTCGAGCGCGCTCAGGCGCTCGCCCGGACACTGCCGTCCGGAGCATTCTTCAGCCATGCGACTGCCGCAGCGATCTACGGTGCGCCTCTTCCTCGGCAACTCGAGGAGGGACCAGTACACGTCAGTGCCTGCGCGGGAGATCGAGCGTCGAAACGGCAGGGAGTCATCTGGCACGAGACCGATCAGCAACCGGATGTCTGGTATCACCGCGGCCTGCCCGTTGCTCCGCCACCGCTGGCCTTCTGCCAACTCGCCTCACTCACCATGATCGGCAGCCTGGTGGCGGTCGGCGATTTCTTCGTGACCCGTGAGGAGCCCGTCGGCGGCTCCGCGGCGGTTTGCTCGATCGGCGACCTCGTCGAGGCGGTCGATCGTTGGGAACGGCGGAGGGGAGCGCGACGGGCTCGCGAGGCGGTGGCTTACGTACGCCGTGGAGCTCTCTCCAGACCAGAGTCGAGTTTGCGCGTCGGCCTCGTCATGGCCGGTCTTCCGGAGCCGGAGATCAACCATCTTGTCTGGCATGGAGTGCAGCGCCGCAACTTCATGGTCGACCTCGCCTGGCCTCGATTCAAGATCGCCCTCGAGTACGAGGGGGACTATCACCGAACCGAGCGCGACAGATTCGAGTCCGACATCCTGCGCCGGGAGTACCTGGCGGAACTCGGCTGGCAGGTCATTCGAGTCACAGCCCACGATCTGGGCGAAGGATGGAACGACTTCCTGCGGCGCGTGCACGTGCACATCGCGCGGGCGAGCGCCGCCGAGCGGTTCTGAACCGAGGGCGGGCGTGCCGAGTCCGCAGGTTTGGACGGTGCTCGCGCCTGGTGACACACTGAATCTGCGGGCCGGATGAAATCGGGGCTGCTGACGGCGGCGCACGTGCCGACTCCGCAGAGTTGAACAGTGCTCGCGCCTGGTGACCCACCGAATCTGCGGGGTGGATGCGGTCACCCACCAAACCTGCGGGTTGGATGCGGCGACCCACCATTTCTGCGGGGCGGATGCGGTGACCCACCAAATGTGCGGGGTGGACAGCTGCTGAGGCGGCGCCCGTGGCCGAGTCCGCAGAGTTGGACGGTGCCCCGCGCTGGTGACCCACCGAATCTGCGGGTTGGATGCGGCGGCTCCTCATTTCTGCGAATTGAATGCGGTGACCCACTACTTCTGCGGGTTGAATGCGGCGACCCACCTAATGTGCGGGTTCGATGCTGTTACCCACCGAATCTGCGGGGTGGACGGCTGCTGAAGAGGGACGCGTGCCGAGGCCGCAGAGTTGGACAGTGCTCGCGCTTGGCGACCCACCGATTCTGCGGGGTCGGTGCGGGCGACCCACCGAATCTGCGGGGTCGACAGCTGCGTCACCCACCGAATCTGCGGGGTGGATGCGGCGTGCGGCCCACACCGCGCAGGGAGGAGTGCGCCGCGCCCGGGTAGGGTTGCATGCGTATGGCACACCTGCTCGGCGGCGAGAAGCTGCACCTTGAGTACCCCACCCGCGTCGTCTTCGACAGCGTCACCGTCGGATTGAACGAGGGCGACCGCGTCGGCGTCGTCGGGCGCAATGGCGACGGCAAGTCGACGCTGCTGCGCCTGCTCGCGGGCCGCATCCAGCCCGACGGCGGGCGAGTGACGCGTCGACGGGACGTTCGCCTCGGCATGCTCGACCAGGCCGACACCGTCGACGTCGACCTCACCGTGGCCCAGGCTGTTGTCGGCGGCATCGAGGAGCACGTCTGGGCGGCCGACGCGAAGGTGCGCGACGTGATCGCCGGCCTGCTCGCCGATGTGCCGTGGGATGCCGTGATCAGCACTCTCTCGGGCGGCCAGCGGCGCCGGGTCGGCCTCGCGGCGCTGCTCGTCGGCGACCACGACGTGATCTTCCTCGACGAGCCCACGAACCACCTCGATGTCGAGGGAATCGCCTGGCTCGCTGGTCACCTCAAGAAGCGCTGGGCAAGCGATGCCGGCGGCCTCATCGTCGTGACTCACGACCGCTGGTTCCTCGACGAGGTGTGCACCGCCACCTGGGAGGTGCACGACCGCATCATCGAACCCTTCGAGGGGGGCTACGCCGCGTACATCCTGCAGCGCGTGGAGCGCGACCGCATGGCGGCGGCGAGTGAGTCCAAGCGCCAGAACCTCATGCGCAAGGAGCTGGCCTGGCTGCGCCGCGGCGCTCCCGCGCGCACGAGCAAGCCGCGGTTCCGCATCGAGGCGGCGAACCAGCTCATCGAGAACGAGCCGCCCGTGCGGAACCCCGTCGAGCTGAAGCAGATGGCGACCGCCCGGCTCGGAAAGGACGTCGTCGACCTGCTCGACGCCTCCGTCGCCTTCGGCGAGAAGGTCGTGCTGCGCGACGTCGAGTGGCGCATCGCTCCTGGCGAGCGCACCGGCATCCTCGGCGTCAACGGCGCAGGCAAGTCGACCCTGCTCGGCCTCGTCACCGGAACCGTCACGCCGACGGGCGGTCGCGTCAAACGGGGAACCACCGTGCGGATCGCCAGCCTCACCCAGCAGCTCGACGAACTGAAGGACGTGCAGGACGAGCGCGTCTCGACCATCATCGGACGCCAGAAATCCAGTTACACCGTCGGCAGCGGAAGCTCGGCCGCCGAGCTGACCCCCGGCCAACTGCTGGAGCGTCTCGGGTTCACGAGCGCGCAGCTCTCCACCCCGGTGCGCGACCTCTCCGGCGGGCAGAAGCGCCGGTTGCAGCTGCTGCTCATCCTGCTGAACGAGCCGAACGTGCTGATCCTCGACGAGCCGACCAACGACCTCGACACCGACATGCTCGCGGCCATCGAAGACCTGCTCGACTCCTGGCCAGGCACCCTGCTCGTCGTCAGCCACGACCGCTACCTCATCGAGCGGGTGACCGACCAGCAGTACGCGGTGCTCGAGGGCCACCTGCGTCATCTCCCCGGCGGCATCGACGAGTACCTCGCCCTGCGTCGCCGGCAGACGGATGCGGGCGCCGGCGGCGCCGCCTCTGCCCCTGCGGCCGCGGCCCCGGCGGGCGCCGGCTCGCCCGTCGCATCCGGTGCCCTCGCCCTCGGCGGAGCCGAGCGCCGCGCGCTCGAGAAGGAGCTCTCGGCCATCGATCGCAAGCTCGTGAAGACCCAGGCCGAGATCGGCCGCGCCCACGACCGGCTCGCCGAGCACGACCAGAGCGACTACGCCGGCATCGCGGCCCTCTCCGATGGCCTCCGCGACCTCGAGGCCTCCGTCGCCGACCTCGAGACCCGGTGGCTCGAGCTCAGCGAGCAGCTCGAGTCCTGACGCGCCCGCGACCGCGGGCGCGGCGCTGCCCCTAGGCTCGCATCGTGCCGAATCACGCCGACGCCGAGAGCCCCCGCGAGCGCTATCGCCGCATCCTCACGCAGGGCGACGACACCGAACGCACCGTCTTCTTCAGCGACGCCGTGATGGCGATCGCGATGACGCTCCTCGTGCTCGAGATCCACATTCCCGAGGTGAAGGACGCCGAGATCGGGCGGGCCCTGCTCGAGGAGCTGCCGGTCTTCGGCGCGTACGTTCTCAGCTTCGGAATCATCGGCCTGCACTGGATCAACCACAACCGCAAGTTCCGCGTGATCCGGCACTACGACGCGGGCCTGCAGTGGATCAACCTCGCCTTCCTCTTCTTCGTGGCCCTGCTCCCGGTGATCACGAGCGCGCTCGTCACGAACGGCGCCGCGGTCATCGTCGTGCTGTACGCCGTCAACGTGGCCGCGCTCAGCCTGCTGCAGTTCTGGATGTGGTCCTACGCCTGGCGGAAGGGCTTCATCGACGAGGTGGTCGACGACGAGGTCTACCTCGTGAGCCGCCGCCAGCAGCTGACGACTCCGGCCGTCTTCCTGCTCTCGGTGCCCATCGCGCTCTTCATCGACCCGACCGTGGCCATGCTGTTCTGGATCATCCTGCTGCCGGTCGGGGTCGTGGCGCGGATGCTGCCGCTCAGCGCACACGCGCCGCGCCGAGGGACTGCGGTGTACACGAGCCGCGAGGACTGACGGCCGGTCGGTGTCGCCTCAGTCGAAGTCGAGGCTGAGCTTGCGCAGCAGCGCGGCCAGCCGCTCCTGATCCGCCGTGCCGAGAACGTCGAGGAGCTCGGACTCCGCGGCGATGAGACCCGTGATGGCCGCATCCACCCGCTCCAGTCCCGACGCGGTCATGACGACGAGGACCCCCCGGCCGTCGTGCGGGTCGGTCTGGCGCTGAACGAGCCCGCGCTGAACGAGCCGGTCGATGCGGTTCGTCATGGTTCCGCTCGAGACGAGCGTCTGCTGCAGCAGCTGCTTGGGGGAGAGCTGGTAGGGAGCGCCCGCTCGCCGCAGCGCGGAGAGCACGTCGAACTCCCAGGACTCCAGGCGGGCGTGCGAGAAGGCGCTGCGGCGCTCGCGGTCGAGGTGCTTCGCCAGGCGGCCGACGCGGGAGAGCACCTGGAGAGGAGCGAAGTCGAGGTCGGGTCGCTCCCGCTGCCATGCGGCGACGATGCGATCGACCTCGTCATTCCCTGCCATGCCCTCATTATCTCGGCATCGAGACACTTCGGCTCGCACGCCGCACGGATGCGGCCCGCCGGCCGTCCGATCGGGCGGGTGTTCTCTGGCAGACTGGAGGACGCGCACGGCCCCGGTCGAGCGTGGTCCGCCGTGGTGTAATGGCAGCACGACAGCCTTTGGAGCTGTTAAGTCTAGGTTCGAGTCCTGGCGGCGGAGCTCGCCGGTCCCGCTCAGGCGGGTCTCGACGGCGCGACGGAGGAGAACTGATGACCGACGCCAACCTCGCCATCATCGTGCTGGCCGCCGGCCAGGGCACCCGCATGAAGTCGGCGACGCCGAAGATCCTGCACTCTCTCGCGGGGGTGCCGATCGTCTCGCACGTGCTCGCCACTGCGCGGGCACTGGAGGCCGCCCACGTCGTCACCGTGGTGCGCCACGAGCGCGATCGGGTCGCAGAGGTCGTCGCCGGTGACATGCCCGATGGCGTGATCGTCGACCAGGACGAGGTGCCCGGCACAGGCCGCGCCGTCGAGCTGGCGGTCGAGGCGCTCCCGCACGACTTCGCCGGCGACGTGCTCGTGGTCAACGGCGACGTTCCCCTGCTGGATGCCGCGACGCTGTCGGCCTTCATCGCCGAGCACCGAGCGGGCGCAGCCGCAGCATCCGTCATGTCGTTCGAGCCCGCCGACGTGACCGGCTACGGACGCATCGTGCGCTCCGACGACGGATCGCTGGACCGCATCGTGGAGCAGAAGGATGCCACCGAGCTCGAGCGGGCCATCCGCGAGGCCAATGCCGGCATCTACGTCTTCGGTGCGGGTGCCCTGCGCGACCAGCTCGCGGCACTCAGCCTCGACAACGCCCAGGGCGAGAAGTACCTCACCGACGTCATCGGCCTGCTGCGTCGCGCCGGCAGTGAGGTCAGCGCGGTTCCCGTCGACCGGCCGTGGCTCGTGGCCGGCATCAACGACCGCGCCCAGCTCGCCGAGACGGCGGCGACGCTCAACGCGCTCATCGTGCGCGGCTGGCAGCTCTCCGGGGTGAGCATCGAAGACCCCGCCACGACCTGGATCGACCTGAAGGTGCGGCTCGAGCCCGACGTGACCATCAAGCCCGGCACGCAGCTGCTGGGCGCCACGGTCGTCGAGACCGGCGCGAGCATCGGTCCCGACACGACCCTGCTGGACTGCGAGGTCGGCGCCGGCGCCACCGTCAAGCGCACGGATGCGACGCTCGCCGTGGTCGGGGAGAACGCATCCGTCGGGCCGTTCGCCTACCTGCGTCCCGGCACGAGCCTCGGTGCCGACGGCAAGATCGGCACCTTCGTCGAGACGAAGAACGCGCAGATCGGTCGCGGAAGCAAGGTGCCGCATCTCTCCTACGTGGGAGACGCGACCGTCGGTGAAGGGGCGAACGTGGGAGCGGGCACGATCGTCGCGAACTACGACGGAGTCAAGAAGCACCGCACCGAGGTCGGCTCGCACGTGCGCACCGGGGCGCACAACGTCTTCGTCGCCCCCGTTAGGATTGGTGACGGAGCGTACACCGGGGCAGGAACGGTCGTCCGCAAGGATGTTCCGGCAGGAGCCCTGGCCATCACGGTCGCGCAGCAGCGCAACCTCGAGGGCTGGGTTTCCGGCCATCGCCCCGGCACCGCAGCCGATGAGGCTGCGCAGCGATCCACCACGACCGACGAGTGACGCCACGCACCACAGCGCACGAGCAGAGCGGAGACCGAGTGTCCGGAATCAAGATGACGGGCCAGAAGCGCCTCGTGCTGGTATCGGGGCGCGCGCATCCGCAGCTGGCTCGCGACATCGCGACCGAACTCGGCAGTGAACTCGTGCCGACGGATGCGCGCACGTTCGCCAACGGCGAGCTCTACGCGCGGTACGACGAGAGCGTGCGCGGCGCGGATGCCTTCGTCATCCAGTCGCACACCGCGCCGATCAACGAGTGGCTCATGGAGCAGCTGATCATGGTCGACGCCCTCAAGCGGGCGTCGGCCAAGCGCATCACCGTGGTGGCGCCCTTCTACCCCTACGCCCGGCAGGACAAGAAGGGCCGTGGGCGTGAGCCGATCTCGGCCCGCCTGGTGGCCGACCTGTTCAAGGCCGCCGGCGCCGATCGCATCATGTCGATCGACCTGCACGCCGCCCAGATCCAGGGCTTCTTCGACGGACCCGTCGACCACCTCTTCGCCATGCCGGTGCTGCTCGAGCACTTCCGGGCGCGCCTGGACCCCGAGACCCTCACGGTCGTCTCGCCCGACATGGGCCGCGTACGCGTGGCCGACATCTGGAGCGACAAGCTGGGCGTGCCGCTCGCGATCATCCACAAGCGCCGCGATCCGCTGGTTCCCAACCAGGTCTCGGTGCACGAGATCGTCGGCGACGTGAAGGGTCGCGTGTGCCTGCTCGTCGATGACCTCATCGACACCGGCCGCACCATCGTCAAGGCGGCCGAGGCGCTCAAGAAGGCCGGCGCACTGGGTGTCGTCGTGGCGGCAACCCACGCCGTCTTCAGCCCGCCCGCGGTCGAGATCCTTCAGAACGAGGCGATCGACTCGGTCGTGGTCACCGACACGCTCCCCCTCCCCGAGGCGAAGCGCTTCCCGACACTGACGATCCTGCCGATCGCTCCCGTTCTCGCCCGCGCCATCCGCGAGGTCTTCGAGGACGGCTCGGTCACGAGCATGTTCGACGGCGCCGCCTGAGCGATCACCAGGCGTCGGCGGGCGCGCGCATGACGGGAACGGGCGTGTACGCCCAGTGCGACCCGTTGGCGTAGTGGCTTCCCGCCCACGGTGAGGCCCAGATGGCCTGTTCGATCGAGGCGGTGGGCGCCGATGAGGCGAAGCCGGCCGCGATCTGCGTGTAGCCGGAGTTGCGGTGCAGGGCGTCGGCGCAGTTCTCCGCAGCCGTGACGAGGGAGTCGTAGCTGCCCAGTCCGCTGCCCCCGCCGGAGCCCCAGCCGTTGTTGAGCGGGTTGTTGCGGTTCCACCAGTCGTCGGTGCCGTTCTCCTGCCGCATCCAGCGGGTGAAGACGGTGATGTTGCTCTCTGAGGTCGGCCAGCCGGCGAAGGTCATGACAAGGCGGGCCCAGTCGTAGTTCGTGCCGCCGGCGATGAGCGTCTGCGCGCCGGTCGTTGCACTGTAGCCGTCTCGCTCCACCACGGTGGCGGCGGCACCGCCCTGAACGGTGATGGTCTGCGCGGGGCCGGCGTGCCTGGCCGCGACCACGACCTGCGCCTGGGTCGGCGGCGCGAGCGGGGCGATCGCCAAGGCGGCGCCGAGTCCGACCACGGCGAGCGCGGCGGGCAGTGCCAGCCGGTTCCGGACGCCGGCGCGCGTGGAGGCGGCACGCACCGCCCGCGATCGGCTGCGCTCCCGCCGGGCAGCACGGCCGTCACGGCGCTGCGGGGCGGCGCTGTGGCGGTGGCTGCTGTGGCGGTGGCGTTCGTTCGTCATGGGATGCGGTGTCGTCGTCGTGCTCGCGCGTGCAAGAGGCAGGGTAGCAGGCGCGGCTGGGCGCTTCGCCGGGCGGCGTAGGGTGGAGGCCGTGACGATCACGACCAAGCGCCCCTGGCTCGCCAGCTACGCCGCCGGAGTTCCCGCCGACATCGACGCACCGCAGGATTCCCTCTACCGGCTCGTGACCGCATCCGTCGCGGCCTACCCCGACAACGTCGCGCTCGAGTTCTTCGGCCGCGCGACGACCTACGCGCAGCTCGGTGCCGATATCGAGCGTGCCGCCGAGGGACTGCGCAGGCTCGGCGTGAAGAAGGGCGACCCCGTCGCGCTCGTTCTGCCCAACTGCCCCCAGCACATCGTGGCGTTCTACGCCGTGCTGCGCCTCGGGGCGATCGTGATCGAGCACAACCCGCTGTACACGCCGCGCGAGCTGCGCCACCAGTTCGAAGACCACGGCGCCCGCGTGGTCATCGCGTGGGACAACGTGGTCGCGACCGTGCAGGACTTCCCCGAAGACATCGCGGCCCGAGCGATCGTCTCGGTAGACCCGTCGCGCGCCATGCCGTTCACGACGCGTGCGGCGCTGCGGATGCCGGTGGCCAAGGCGCGGCAGTCGCGGGCGGCGCTCACCACGACGGTGCGCGGAACCACCACGTGGGAGAAGCTGCTGAAGGCGCCGCCGGTCGTGGCATCCGTCGAGGAACCGCAGGTGGGCGACGTGGCCCTCATCCAGTACACCAGCGGCACGACGGGCGTTCCGAAGGGCGCGACCCTCACCCATGCCAACCTCGTGGCCAACGCGGCTCAAGCCCGTGCCTGGGTGCCGCAGATCGAACGTGGAACCGCGGTCGTCTACGCCGTGCTGCCGATGTTCCACGCCTACGGGCTCACGCTCTGCCTCACCTTCGCGATGAGCATGGGTGCACGGCTCGTGCTCTTCCCGAAGCCCGACCCCGACCTCATCCTCAAGGTCGTGCAGAAGCGGCCGGCCACCTTCCTTCCAGCCGTGCCGCCCATCTACGAGCGGCTGACGAAGGCCGCCGCCGAGAAGAACGTTTCGCTCGCCGGCATCGAGATCGCCATCTCGGGCGCGATGCCGCTGTCTGCGGCGGTCGTCGAGCCGTGGGAGGAGCGCACCGGCGGCTACCTCGTCGAGGGCTACGGCCTCTCCGAGTGCTCGCCGGTGCTGATGGCGAATCCGGTGGCGCCGAATCGTCGAGCCGGCACCGTCGGGCTTCCGCTGCCGAGCACCGAGGTGCGCATCGTGCGTCCCGAGACGCCGACCGAGGAGGTCGAGCCCGGCGCGGAGGGCGAGTTGCTCGTGCGCGGTCCGCAGGTCTTCTCGGGCTACTGGAAGAAGCCGGCCGAGAGCGCAGCGGTCTTCGTCGCGGATGCCGAGGGGGGCGACCCCTGGTTCCGCACCGGCGACATCGTGTCCCTCGACGAAGACGGCTTCGTGCGCATCGTCGACCGCATCAAGGAACTCATCATCACCGGCGGCTTCAACGTCGCACCGAGCGAGGTCGAGGAGGCGGTGGCCGAGCATCCGGATGTCGCGGACGTCGCCGTGGTCGGCCTGCCCGACCCGCACAGCGGCGAGAAGGTCGTCGCCGTCGTCGTGCTGAACCCCGGCGCGCGCCTCGACGAGGCGGGCATACGCGCCTTCGCCCGGGAGCGGCTGACCCCCTACAAGGTGCCCAAGCGCATCGTGGCCGTCGATGAACTGCCGAAGTCGCTCATCGGCAAGGTGCAGCGCCGCGAGGTGCGCAGCCGGCTGCTCGCCGAGGCATCGTAGGACGCCCGGCTCACGACGGCAACGGCCTGACACCGGCGCCCCCGGCGGCGCAGTGTTGCACCATGGCACGCATCGCATCCGAAGACCTCGTCGAGCGCCTCATCGACTGGGGCGTCGACACCGTCTACGGGCTCCCCGGCGACGGCATCAACGGCATCATGGAGGCATTGCGACGGCACAGCGACCGCATCCGCTTCGTGCTCGTGCACCACGAGGAAGCCGCCGCCTTCATGGCAACGGCCCATGCGAAGGCCACGGGAAAGCTGGGGGTATGCCTGGCCACGAGCGGGCCCGGCGGCATCCACCTGCTGAACGGGCTCTACGACGCCAAGCTCGACCACCAGCCGGTGCTCGCCATCACCGGCCTGCAGGAGACGAGCGTGCTCGGCAGCGGCTACCAGCAGGAGGTCGCCCTCGATCAGCTGTTCGCCGACGTGAGCGAGTACAACCTCGTCGTGTCGAATCCCGCGCAGCTGCCGGGCGTCGTCGACCTCGCCATCCGCACGGCCTATGTGCGCCGGGGAGTCGCCCACCTCACCATCCCGAACGACGTGCAGGTGGCGGATGCCGGCGAAGAGCCCTATCGCAACGTCGGCCAGTCGGAGCCGCCCGTCTCCTCCGTCACCGTCGCGCGTGCGGGCGCACCGCGGGCCGAAGACGTGGCCAAGGCCGCCGAGGTGCTGCAGGCCGCGGAGCGTCCCGCCATCCTCGCGGGCGTGGGAGCGCTGCACGCCCAGCCGGAACTGCTGCGCCTGGCCGAAGCGCTCAAGGCGCCGGTGATCACGACACTGCCGGGCAAGGCCGCCATTCCGGGGGACTCGGAGTATGCCGTCGGCGGCATCGGCCTGCTAGGCACGCGGCCAGGGGAAGACCTGATCGACGACTGCGACGTGCTGCTCATGGTGGGCACCAACTTCCCGTACACGAAGTACCTGCCCTCGCCCGAGAAGGTGAAGGTCGTGCAGCTGGATGCCGATCCGCTGCGGATCGCCGGCCGCCTGCCCGTCGAGGTGGGCATCGTCGCCGACGCGGCGGAGGGCATCCGGGCCCTGCTCGAGCTGTTGCCGGTGCGCACGGATACCGCGCACCTCGAGAAGTACCAGACCGCGATGGCCGGCTGGCGCAAGGACATGGCGGCGCTCGCCGACGCCGACCGCGACCCCATCGCCCCGCAGTACGCGATGGCGCTCGTGGACGAACTGGCCGACGATGACGCGATCCTCGCGTGCGACTCCGGCACCATCGCGACCTGGGCGGCGCGGTACTGGACCATCCGGGCGGAGCGCGAGTTCTATCTCTCGGGCACCCTCGCGAGCATGGCCTGCGGCCTTCCGTACGCGAACGCCATCCAGCTCGCCCATCCCGGACGACAGGTGATCTCGCTCATCGGCGACGGCGGCTTCGCGATGCTCATGGCCGAGTTCCGCACGGCGGCCCGCTACGGGCTGCCGATCACCGTGATCGTGAACAACAACAACTCGCTCGGTCAGATCCTCTGGGAGCAGATGGTGCTCGGCTTCCCCGAGAACGGCGTGCGCTTCGGCGAGCCCGAAGGCGACTTCGCCGCCTGGGCGCAGGCGGTCGGCGGTTTCGGCGAACGGGTGACGGATGCGTCCCGCCTTCCCCAGGCCATCGCGGCGGCGCTCGCCTTCGACGGCCCTGCCCTCGTCGATGTCGTGGTGAACCCCGACGAGCCGCCCCTGCCGGCCAAGATCGGCTACGAGCAGGCGAAGGAGTTCGCGATGGCCTTCCTGCGCGGACAGCCGCGCAAGGCGGCCATCGCGACGACGCTGTTCAAGGACAGGATCTCGCAGCTGAAGGCGTAGCCGGTGGGGCTCAGGTGGCGACGCCGCCACGGGGGATGCGGGGAGCCGCCGGAATGATCCCGAGTGGGCCGAGGTGCGTGCTCACCCCGCTCGTGGACACCGAGTAGCACTGCCATCCCGGCCCGCCGGTGCCCCACAGCTCGAACGGCGCGTCAGAGCCGCCGGCATCGGGCTTGAGATAGGCGGCGTAGACCGCGCACGCCCGATTCGCGGTCGACTGAGCCACACTCCACGTGAACAGCACGCCGGGAGCGACCAGCGCGACGATGCCGACCCAGACGACCGCGCGCAGCATGCGGCTTCGGCGCGCGCTGAACAGCGGAGCGTCGTCGTCCTCCGCTCCGTGCAGTTCGGGATGCGTCGTCATCGCAGCGACACTACCCCGCGAGAAGAATGGATGCGACGCCCGCGACGGCAGCGACCATCGCGATGCCGGTGGTGAAGAGAACGGCCGTGCCGTCCACCGCCACCCGTCCGGCTTCCGCCAGGGCGCGGGCGCGTCGCACGCCGATCGCGATCTCGGCCGCCGCCGCGACGATGAGTCCGGCGCCGATGACCGTGAAGACCGGGAGATCGTGCACGATACCCGACCGCACGAC
Source organism: Rathayibacter sp. YIM 133350 (assembly GCF_037404875.1). Lineage (NCBI taxonomy): Bacteria > Bacillati > Actinomycetota > Actinomycetes > Micrococcales > Microbacteriaceae > Rathayibacter > Rathayibacter sp. YIM 133350. The sequence goes on from NZ_JBBELO010000013.1 coordinate 25,681, forward strand.
GAGCACCGCGTTCAGCACGAGGGCGAGCGCGGTGCGCGTCCAGGCGAGCCGGGTGCGTTCGGGCTGCAACCCGGGATCGCGAGCGGGCGCGGCATCCGTCACGGGAAGACCATGAGCACGGCGATGACCGCCGATACGAGCAGCAGCGCTCCCGACAGGAGAGGGATCATGATTCCGAAGGGCAGGGCAGCGCCGGTGCGGATGGCGATCTCGTTGCCTCGCCACCGGGTGTAGGCGACGGCCGCGAGCGCCGCGGCGACGACCCCGAGCACGGTCGAGAGCGCGACGATGAGGGGGCGCGGACCCAGGGTGCTGACGAACTGATGCATCAGCACTCCGCCGGCGAGCAGGGAGAGCGAGGTTCTGATCCAGGCCAGGAAGGTGCGCTCGTTGGCCAGGGTGAACCGGTAGTCGGGTTCTTCGCCGACGTCGCGCCAGGAGGGTTGCCGCATGGTGACATTGTCTCGGATGCCGGCGGGGAAGGGAGAAACCCGCGCACGCTATTCTTCGGGCGTGCATCCGTTGGTCCGCCGTCTCGGCCCCCTCTCTGCCATGGCCATCGGCCTCTCGGCGATGATCGGCGGGGGAGTGTTCTACGTCTGGTCTCCCGCGGCGCGCGCAGCGGGCCCGTGGCTGCTCCTCGCGCTCGTTATCGCGGCGATCGTCGCGACCCTCAACGCGCTGAGCACCGCCCAGCTCGCGATGGCCTATCCCGTGGCCGGTGGCGCGTACACCTTCGCCCGCTCGACCCTGTCGGAGGCCTGGGGCTTCGCGGCGGGTGTGCTCTTCCTGCTCGGCAAGACGGCGTCGGCGGCCGCCATCGCCGTCATCGTCGGCGGCTACCTGTGGCCGGGTCACGCCCGGCTCATCGCGGTGGCCGCGGTGCTCGTTCTCGTGACCGTGAACGTGCTCGGCATCCGCTCGACCGCGCGGGTGTCGTTCGTCGTGACCGGCCTCGTGATCGCGGTGCTCCTCTGCCTGCTCGTCGCGGTGGCCGTCGCGGGCTCCGGCTGCGGTGCGCATGCGCTCGAGGCTCCGGATGCCGCCTCGCCGCTCGGCGTCGTGCAGGCGGCGGGGCTGATCTTCTTCTCGTTCGCGGGCTATGCCCGCATCGCCACCCTCGCCGAAGAGGTGCGGGTGCCGCGGCGCACCATTCCGCGGGCGATCATCGGCGCACTCTCGATCACGCTCGTGCTCTACACCGCCGTCGCTGCCGCCTGCCTGCTCGTGCTCGGCCCGGCATCCCTCGCCAAATCGGCCTCCCCGGTCGCCGCGCTCGCCTCGGACGCGCTCGGGGGTGACGGCTGGACGATCCTCGTCGCCGTGACGGCCGCGGTCGCCGGATGCGGATCGCTGCTCGGCGTGCTCGCCGGGCTCAGCCGCACCGCCCTCGCGATGGCCCGCGACCGCGAGTTGCCGACGGTGCTCGGCCGCATCAGCGCCCGCACCCACGCTCCGGTCATCGCCGAGTGCGTGATCGGCGCGCTCGCCCTGCTCGGCGCCCTCCTGCTGGACCCCCAGGTGCTGGTGGGGTTCTCGGCGACCACCGTGCTCGGCTACTACCTCATCGCGCACGTGGCGGCATCCCGCCAACGCGGCGCGGATCGCTGGCTGCCGCGTTGGCTGCCGTGGCTGGGTGCCGCGGGTTGCGCCGTGCTCGCCCTCACCCTGCCGTGGCCGGGCGTGCTCGCCGCGGTTCTCGCCCTCGGCGCAGCGTTCGCGGCGAGAGCGGTGCGCCGCCGCAGCGGCCGGCCTCAGTGACCGGAGCCGGCAGCCTCGATCTCGCTGCGATCGCCCGACCAGAGGGTGTGGAAGGTGCCCTCCTTGTCGACGCGCTTGTAGGTGTGCGCGCCGAAGAAGTCGCGCTGGCCCTGCACGAGCGCTGCGGGCAACCGGTCGGCGCGCAGGCCGTCGTAGTACGACAGGCTCGACGAGAACGCCGGGGCGGGGATGCCGCCGCGGGCTGCGGTCGCCACCACCCGGCGCCAGGCCTCCTGCGTGCGGCCGAGGGCCTCGGCGAAGTACGGCGCCGCGGCGAGCAGGGTGAGGGCGTTGTCGTCGGCGTACGCCTCGGTGATGCGGTTGAGGAAGCGGGCGCGGATGATGCAGCCGCCCCGCCAGATGGCGGCGATGTCGCCCTTCTTGATGTCCCAGTCGTACTGCTCGGCGCCGGCGACGATCTCATCGAACCCCTGCGAGTAGGCGATGATCTTCGAGGCGTAGAGCGCGTCGCGCACGTCGTCGATGAAGGCGTCGGGGTCATCGACGGTCCACGCCTCCGACGGGCCGGGGAGATCGGTGGCCGCGGCCCGCTGGGCGGGCTTGGAGGACAGCGAGCGCGCGAAGACGGCCTCGGCGATGCCCGAGACCGGGATGCCGAGATCCAGTGCGGTCTGCACCGTCCACGCTCCCGTGCCCTTGGCTCCGGCGGCATCGAGGATGACGTCGACGAGCGGCTTTCCCGTCTCGGCATCCACCTGGCGCAGCACCTCGGCGGTGATCTCGATGAGGTAGCTCTCGAGCTCTCCCGTGTTCCACTCGGCGAAGACGTCGGCGATCTCGGCCGGCGACTTGCCGGTGCCGCGGCGGATGAGGTCGTACGCCTCGCCGATCAGCTGCATGTCGGCGTACTCGATGCCGTTGTGCACCATCTTGACGAAGTGGCCCGCCCCGTCGTGCCCGACGTGGGTCACGCAGGGCTCGCCCTCGGCGACGGCGGCGATGGACTTCAGGATCGGGCCGAGGGTCACCCACGACTCGTCGCTGCCGCCGGGCATGATCGAGGGCCCGTTCAGCGCGCCCTCCTCGCCGCCCGAGATGCCGGCGCCGACGAAGTTGATGCCGGTCTCGCGCACGGCCTTCTCGCGACGGATGGTGTCGGTGAACAGGGCGTTGCCGCCGTCGACGATGATGTCGCCCGGCTCGAAGACCTCGGTCAGGGCGTCGATCACGGCGTCGGTGCCCTTTCCGGCCTGCACCATGATGATCGCCGCACGGGGCTTGGTCAGGGAGGCGGCGAACTCCTCGTACGAGCTCGCGGCGACGAATGCGGCCTCGGGGTGCTCGTCGAGAAGCGTCTGCGTCTTCTCGTGCGAACGATTGAAGATCGCGACGGTGTTGCCCTCGCGGCTGGCGAGGTTGCGCGCCAGGTTGGAGCCCATCACCGCGAGTCCGACGACACCGATGTTCGCCACTGCCTCTGTCATTGCCTACCCCTTCGTCAACGTACGTAGCCTCAGCCTATGGCGTGGGCTTCGGGGCGTCGGCTGGCGATTTCATCCGAGGCGGAATGTGGCGCGCGGGATGCCGTCCACGAGTCGGTGCGCCAGGGACACGGCATCATCCTCTGTGATCTGGTGCGTGGCCACGAGCGACGCGAGGTAGGCGGCATCCGTTCTGCGTGAGACGTCGTGGCGGGCGGGGATGGAGCAGAAGGCCCGGGTGTCGTCGATGAATCCGCTGGTCTTGGAGAAGCCGGCACTGTCGGTCACCGCTTGCCGGTACCGGGTGATGCCGGACGGGCTGTCGAGGAACCACCACGGCGCTCCCGCGTACACACTGGGATAGAAGCCGGCCAGGGGGGCGATCTCGCGACTGAAGGTGGTCTCGTCGACGGTGAAGAGCACCAGTCGGAAGGTGGGATCGGTGCCGAAGTCGCGCAGGATCGGGGCCAGCGGACGCGTGAAGGCGCCGACATCGGGCAGGTCGTGGCCGGTGTCGGGTCCGTAGGCCGCGAGGGTCGGTTGGTGGTGGTTGCGGATGACGCCCGGATGCAACTGCATCACGAGTCCGTCTTCACTCGACATCTCGGCGAGCCGGTAGAGCAGGTTGCGACGATAGGCCACGGCGTCGTCGGGGCTCACCGAACCCGCGAGCCCCGCGGCATGGATGCGCTCGGCGTCCGCGACCGCGAGAGGCTCGCTGCCGGCGTCCAGAACGCCGGTGTCCGTCGCCGTCGCGCCGGCCTCGGCGAACGCGGCTCGCCGGGCGCGCAGTGCCGAGAGCAGCCCCGCGTAGGTGCCGGTGTCGGTGTCGCTCACGGTTGCGAGTCGGCTGAGGTATTCCGGCCACGTGGATTCCGCCGGGTTCATGTAGCGGTCCGCCCGGAAGGTGGGCAGCACGCGCCCGCTGAAGCTCGGATCATCGCGGAGCGCTCGGTGTGCCGACAGGTCGTCGGCAGGATCGTCGGTCGTGGCCAGCACGGCGATGCCGAACCGGTCGAACAGTGCGCGAGGGCGGAAGGAATCGCGGGCGAGCGCATCCGCCAGCTGGTCGTAGAGCTCGTCGGCGTTCTCGGTGCTGGGCTGCTCCGTGATGCCGAACACCTCGCTGAGCTCGGACTCGAACCAGAACCGCACCGGGGTGCCGAGAAAGACGTCCCAGTGCTCGCAGAGCTTTCGCCAGACCGCCCGACCGCCCGCGGTCGGTGCGGCTCCGTTCCTGCCGACCCCGAGCTCGTCCAGGGGAACGCCGACGGCGTGCAGGAGGCGCAGCACGTAGTGATCGGGAGTGATGAGCAGCGCGGCCGGATCGGGGAACGGCTCGTCGTCGAGGAGCATCCTCACCGGCACGTGGCCGTGCGGAGAGTAGATCGGCGAGTGCCGGACCTCGTCGTACAGCCTCCGCGCGATGGAGCGCTGGGAGGGCTCGGCAGGCAGGAGGCGATCCGGATGTGGATTGAGCGCTGTCATTGTCGCCTTTCTTCCGTCGGCGCCGGGCCGGTCGAGGATCGGATCGTGAGGTGCGTCGGCAGCGTGGCGGCCCGGCGCGGCATCGGCATCGAGCCGCCGTCGAGGCGCGCCAGCAGTATCGAGACCGCCGTGCGGCCGGCCTGTTCGATGGGCGCGGTGAGAGTGGTCAGCGGCGGGTTGCAGAAGTCCGCGCCGAAGATGTCGTCGCATCCGACGATCGAGATGTCGCCGGGAACGCTCACGCCCCGTTCCTTGAGTCGCATGAGCATGCCGATGGCGAGCAGGTCGTTGAAGGCGATGCAGGCGGTGACGCCCGCATTGACGACGGCGTCGGCGGCGGCGGCGCCCGCCGTCTTCTTCGGCGCGAACGGCCCGATACGTGTCGGCGTGATGCCGTGACGCTCGGCGGCGCGCAGCAGCGCGCGCCAGCGGCCCTCGTTGGGCCAGGACGTCTCCGGCCCGGAGACGTACGCGATGCGCCGGTGTCCGAGCGAGACCAGGTGCTCCAGTGCCTGCTCGATGCCGGCGGGCGTATCGATGTAGACGCTCGGCACCCCGGAGGTCTGACGGTTGACGGCCACGAGAGGGATCTGCGCGGACAGCGCGGTGAGCCGGCGATCCGTCAGACGCGATGCCGCCAGGATGGCGCCGTCGAAGGAGCGCCGCAGGCGGTGCAGCATGCCGTCCTCGAGTTCGTCGCTCTCCTCCGTGTCGACGAGGATCTGCGTGTACCCGGCCGCCTTGAGCTGTTGCTGCGTTCCCCGGATGATGCCGAAGTAGAACGGGTTGGTCACGTCGGCGACGAGCACGGCGACCGCCCGCGTCTTTCCCGAGGTGAGCGCGCGCGCCGGACCGTTGGCGACGTACTGCAGCTCGGATGCCGCCTGCTCGATGCGCTGCCGGGTCGCGGCATTGACGCGCGACGGATTCGTCAGGGCGCGGGAGACCGTCGAGGTGGCCACGCCGGTGGCCGCCGCGATGTCGGCGAGCGTCGCCGGACGGCTCGGCCTCGCCGCGTCGAGAGGTTCCATGCGGCTCAGTAGAGCACACGGTGGCAAATTATGGCAAACGATTGCAGCCCGATTGCCAGCGTGCCTAGAGTTCGAGCAATCGCCGCGGCACGGTCGCCGGCGAACCGAGAGTCATCCCTCGTGACAGTCACACTCAAAGGAGAGTCAGATGAAACCACGCCATGCCCTCGGGACCTTGGCAGGTCTCGCCATCGTCGGTCTCGCGCTCCAAGGGTGCTCCGCGGCGACGCCGTCGAGTCCCACGAAGAGCGCCGCCGAGAAGATCGACGGAACCGGAAAGACCATCAACGTCATGGTCGCGGCCAACGGTCTCTACCCCGAACAGCAGAAGACCTGGTTCACGGAGGTGAGCGACCAGTTCGAGAAGGAGACCGGCGCGAAGGTCGCGTTCGAGACGTTCGCGTCCGCCAACGACGAGCTCACCAAGATCCAGACCTCGGTGCTCTCGGGCCAGGGCCCGGATGTCTACAGCCTCGGCACGACCTTCACGCCGACGGCCTATTCGACCGGCGCGTTCGTCGAGCTCACCGACAAGGAGTGGGGCGAGGTGGGCGGCAAGGACCGATTCGTCGCATCCACGCTCGGCATCTCGGGGCCCGATTCCGACCACGAGGTGGGAATCCCGTTCGCCAGCCGCCCGTTCGTGATGGCCTACAACACCGAGCTCCTCGAGGCCGCGGGCATCAGCAAGCCGCCGACCACGTGGGACGACCTCACCGCCGACGCGAAGAAGCTCACCACTGGAGACGTGCACGGGCTCGCCATCGGGTACGCCGACGGATTCGACCCGTGGAAGTTCATCTGGGGCATGTCCATCCAGGCCGGCAACCCCATCCTCAACCTCGACAAGGGCAAGGCCCAGATCGACGTCGACTCGACCGAGAAGGCCTATCAGACCTACTTCGACTGGTACGCGAAGGACAAGGTGGTCGATCCCGCTGCGCTCGGGTGGAAGAACGCGCAGGCGGTGGCCGCGTTCGCCGACGGCAAGGCGGCCTTCGTGCCGATGGTCTCGGCAACCTCGCGCGTGACGCTCGACAAGTCGCCCGTCGCAGGAAAGTACGCCTACGCGCTCATGCCGACCATCCCGCCGGGCGAGAAGAGCACGCCGAAGGGCGGCAAGCCGGCGTCGAGCATCATCTCGGGCGACAACATGGTCGTCGCCAAGTACTCGCAGAACCAGGACCTCGCCTTCGCCCTCATCAAGATGCTCACGAGCCAGGAGAACCAGACCAGTTACTACAACACGTTCGGTGACCTGCCGACCAACGCGGACGCCGCGAAGGCGGTGCAGGAGGGCGACGAGCTGCTGAAGCCGGTGCTCGAGTCCTCGTCGAAGGCGGTCGGCACGCCGTTCTCGGGAGCATGGGGCGACACCCAGCTCGCCCTCACGAACGTCGTCGTGCAGTCGCTGCCGGCGCTGCAGGGCGGCGGAGTGGGTTCATCCGACCTCGAGGCGGCGCTGCAGACGGCCCAGTCCAGCGCGCAGGCCTCCCTCGACAAGGCGAAGTAGCCGGCCGAGCTGATGCGCCTGATCAGTCCCGCGCCCTCCACGACGCCGGCCGCAGGGCCGCCCGCTGGAGCCCCGGCTCCGGCGGGCGGCCCGGGGGCGCCCCATCGGCGGGCGGTGAACGAACGCAACCGGCCGTTCTGGATGCTCGCGCCCGGCGGCATCCTCATGGTGCTCGTCATCATCGTGCCGCTGCTGCTCGCCGTCTACATCTCGTTCCTGGACCTCGACCAGTACACGATCCGCACCTGGGTCCAGGCCCCGTTCATCGGGCTGCAGAACTACGTCGAGGCCGTGACGAAGAGCCCGCTCGCCCACGCCGTCTGGCTGAGCGTGAGCTACGCCGTGACCGTCTCGCTCGTGACCCTGCCGATCGGCGTCGCCGCTGCACTGGCCACGCAGAACGCCTTCAGGGGACGAGGGCTCGTGCGATCGGTCTTCCTCATCCCGTACATCCTCCCCGCGTTCGTGGTGGCAACGGTGTGGCGCACCATGATGCAGCCCGACGGCATTCTGGACCACGCGGCCGGAGCGCTCGGCATCGATCCTGGGCTCTGGCTCAACGGCCCCACGAGCTTCTGGTCGCTCGTTCTCGTGCAGTCGTGGAGCTCCTGGCCCTTCTACTACCTGCTCGCGCTCGCCGGCCTGCAGTCGGTGGATCACGAGGTGCACGAGGCGTCGGCACTCGACGGGGCGAAATGGTGGACGAAACTGCGCTACGTCATCTTCCCCTACCTGCGGGGCTCGATCACCCTCGCGCTCGTCATCTCGTTCCTGCACAACATCAACTCGTTCACCCTGCCGTTCGTGCTGTTCGGCGTTCCGGCGCCGAAGGATGTCGAGGTGCTGCCCGTGCTCACCTACGTGACGAGCTTCCAGAGCTTCCGGTTCGGGCTGTCCGCGGCCATGGCCGTCGTCTCGCTCGCGCTCGTCGCGATCCCGCTGTTCATCTACCTGCGTGCGGTGCGCCTGGACACCGGAGAGGAGCGCCGCCGATGAGCGCCATCATCACCCGCCCGCCGTCCATCACCGGCCGGGCTGCCCGACGACGCAATACGGATGTCACCCGGCTGCTTCCCAGGCCGCTGCTCGTCGCGATCATCGTCGTACTGCTCGCCCTCGTCATCGGGCCCGTCGCGTACATGCTGCTCGCCTCGGTCAACTCCGACCTCGGCGTCGCTGCGGGCGAGATCTGGCCGAGGGAGTGGAACTTCGGCAACTACCTGTCGGTGTTCTCGACGGTCGACCTCGGGAAGGGGCTGGCCAACAGCGTCATCATCTGCGGTGCCGTGGCCGTCGTGTGCGCGCTCGTCTCGGTCTCGACGGCGTACGTGCTCGTCCGCTTCGCCTTCCGTGGCCGCCTGAGCGTGCTGCGCGGCCTGCTCGGACTGCAGTCGATTCCGGGCACGCTCATGCTGCTGCCCGTGTTCGTGCTGTTCGCGAGCGCCTCGACCCTGCTCGGAATTCCCACCATCGGAACGCGCTGGGCCGTGTTCCTCACCTACCTCACGTTCGCGTTGCCGTTCTCGACGTGGGTGATGGTCACCTACATCCGCGGGCTTCCCCGCGAGCTCGAGGAGGCCGCCCGCATCGACGGCGCCTCGTCGTGGCGGGTGCTGACGCGCATCATCGTGCCGCTCAGCTGGCCCGGCATCGTCGTCTCGGCGATCTTCGCCTTCCTGCTGGGCTGGAACGACGTGCTGTTCGCATCCGTCATGACCAATGCCGAGTCGCGCACCGCCGCCGTCGCCCTTCAGATCTTCGGCGCGACGCAGGAGACCGGGGCCCTGCCGCTGTACGGACAGATGATGGCCGCCTCGCTCATCTGCGCCGTGCCCGTGGTGGTGCTCTACCTCGTGTTCCAGCGTTATCTCGTGGGCGGCCTGACCGCCGGAGGAGTGAAGTAGATGAGCCCACTGACGTGGAAACTGTCGGGATTCGGCGACGAGATCGACCCCGATCCCGTGATTCAATCGGCGGTCCTGGAGGCCCTCGGGGCACGATTTCTCGAGGTGAGAAGCGCCTGGGGCGTGAACGTCGTCGACCTCGAGAGCGAGCAGCTCGACGAGCTGGCGCGGCTGCTGGAGCATCGGGGAATGCGGGTCTCGGCGATCGCCTCCCCGGTCGGCAAGGTCGATGTCTCGCTCCCGGTCGAGCACGAACTCGAGCGCCTCGGGCGCGCGATCGCCGCAGCCCATCGCCTGGAGGCGCCGTTCATCCGCATCTTCTCCTTCTACCGGGCGGACGGCAGGCCCGCCGCCGCGATCCGCGACGACGTGCTCGAGCGGATGTCCGCTCTCGCCCTGCTCGCCGAACGCGAGGGCGTGACGCTGCTGCACGAGAACGAGAAGGACATCTACGGAGACACCCCCGAGCGGGTGCTCGACATCGTCGAGTCCGTCGGTTCCGGGCGCTTGCGGCTGGCATGGGACAACGCGAACTTCGTGCAGGTGGGGGTGCGCCCCTTCAGCGACGGGTACGCCATGCTGCGGCCCTACCTGGACTACCTGCAGGTCAAGGATGCCGTCGCATCCACCGGAGCGGTGGTTCCGGCCGGGGAGGGCGACGGCGAACTGCTGGCGACCCTGACCGCGCTGCGCGACGACGGCTACGACGGATTCGCCTCCCTCGAGCCGCACCTGACCGATTTCACCGCTCTCGGCGGCTTCTCGGGCCCCCGTGAGTTCGGGCGCGCCGCCCGGGCTCTGCGCACCATCACCGACCAGATCGGAGTCCTGCTCGCATGAGCGAAGACACCCCCCTCTCCGTCGTCATCATCGGATGCGGCATCATCGGCATCAACCACGCCCGTGCCATCGGCCGCCTTTCGCGGCTGCGGATCGCCGCACTGGTCGACACCGTGCCGACGGTCGCCACGGACCTCGCCGAGCTCGTCGTCGAGGAGCTCGGCGCCTCCAGACCGGCCACGTTCACCTCGCTCGAGGACGCGCTTCAGGCCGAGCCGATCGACGTCGCCGTCATCTGCACGCCGAGCGGCTTGCACGTGGGGCTGGCCGAGCAGGCGGTGGCCGCCGGACTGCACGTGGTCATCGAGAAACCGCTCGACGTGAGCATGGAGCGAGCCCGGCGCATCGCCTCCCTCGCCGCGGAGGCCGAGCAGCGAGGGAAGGTCGTCTCCGTCATCAGCCAGCACCGGTTCGATCCCGCCTCGGTCGCCGTCGCTGCCGCCGCGCAGAGCGGCGAACTGGGGCGACTGACCAGTGCCGTCGCCTCCGTGGCGTGGTGGCGCAGCCAGGAGTACTACGACTCCGGGGCGTGGCGCGGCACGTGGCAGCTCGACGGCGGTGGGGCGGTGATGAACCAGGGGGTGCACACCGTCGACCTGCTCGTCTGGCTGCTCGGGCGGCCGGTGGCCGTCTTCGCCCACACCGGGCTGCTCGCGCACGAACGCGTGGAGGTCGAGGATGTGGCCGTGGCCACTGTTCGTTTCGCCTCGGGAGCGCTCGCCGTGCTGCATGCCACGACGGCGGCCTTCCCCGGCCTCAGCGTGCGGCTCCAGGTGCACGGGTCGGCGGGATCGGCCATCATCGACGACGACCAGCTCGAGTACCTCTCGGTGAACGCGGATGCCACCAACCGCGCCGGTGAGCGGGTCTCCGCCGACCAGCTGCGGGGTGCCCCGAAGGCGGCCGACACCTTCGTCGTCGGACACGCGCGGCAGTACCGCGACATCGTCGAGGCCATCGACGGCGGCCGCGCCCCGTGCGTCCGTGTTGCGGATGCGCTGCTCTCCCTCGCCGTCGTGCGTTCCGTCTACCTGTCGGCCTCGACCGGTCGTGAGATCCTCGTCGCCGACGTGCTCGAGGGCGTCCATGACGAATTCGCCGTCTCGACCGAGGAGGCCTACGCGTGAAGTTCTCCGTGTTCACGGCATCCACGCCCGAATGGGAACCGGCCCAGGCCGCGCAGATTCTCGCCGAGCAGGGCTGGGACGGCATCGAGTGGCGCATCACCGACCAGTCGCCGGCGGACCCGCCCGGCTTCTGGGCGGGTAACCGCGCCACCTGGCCGCTCGCCGGCCTCGAAGGCTCCCTCGACGAGATCGCGCGCATCACCCGGGATGCCGGGCTCGAGTTCTCGGGCATCGGCGGCTACGCCCAGGCGGCCCGGCACGAGGACGTCGAGAGGATGCTCGCCGCCACGGCCGCACTCGGAGCCCGTCAGGTGAGGGTGACCATGCCCGCCACCGGCACCGGCGACTACCGGGACCTGTTCGCGGCGACGCGGGCCGACCTGGAATGGGCATCGGAGCGGGCTGCAGCCCTCGGCGTCAAGGTGCTCGTCGAGTTGCATCACCGCACGATCACGGCCTCGGCATCCGCCGCCCTTCGCCTGATCGATGGCCTGGATCCCCAGAGCATCGGCGTCATCCACGACCTGGGCAACCTCGTCATCGAGGGACAGGAGGATGCGCTCTCGGCCTTCCAGCTTCTCGGGCCCTACCTGGCGCACGTGCACGTGAAGAACGTCGCGTGGCGCCCCACCGGCGAGAAGGGTTTCGATCGCGCTGCCGTCTGGGCCGAGAACTGGTCGCCGCTGCGGGAGGGACAGGCGAGCGTCGAGGCGTACTTCACGGCGCTCGCGACTCACGGCTACGACGGCTGGGTCACGGCGGAGGACTTCTCCACGGCGCTTCCCCTCGAGGAACGCACGCGCGACAACCTCGCCTACCTGAGGGCGGTCCATGCACGCACGGCAGATGCGCATGCCCGCTGAGATCGCGACCCTGCGGACCAGCCGGCCCGAGGTGCGCGTCGTTCATCTCGGCCTCGGCGCCTTCCACCGTGCGCACCAGGCCTGGTACACCGAACGGGCCAATGCGGGAGGGGAGGACTGGGGGATCGCCGCCTTCACGGGTCGCTCTCCGGATGCCGCTCTCGCACTCTCGCGTCAGGACGGCGTCTACACCCTCATCGAGCGCGGGCCGGAGGAGGACCGCGCCGTCGTGATCTCGAGCATCGTCGAGGCCCACGACGGAGCCGACGCCGAGGCCTGGCGCTCTGCGCTGGCCTCGCCACGGGTCGCCGTGCTCACCCTGACCGTCACCGAGGCGGGCTACCACGCGGATGCCGACGGCGGCCTCGACGGGTCCGACCCCTCGATCCGGGCCGATATCGCGGCCCTCCTCGCCGGCGGGCCGGCGGCTACCGCTCCCGGGCGCATCGTCGACGGACTCCGTGCTCGGCGGGCGGCCGGGGCCGGCGGGATCGCCGTGGTCAGCTGCGACAACCTTCCCGACAACGGGCAGGTGACGCAGTCGGTCGTGATGGGCGTGGCCCGTGCCGTCGATGCCGAACTCGCCGACTGGATCGCGGCGAACGCCTCCTTCGTGTCCACGATGGTGGATCGCATCACGCCGGAGACGACGGCGGAGGACCGGGTGATCGCGGGCCGCCTCGTGGGCGTCGACGACGATGTACCGGTCGTCGCCGAGCCCTTCAGTGAATGGGTGCTCTCGGGTGCCTTCCCGGGCGGGCGGCCCGCGTGGGAGGCTGCCGGTGCCCGGTTCGTCGATGACATCGTGCCCTACGAGCAGCGCAAGCTCTGGCTGCTCAACGCCGGCCACTCCCTTCTCGCCTATCGCGGGCTGCTCGCAGGCCTCGACACGATCGACGAGGCGATGACGGATGCCGGGATCGTCGCCGAACTCGAGGAACTGTGGCGCGAGGCGCGCGAGGTGCTGCCGCTCGGTGAAAGCGAACTCGACGCCGCGGTCTCGGCGCTGCACGAGCGCTTCACCAATGGCCGCATCCGTCACACCCTCCGTCAGATCGCCCGCGACGGCTCGCACAAGCTGCCGGTGCGCATCGTCGCGCCGCTGCGGCGCCGGCTCGCGAACGGCCTGGATGTCGGCCGTGCACAGGCCGGGACCCTGGCGGCATGGGGCGCGTGCCTCGTGCGCTTCGGACCCACGGACGACAGCTCATCCTCGCTCGCGGCGGCGCTGGGCGCCGGCCCCGACGCCGGCCCGGACACCGGCGACCACGCGGGGGTGTCGATCCTCGAGGCCATCGCTTCCGAGCTCGCCGGCGATGCCGCGGTGCGTCGGGCTGTCGCTGAGCGCTTCAGCACCCTCCTCACCGAATCCGTTCCTGGAAAGGCCTGACCATGCAGATCTCCTCAGCCGAAGTGCTCGTCTCCAGCCCCGGTCGCAACTTCGTCACGTTGCGCATCACGACCGACGAGGGCATCGTCGGCCTCGGAGACGCCACGCTCAACGGCCGCGAACTCGCCGTCGTGGCCTATCTCTCCGAACACGTCGTTCCCCTGCTCATCGGCCGCGACGCGCACCGCATCGAGGACATGTGGCAGTACCTCTACCGTGGCGCCTACTGGCGTCGGGGGCCGGTGACGATGGCCTCCATCGCCGCGGTCGACACGGCGCTCTGGGACATCAAGGCCAAGGCGGCGGGGATGCCGCTGTACCAGTTGCTGGGCGGACGCTCCCGTGTGGGCTGCCTCGCCTACGGCCACGCGAGCGGCGCGGAACTGCCCGAGCTGTTCGACTCCGTGCGCGACCACCTCGAGCAGGGTTATCGCGCCATCCGGATCCAGACGGGTATCCCGGGCCTGGACTCCGTGTACGGGGTCGCCAGCAGCGCCAACGCCGCGGTGGGGGATGACGGGGTGACGAGCCGCTACGACCACGAACCCGCCCGCCGGTCCGCGGTGCCCGTTGAGGAGACGTGGGACACCCGCGCTTACCTGCGTCACGCGCCACGGGTCTTCGAGGCGGTGCGCGCCGAGTTCGGCCCGGAGCTGCCGCTGCTGCATGATGCCCACCACCGGCTCACGCCCATCCAGGCGGCGAAATTGGGCAAGTCCCTCGAACCGTACGACCTGTTCTGGCTCGAGGACGTCACCCCGGCAGAGAACCCGGCGGCTCTGCGCCGCGTGCGCGAGCACACCACGACCCCCCTGGCGATCGGGGAGGTGTTCAACACCATCTGGGACTACCGCGAGCTGTTCGAGGAACAGCTGATCGACTACGTGCGCTCACCCGTCACCCACGCCGGCGGCATCACCGCCCTGCGTCGCATCTTCGACTATGCGGCCGTCTACCAGATCAAGTCGGGGGTGCACGGGCCGACCGACATCTCGCCGGTCGGGTTGGCGGCGTCCCTGCATCTCGGAATCGCCATTCCCAACTTCGGCATCCAGGAGTACATGAGGCACACCGCGCAGACCGACGCGGTGTTCCGCTCAGGTGTGCGCTTCGAACAGGGGATGCTGATCCCCAGCGATGCGCCGGGGCTCGGCGTCGAGTACGACGATGAGGCCGCGTCGGGCTACCCGTACGCCGGCGCCTACCTGCCGGTCAACCGCCTGCTGGACGGCAGCATGCACGACTGGTGACGGCCTGCCTGCAGCCCTGCTAAACTCTCTAGCTGGACTTCGGCGAGGGGTGCAGCGCGACGCGAAAGCGGAGCGCAGCATCCGTTATCGACGCGGTGGATGTGCTCATACGGCTTTTCCTCACGCTGACATGCGTTCGAGTTGAACACACAGACACGATCTGGGCCGAGAGCCCGCTAGGAGAATCACCATGGCTGAAGACAACACCGTTGTCGCCGAGAACCGCGAATCCTTCGGAAAGGGCGCTGCTCGCAAGATCCGCGCCGCCGGCAAGATTCCCGCCGTCATCTACGGCCACGGCGGCGACCCCCGCCACGTCACCCTTCCGGCGCACCGCGTCGGCCTGCTGCTGCGCAAGGCGAACGCCCTGCTCACCATCGAGGTCGGCGACTCGCGCCAGCTCGTGCTCGTGAAGGACGTGCAGAAGGACCCGGTGCACCAGGTCATCGAGCACATCGACCTCATTGTCGTGCGCAGCGGCGAGAAGGTGCTCGTCGAGGTGCCCGTGCACGTCGAGGGTGAGTCCTTCGCCGGCACCATCGTCGACCTCGACGCCAAGACGCTGCACCTCGAGGCCGAGGCCACGCACATCCCCGAGCGCGTCGTCATCGACATCGAGGGCGCCGAAGAGGGCACGCAGCTGCACGCCAAGGATGTCGAGCTCCCCAAGGGCGTCACCCTGGCCACCGACCCCGAGACGCTCGTGCTGCACGTGCACGCGCCGCAGAAGGCCGGCGACGACGAGGCGGCCGACGCCGCCGTCGCCGAGGCAGCATCCGCGGCATCTGCCGCTGCGGCAGCCGAAGCGGACGCCGAATAAGCATCTTCGGCATCCGTCGACCCGTGTCAGACGACGGGAACACCTGGTTGGTAGCCGGGCTCGGGAATCCCGGGCCCGGCTACTCCGGCAACAGGCACAATGTCGGGCAGATGGTGCTCGACGAGCTCGCACGCCGCGAATCCGTGCGGTTCAAGACGCACAAGGCGGGCGCCCTCGTCGCCGAGGGTCGTCTCGCGCCCGGCGGCCCCAAGCTCATCCTGGCCAAGCCCGGCTCGTTCATGAACGTGTCGGGCCGGCCGGTCTCCGCGCTCGCGAAGTTCTACTCGCTTCCGGCCTCGCGCCTCATCGTCATCCACGATGAGCTCGACGTGCCCTTCGACACCGTTCGCCTGAAGCAGGGCGGCGGTCACGGCGGCCACAACGGCGTGCGCGACATCATCGCGGCGCTCGGAACACCCGAGTTCATCCGGGTGCGCGTGGGGGTCGGGCGACCTCCCGGGCGCCAGGATGCCGCCGACTTCGTGCTCAAGGACTTCGCCTCGCCAGAGAAGGCCGTGCTGCCGAACCTTCTCTCGGATTCCGCCGACGCGGTCGAGGCAGTCGTCACCGACGGCCTCAACGCTGCGCAGCAGCGCTTCCACTCGCCGAGCTGAGCTCGGCTACAGCGTCGCCGCGGCGCTCACGTTGCCGGCGATGGAGAAGAGCACGAACGAGAGCACGGGAGTGATCGTCGCGATCACGATGGCGGCGACGCCGAAGCCGCGCCCGCGCCGCGTCGCCACGGCGACGATGCCCTGGATGAGCGCCCAGAGCCCGAGCAGGGTGCCGAGGCCGAGGTGGGCGAGCACGCCGATTCCGCCGCCGCCGAGGGCCACCGTCTGGGCGTCGGTGAGCGCATCCGCCGCCGGTGCCACGCCCGAGAGGCTGCCGAGCAGTCCGCCGTTGAGCACGGATGCGGCAAGCGAGAGAACGAGAAGCACGCACGCGACGATGAAGGCGACGCGACCGAGTGCGTTCGAGCGCGTCTCCTCCTGCCAGGAGTACGGGTAGGCGATGGGGGCGACGGGTGCCGCGAAGGCCGGGGCGGGGGAGGCGAACGCCGGCGGCGCGAACCCGAGCAGTCCCGGCTCCGTGGAGCCGGGACTGTGCGAGGGTACTGCGGGTACTGATGGTGCTGGGGCGGATCCGTCACCGATGGTGGGTGGCAGGTTCGTCATCAGAATGGTCGCCTTCGTCGTAGGGAACTGGGCACGTGCGAGCCTAGGGATGCGGTGCAGCACGAGGCTCGTCCCAATGCGGGTGCTCCCCGTCCGGGGCACGGTGCCGCGCCCGCGTAGACTTGTGCGGTGATGCTGCAGGGCCTCGTTTCCGCGCTCTCGCGCGCCTCCACCTTCCAATCCGCTCTCGACTCGGCGAGCCGGGACGCCGACTTCTCCCTTCCCGAGGGCCTCAACCCCCCTCTGCTGGCCGGGCTGCTGGAGCGACGAACCGGCGACCGCGGCCCGCAGGCTGCACTCATCATCACGGCCACGAGCCGTGAGGCCGAGGCCCTCGAGACGAGCCTGTCGGCGTACCTCCCCGACGCGGTGATCCTCGACTTCCCGGCCTGGGAGACCCTGCCCCATGAGAGGCTCAGCCCGAGCGCCGAGATCGTGGGGCGGCGCATCGAGACCCTGATGGCGCTGCGCCGCTGGGAGCAGGCGGATGCCGCAGCCCGTCCCGCCCTTGTCGTCGTCGCGTCCGTTCGTGCCGCCCTGCAGCCGCTCGCCGACAACCTCGCCGACCGCGATCCCGTCGAGCTCGCCGCGGGCGGGCGCGGCTACGACCTCGCGCAGATCGCGACCGAGCTCGTTGACCTCGCCTACAACCGGGTCGACATGGTCACCCGTCGTGGGGAGTTCGCGGTGCGCGGGGGCATCCTCGACGTCTTCCCGCCCGTGGCCGACCACGCCTACCGCGTCGAGTTCTTCGGCGACGAGGTCGAGCAGGTGCGCGCCTTCTCGGTCGCCGACCAGCGTTCGCTGCCAGAGCCCATCCCCTCGGTGAGCCTGACCGCGAGCCGGGAGCTGCTCATCACGGATGCGGTGCGCCAGCGCGCGGCCGAGATGGAGCACGAGTTCCCGAGCCTGTCGCAGATGCTCGCGAAGATCTCGGCCGGCATCCCCGTCGAGGGCATGGAGTCGCTCGCGCCCGCCCTCGTGGAGCGTCTCGTACCGCTCACCTCCTACTTCCCCGATGGCGCCCCCATCGCCGTGCTCTCGCCCGAGCGCGTGGCGAGCCGGGCCGCGAGCCTCGGCGAGACGAACCGCGAGTTCCTCGCGGCGGCCTGGACGGCCGCGACGGCGGGAGCCGAGGCGCCGATCGACCTCGAGTCCGGTGACTTCCTCACCCTCGTCGAACTGCGCGACTCGACCCGCTTCGCCGCTCCGGGCAGCCCCGCGCCCGATCACCCCTGGTGGACGTTCTCGAGCTTCGATGCCGGCGACGCCGACCTCGATGACTATGTTCGCGTCGCCGCCGACAGCGTGCCGAGCTTCGCCGGGAACGTCGAGGGCGCCGTGGAGCACGTCGCCGCGCGGCTCGGCGACGGCTGGTCGCTCGCGATCGCGGCCGCGGGCCACGGTCTGGTCGACCGTGCCCGCGACGTGCTCGCCGAGCGGGAACTTGCCGGCAGGGTCGTGGAGAACTTCCCCGAGCATCCGGAACCCGGGGTCGCCTACCTCGTGCAGGCGCCGATCTCCCGCGGATTCGAGCTGCCCGAGACCCGTCTCGGCGTGCTCAGCGAGGGCGAGTTCTACGGCCGCACGGCCGGATACTCGGCCGGTGGCCCGAAGAAGCTCGCGAGCCGCCGCAAGAACGTCGTCGACCCGCTCGCCCTCAAGCCCGGCGACTACGTCGTGCACCAGACCCACGGCATCGGCCGCTTCGTCGAGATGACCCAGCGCACGGTCGCCTCCGGCGCGCGTCCGACCGGCCCCAGCCGCACCGCGGGCATCGCCCAGCAGCCCACGATCGTGCGCGAGTACCTGGTGCTCGAGTACGCCTCGTCGAAGCGGGGCCAGGCCGGGGACCGCCTGTACGTGCCCACCGACCAGCTCGACCTGCTCACGCGCTACGTCGGGGGAGAGGCGCCCAGCCTGTCGAAGATGGGCGGAAGCGACTGGTCGGCCGCGAAGAGCAAGGCGCGCAAGGCCGTGCGCGACATCGCGGTGGAGCTCGTCAAGCTGTACTCGGCCCGTATGGCCTCCCGCGGGCACGCGTTCGGGCCAGACACGCCCTGGCAGCGCGAGCTCGAGGAGGCCTTCCCCTACGTCGAGACGCCCGACCAGGTGCAGACGATCGACGAGGTCAAGGCCGACATGGAGCGCCCCATCCCCATGGACCGGCTGCTCTCGGGCGATGTCGGCTTCGGCAAGACCGAGGTCGCCGTGCGCGCGGCCTTCAAGGCGGTGCAGGACGGCAAGCAGGTCGTCATGCTCGTCCCGACGACCCTGCTCGTCAAGCAGCACCTCGAGACCTTCCAGGAGCGCTTCGCCGGCTTCCCCGTGCACCTGCGCGCCCTCAGCCGGTTCCAGAGCGACCGGGAGGCGCGCGAGACCATCGCGGGCCTGGCCGACGGAACGGTGGATGTGGTCATCGGCACGCATCGCATCCTGAGCGACAACGTGGTGTTCAAAGACCTCGGCCTCGTGATCGTCGACGAGGAGCAGCGCTTCGGCGTCGAGCACAAGGACAAGCTGAAGAAGCTGCGCACCAACGTCGACGTGCTCGCCATGAGCGCCACGCCCATCCCGCGCACGCTCGAGATGGCCGTGACGGGCATCCGCGAGATGTCGACGCTCGCCACCCCGCCCGAGGACCGGCATCCGATCCTCACCTTCGTGGGACCGTACTCGGAGAAGCAGGTGGCCGCGGCCATCCGTCGCGAGCTGCTGCGCGAAGGCCAGGTGTTCTTCGTGCACAACCGGGTCTCATCGATCAACCGGGTCGCCGCCCAGCTCGCGGAGCTCGTTCCCGAGGCGCGCATCGCGGTGGCGCACGGCAAGCTCAACGAGAACACGCTCGAGCAGATCGTCGTGGACTTCTGGGAGCGCAAGTTCGACGTGCTCGTCTCGACGACGATCATCGAGACCGGCCTCGACATCGCCAACGCGAACACGATCATCATCGACCGCGCAGACAAGTACGGACTCTCGCAGCTGCACCAGCTGCGCGGACGGGTGGGTCGCGGGCGCGAGCGCGCGTACGCCTACTTCCTCTACGACGAGAACACGCCGCTTTCGGAGACGGCCCACGACCGGCTCTCCACGATCGCGGCGAACAACGAGCTCGGCGCCGGCATGCAGGTCGCGCTCAAGGACCTCGAGATCCGCGGAGCCGGCAACCTGCTCGGCGGCGAGCAGGCCGGACACATCGCGGGGGTCGGCTTCGACCTCTACCTGCGCATGATCGGCGAGGCGGTCTCGACCTTCCGCGGCGACGTCGCGGAGGGCCAGACCGAGCTGCGGCTCGAACTGCCGGTGGATGCGCACATTCCCGAGGACTACGTCGACAGCGAGCGGCTGCGCCTCGAGGCCTACCAGAAGCTCTCGACCGCATCGTCGCCCGCGGCCTCCGACGACGCCATCGACCGCGTGCTCGAGGAACTCGCCGACCGCTATGGCGAGCCGCCGCAGGCCGTGCTCACCCTCATTGCGGTCTCGCGGCTGCGGCGGCAGGCGCAGCGGGCATCCCTCAGCGAGGTCGTCGCGATGGGATCGAACCTGCGCATCGCACCGGCCACGCTGCCGGACTCGCTCCAGATCCGGTTGCAGCGGATGTATCCGGGGGCGCGCTACTTCACCCAGAACGGCTCGATCTCGGTGCCGCTTCCCCTCAGCAACGGGCAGGCGCCCGAGGACGCCGAGTTGATCGCCTGGGTCACCCAGCTCCTGACGGTGATCTTTCCGGCGCCCGCTGCCGAAGTCGTCGATACCGCCGAGAAAGCAGGCTGACGGCCGTCGCCGACGCCACGATGGCGATGCCGGAGCCGAGCAGCACGGCGAGGGTGCCCTCGTCGGCGACCTCGCGATGCTCGCGGAAGGCGAGATCGTTCATCAGCAGTGACACGGTGAACCCGATACCGCCGAGCACGGCGACGGTGGCCACGTCGAGCAGCTGCAACGGGATGCCGGCGGTGCGACGCACGAGCAGGGTGCCGATGCCGCCGGCGAGCGTGATGCCGACGAGCTTGCCGACGGGAAGCGCGACGAGGATCGCCCAGAACGCCGGACTCAACTCGGCGGGCGTCACCGCGGGGATGACGACGAGTGCCGCCGTGAACGCGAACAGCGGCAGGATGACGCCGTTCGAGAACGGCTCCATCGCGTGCACGGCACGACCGCCGGGTCGACGCGAGATGACCAGGCCGAGAGCGACGCCGGCGATGGTGGCGTGCACCCCGGACCGGTAGACGAAGTACCAGGTGAGGGCGCCGAGCAGGCACAGCACGAGCACGATCGGCCACTGTGAGCGGCGGGCGAGGATCCAGGGCGAACGCGACCGCAGCATCCGGCTGAGCGCGCCGAAGACGGTCAGCGTGAGAGCGGCCAGGCCGATGTCGGCGAAGGCCACCTGCGTCGTGAAGAAGAACGCGATGATGAGGATGGCGACGAGGTCATCGAGCACGGCCAGGGCGAGCAGGAACACCCGCACCCGGGTGGGGATGGCGGAGCCGAACACGGCGAGCACCCCGAGGGCGAAGGCGATGTCGGTCGCTGTCGGGACGGGCCAGCCGTGCCCCAGCCCGGAACCCGCGGTCATGGCGAGGTAGATCGCGGCGGGAACGATGACGCCGCCGGTGGCGGCGATCGCGGGAAGCACGGCCTTTCCCACGCTGTTCAGGTCGCCGATGACGAGTTCGCGTCGCAGCTCGACGGCGACGATGAAGAAGAAGACGGCGAGAAGGCCGTCGCTCACCCAGTGACCGGCGCTGAGGTCGAGGCCGATCCCGGGGATTCCGAGAGAGGTGTCGCGCGCCTGCACCAGCGCGGGACCGATGGCGGTGTTGGCGAGCACGAGCCCGGCGACGGCCGACACGAGCAACACGGCGGCGGAGAAGCGCTCGGAACGCAGAAGCCCCATGATCACCTCTCGATCGGCACGGCGACGCTACGCCGACCAGACTTCCCGGCACACCGATTACAGACTAGCGACGGCGACCCCGGGTCATCGGGGCCTGTTCGCATCCACTTCGGCGCCGGCCGCTCGTACGATGAGCACATGACTGAGCTCGACGAACTCGTCCGGGTCGTTGCACTGCTGCGGGCACCCGGCGGATGCCCGTGGGATGCGGAGCAGACGCACGAATCCCTCGTCCGCTATCTCGTCGAGGAGACGCACGAGCTGATCGAGGCGATCGAGGCGGGGGATCGCGCGGAGATGATCGAGGAGCTCGGCGACGTGCTCTACCAGGTGCTCTTCCACGCCGACATCGCCGCGACGACGCCCGGCGAGGACTTCAGCATCGAGGATGTCGCCGCGCATATGACGGCCAAGATGATCGGACGGCATCCGCACGTCTTCGGCGATCGGGAGGCGGCCACCGCCGAAGACGTCGTCGGTTTCTGGGACGAGCTCAAGGCCGACGAGAAGCCGCACCGAACGAGCGTGCTCGACGGGGTTCCCCAGGGGATGCCGGCCCTCGCGCTCGCCGACAAGACCCTCGCGAAGGCCGCCA
The DNA here is from genome assembly GCF_037404875.1 of Rathayibacter sp. YIM 133350. Lineage (NCBI taxonomy): Bacteria > Bacillati > Actinomycetota > Actinomycetes > Micrococcales > Microbacteriaceae > Rathayibacter > Rathayibacter sp. YIM 133350. The sequence continues at coordinate 47,789 of NZ_JBBELO010000013.1, forward strand.
GGGTGGGTGTGGGGCGTCAGGATGCGGATGCGCCCGCCTTCGACGACGAGGCCGCGCTCGGTGCCCACCTCATGGCGCTCGTTGCGACGGCTCGGGAGCGCGGCCAGGATCCGGAACGGGCGCTCCGCGCCGCCGTACGCGGGTTGCGCGACGACGTGCGCGAAGCGGAGGCGGTTCGAGCCTCGTGACCCGGGAGCCGGCTCAGCGGCCGTCGGGGCGGCTGGCCCGCAGCACCTCGAGGCGCGCGCGGTACTCCTGCTCATCGACGTCGCCGCGGGCGTAGCGCTCGGCGAGCACCTGCTCGGCCGCGCGGGACGGCGCCGACCACGGCCCGTATCCGCCCCCGTCGAAGCGGCGCCAGCGGCGGCCCGCGAACGTGAAGATGAGCACGAAGACGGTGATCCAGAACAGCGGGATAAGCAGGAACAGCCAGCCGAATCCACCCGCCCATGGTCCCGCCCAGTGCGTGGCGAGGCTCGCTGCGGTGAGTGTGCTGATCATGATGGTGCCTTTCTGTGACAGGCCTCGTTCGGGCCTGTCCCCAGTGTTCGCGAGCCACGGCCCGGGCGAATCCGCCCGAGGGAGCGATCTGGGTACACCCGGGGGAGCAGTCAGCGTCCGCCCGGCTGCACCAGTTTCGCGTCGTAGGCCGCGATCACGAGTTGCACGCGATCGCGAGCGTGCAGCTTGCCCATCACCCGGGAGACGTGGGTCTTCGCCGTCAGCGGGCTCATGAACAGCCGCTCCCCGATCTCGCTGTTCGTCAGCCCGGCGCCGACGAGGCCGAGCACCTCGCGCTCGCGGTCGGTGAGTGCCGCGAGGTCGGGGGATGCCGAGGTCTCCGGAAGGCGACGGGAGACCTGTTCGAGAAGGCGGCGGGTCGCGCCGGGGGAGAGCAGTGCGTCGCCATGGGCGACGACGCGCACCGCCCGGATGAGTTCTGCGGGCTCGGTGTCCTTCACGAGGAATCCCGACGCGCCGGCGCGGATGGCCGTGGCGACGTACTCGTCCAGTTCGAAGGTCGTGACGACGACGATGCGCGTGCCGCCCAGCCGCTCGTCGCCGACGAGCTGTTCCGTCGCCCACAGGCCGTCGCCGTCCGGCATCCGGATGTCCATGAGCACGACGTCGGGCCGCAACCGTCGTGCGGCGGCCACGGCATCCCGTCCCGTCGCGGCCTCGCCCACGACGTTCATGTCGGGCTCGGAGGAGAGCAGCGCCGAGAAGCCCGCCCGGATGAGTTGCTGGTCGTCGGCGATGAGGATGCGGATCACGGGCTCTGTCGCCGTGCCGATTCCAGCCGGGTCGGCGGGATTCATGCCGTCACCGGTATCCGGGCGCTCACGCGAAGGCCGCCGTTCGAGCCCGGGGTCACCTCGACGCTGCCGTTCAGCAGGCCGATCCGCTCGCGCATGCCGGTGAGGCCTCCGCCCTCCGCAGCCGGCACCCCGCCCACGCCGTCATCCTCGACCTGGACGACGTACTCGTCGCCCCGCCGCTCGAGGCTGACCGTCGCCGTCGTCGCGCCGGCGTGCCGCACGACGTTCGTCAGGCTCTCCTGAATCACCCGGAAGAGAGCCGACTGCACCGCGGGAGGCGGGTCGTCGGTGAGGCCGTCGTCGAACCTCACCGCGAGGCCGCCCGACCGGAACTGCTCGATCAACGCGGGCAGGCGCGAGAGCCCGGGTGCCGGGGTGCGCTCGCCGGGCTCCCCGTCGGAGCGCAGCACGCCGAGCACCGCACGGACCTCGTCGAGGGCGGCGACGCTCGTGGAGCGGATGGCGGCGAGGCTGGCTCGAGCCTGTTCCGGGGTGCTGTCGAACAGGTGCAGCCCCACGCCCGCCTGCACGCTGATCTGCGAGAGCGAGTGCGCGAGCACGTCGTGCAGTTCGCGGGCGATGCGCAGGCGCTCGGCCTCGGCATCCGCGGCCCGCTGCGCCGCGACGCTGAGCGACAGGGCACGGTAACGCTGCCGGCGCTCCCGCAGGGCCTCACCGAAGGCGACGAACATCGAGACGACGAACGCCGCGATGAGCGGGCGGATGAGGCCGATCGCGCCGTCGTCGAGAAGGCCGAGGCCGATGCCGATCGCCGCGAAGGCTCCCACGCTGCTCCACGCCAACTGCCGTCGGCCGCGCGCCCCGGCCGCGAGGACGCCGAACGCGACGGGGATGGCTGCGAACGGAGGACCGGGGCAGAGCGCGACCGCCGGCGCGCAGGCGATCGCCACGGTGAGGGCGACCGCGCCCGGGAAGCGCCGGCTGCCGAGCAGCAGGCCGCTGGCCAGGAGCGCGAGAACGGAGAGCCACGCCCCCACTCCGTTTCCGAACCGCACGGCCACGACGATCGCGATGGCCTGGGTCGCCACCGAGAGCGCGACGGGAGCCACGAGGGCGATGGCAGGAGGAGGACCGCCCCAGCCGTGCTGGCGCGGCTGGGCGCCCCAGCCGTGCTCAACGCCCTGGAACGACATGCCCTCATGCTACGCAGGGGCATCCGGTCGGCAATCCTCCTGCGGGAGTATCCGAGCGCCTCCACCTGAAACAATGGGGCAATGGCCCAGACTGTGACCCCGCCCCGCGGCATGCGCGACTTCCTGCCCGCCGACAAAGCCCGTCGCGAGCACGCCCTCGGCGTCATCCGGCGGGCCTACGCGCTGCACGGGTTCGACGAGATCGAGACGCCGGTCATGGAGGACGCCGCCTACCTGCACTCCGGTCTGGGTGGGGACAACGAGAAGCTCGCGTTCGCCGTCATGCGCCGCGCCATCACCGACGAGATGCTCCAGGCGGCCGCGCAATCCGGCAATGCCCTCAGCCTCGCCGACCTCGGGCTGCGTTACGACCTCACGGTGCCGCTCGCGCGGTTCTATGCGAGTCACCGCGCCGAGCTCCCCGCGGTGTTCCGGTCGATCCAGATCGCGCCGGTGTGGCGCGCGGAGCGTCCGCAGAAGGGGCGCTTCCGCCAGTTCCTGCAGTGCGACATCGACATCATCGGCGAGGCCGGTGCGCTCGCCGAAGTGGAGCTCATCACGGCCACGGCGAGTGCCATCGACGCCCTCGGCCTGGCCGGCTGCCGCATCCGCATCAACGACCGCCGCATCCTCACCCGGCTGCTCTCGTTCTGGAACGTGCCCGCCGAACTCCACGAGCGCGCGCTCATCATCATCGACAAGCTCGACAAGATCGGAGTCAGTGGAGTGAGCGCCGAGCTGGCCGAGCTCGGTGTCGACACGGCGGAGGTTGCGCAGACGCTCGAGAGCATCCCGAACGCGGGCTGGCACCTGCACGACGGCACGGTGCCGCCGCCGGCATGGCTCGATCTCGACGTCTACGCCGAGCTGCGATCGATCAAGGATGCGGTCAGCGGCATCGAGCTCGACTTCGACCCCACGCTCGTGCGTGGAATGGGCTACTACACCGGCACCATCTTCGAGATCTCCCACCCCGAGCTGAGCTATTCCCTCGGCGGTGGCGGCCGCTATGACGGCATGATCGGTCGCTTCCTCGGTGCCGACGCGCCCGCCTGCGGTTTCTCCATCGGCTTCGAGCGCATCATCGACCTGCTCGACGGCGACGAGCACGCCGCGGCGGATGCGGTGCTGCTCATCCACGAGAAGAACGCCGAGCCGGCTGAACTCGTCGCCCTGAAGGCGCAGCTCGTCGCCTCCGGCACCCGGGTGCGCCTTGCAGCGCGTTCGAAGAACATCCGCGCCCTGCTCGAACGTGCTCAGGAGGACGGTTTCGGGCGGTACGCCTTCGTCGCCTCGGGTGCTGCCGCGCAGAACCTCGACTTCAAGCCGCTCGGTGCCCGGTCACTAGACTGAACGCGGAACGACGGTGTTCCGGTTCATCCTTTCCGGTTCCAAAAGGAGATAGTTGTGGCTCTCATCGAGGCAGTTGGCGCTCGTGAAATTCTGGATTCCCGCGGGAATCCCACGGTAGAGGTCGAGGTGCTGCTCGAAGACGGCACCGTCTCCCGCGCCGCCGTTCCCTCGGGCGCATCCACCGGCGCCTTCGAGGCCTATGAGCTGCGCGACGGCGACGCCGGCCGCTACGGCGGCAAGGGCGTTCTGAAGGCCGTCGACGCCGTGCTCGACGAGGTCTCCGACGCCATCGAGGGCCTCGAGTCCACCGAGCAGCGTCTCGTCGACGCCGCCCTGATCGAGCTCGACGGCACCGAGAACAAGAGCCGCCTCGGCGCGAACGCCTTGCTCGGCGTCAGCCTCGCCGTCGCGCGTGCCTCGGCCGACTCGCTCGACCTGCCGCTGTTCCGCTACGTCGGCGGAGCGAACGCGCACACCCTGCCCGTTCCGCTGATGAACATCATCAACGGCGGTGCGCACGCCGACAACGGCATCGACACGCAGGAGTTCATGATCGTGCCGCTCGGCGCCGACACATTCTCCGAGGGCCTGCGCTGGGGCGTGGAGACCTACCACGCACTCAAGGGACTGCTGAAGTCCAAGGGCCTGGCGACCGGCCTCGGCGACGAGGGCGGCTTCGCACCCGACATCGCGACATCGACGGATGCGCTGGACTTCATCCTCGAGGCGATCCAGAAGGCGGGCTTCACCCCCGGCCGCGACATCGCGCTCGGACTCGACGTGGCCTCCACCGAGTTCTACCGTGACGGCGCCTACCACTTCGAGGGCAAGCAGCTCTCGGCCGACGCCTTCATCGAGTACTACACCAAGCTCGTCGCCGACTACCCGCTCGTCACCATCGAGGACCCCCTCGCCGAAGACGACTGGGACGGTTACGCCGCCCTCACCCCGGCACTCGGCGGAAAGGTGCAGATCGTCGGTGACGACCTGTTCGTGACGAACCCGAAGCGCCTGGCCGACGGCATCCGTCGCGGTGCGGCCAACTCGCTGCTGGTCAAGGTGAACCAGATCGGCACGCTCACCGAGACGCTCGACGCGGTCGCCCTCGCCCAGCGCAGCGGCTACACGACGATCCTCTCGCACCGCTCGGGCGAGACCGAGGACACCACGATCGCCGACCTCGCCGTCGCGACGGATGCGGGCCAGATCAAGACCGGAGCGCCTGCTCGCAGCGAGCGGGTGGCTAAGTACAATCAGCTTCTGAGGATCGAAGAGGAGCTCGCCGAGGCCGCGGTCTACGCCGGCCGCTCGGCATTCCCCCGTTTCCAGGGCTGATCAGTATTGGAGGATGCTCGTGGCAACCTCCGACGACGCGCGGCGCACCCGGCCGCCCCTTGCCCAGACGGCAGGCGGCTGGGTGCGCGGCATGCGCTTCTCGGGCTTCACGCTCATCATGCTCGCCCTCGCGATCTTCGCGGTCATCGTCATCGCGCCGAGCGTGCAGTCCTGGCTGGCGCAGCGCCAGCAGATCTCGGCGCTGCAGAGCACGGTGAACGAGCAGAAGGTCACCGTGCAGAAGCTCACCGATGAACGTGAGCGCTGGAACGACGCGACCTTCATCACCACCCAGGCCCGCGAGCGGCTGGGCTACGTCCTGCCCGGCGAGGTCAGCTTCCTCGTGATCAACGACCTGCCCGGCCTGGCCGCGGCGGAGGAGCCCGCTCCCGTCAGCGACACGGTGCAGAGCACGTCCACCAACTGGATGCGGTCGCTGTTCGCGTCCACCATGGCGGCCGGACTCGCGCCTGCCGCGCCCGCTGCGCCCGCCCCCGCAGCTCCGACACCGGAGCCCACCCCGTGAGCACCCCGCCCTTCGAACCGGCATCAGCGCGCGACATCGCGATCGTCTCCGCCCAACTCGGGCGATCCGTCCGCAGCGTCATCGGCATTCCGGCCCGGTGCGTCTGCGGCGCCCCCACCGTGGTCGCGACCGCGCCGCGCCTGGATGACGGCACCCCGTTCCCCACCCTCTACTACCTCAGCCACCCGGCGGCGACCGCCGCCATGTCGTTCCTCGAGGCGACCCAGGTGATGAACGAGTTCAACGCCATGCTCGCCGACGACGAGACCTTGCGGCAGGGCTACCGGCGCGCGCACGAGTCCTACCTCGCCGATCGCGAGTCCATTCTCGTGGTCGACGAGATCGCGGGCTTCTCGGCCGGGGGCATGCCCGATCGGGTCAAGTGCCTGCACGCGGTCGCGGCCCACGCGCTTTCCGCGGGGCCCGGCGTGAATCCCATCGGCGACCTCGCGCTCGAACGCTCGACCTGGAGCCCCCAGGTCTGCGACTGCCTCGACTACGGCATCGACGAGGCGGAGTGAGGCGGCTCTGGCGACGGACGGCCGGCGGCCTCGCCGTCGCCGCCGTCGTCGCACTGGGCGTCAGCCCCGTCGTCGTCGAGGCGAGTCCGGCGCATGCCGACTCCGTGCGCGACCTGCAGTACTGGCTCGCCGATTACGGCTTCACGACGGCCTGGAACACCTCCAAGGGACAGGGCGTCACCGTCGCCGTCATCGACACGGGTGTCGACGGTACCGTTGCGGAGCTGCGCGGTGTGGTCGTGGGAGGAACGGACGTCTCGGGGCTCGGCGCGGCGAACGGCGAGAAGCCCGTCGGCGAGGAGAGCGACCATGGCACGATGGTCGGCTCCCTGCTCGCCGGCCGGGGCACGGGCACCGGCAACGGGGTGCTGGGCGTCGCGCCCGAGGCGAACATCCTGAGCGCATCCGTCGCCTTCGGCCAGGAGGGCGCCTCATCGATCTCGACCGACGACCAGATCGCGACGGCGGTGCGCTGGGCGGTGGATGCGGGAGCCAAGGTGATCAACATGTCGCTCACGCGCAACACCCTGGACTGGCCCGAGAGCTGGGATGACGCATTCCTCTACGCGTTCGAGCACGACGTCGTGGTCGTGGCGGCCGCGGGCAACCGCGGTGCCGGAACGACGCAGGTCGGCGCGCCCGCGACCATCCCCGGCGTCGTCGCGGTGGCGGGCGTCGACCGCAACGGAGAGGCCAGCTTCGACGCCTCCTCGCAGGGCATCACGATCTCGGTGGCTGCGCCGAGCGAAGACCTCGTCGGCGTCGTGCCCGGAGGCGGCTACGTCAAATGGGACGGGACCAGCGGGGCGGCGCCCATCGTCTCGGGCCTGATCGCCCTCGTGCGCTCGGCGTACCCGAAGCTGGATGCCGCCGACGCCATCCAGCGCGTGGTCGCGACGGCCGACGCGGATGGACACCAGGTGCCGAGCCCCATCTACGGCAACGGCCTCATCGACGCCGCAGCGGCCCTCACGGCGGATGTCGAGCCGGCGACGACCACGCCCGCCGACGAGCTCAAGGAGTGGATCCGCCTGCACCGGCGAGCCCAGACTCCGAGCACGGAGACGGCCTCACCAACGCAGCCCCCGGTCACGCCCACGCCCGATCCGCCCCGCCCCGAACGCGACCTTGCCGAGAGCCTCCTGCCCACCACCTGGACGCTCACCTACCTGACCGTGCCGTTCGCCGTGCTCGTGGGGTTTGGTACGATGGGAGTGCTGCTGGGCATCGGGGCCACACGGCATATCAGGCGGACGCTCCGCAAGTAAGGTGTTTCCGCGCTTCATGATCACTCGAGGAGATCCTTCACTGTGCCCAGAATTCTGATCGTCGGCGGTGGCTACGCCGGTTTCTACACGGCATGGAAACTCGAGAAGTGGCTGCGCCCTGGTGAGGCAGAGGTCACCGTCGTCGACCCGCTTCCCTACATGACCTACCAGCCCTTCCTTCCCGAGGTGGCCGCCGGCTCCATCGAGCCCCGTCATGCGGTCGTCGCCCACCGACGTCACCTGAAGAAGACCGAGGTGATCAACGCGAAGGTCACCTACATCGACCACGCGGCGAAGACCGCCACGATCACCCCGCCGGTCGGCGAGCCCTACGCGTTCGAGTACGACATCGTCGTGGTCACGGCGGGCGCCGTCTCGCGCACCTTCCCGATCCCGGGCGTCGCCGATGAGGCGATCGGCCTGAAGACGATCGAAGAGGCGGCCGCGATCCACCAGCGCGTGCTCACCAACTTCGACAAGGCGGCGCTGCTTCCCGCAGGTCCCGAGCGCGACCGCCTGCTCACCTTCGTCGTCGTCGGCGGCGGCTTCGCCGGCATCGAGATCTTCGCCGAACTGCGCTCGCTCGTCTCCGCGCTGATCTCCAAGTACCCCACGATCACGTTCGAGGACACCCACTTCCACCTCATCGAGGCGATGGGCCGCATCATGCCCGAGGTCTCGCTCAAGACGAGCCACTGGGTCATCAAGAACCTCGCAGAGCGCGGCGCGCAGATCCACCTCGACACGCAGCTCTCCAGCGCGGTCGGCGGCAAGATCGAGCTCTCGACCGGTGAGAGCTTCGAGTCCGACCTCATCGTCTGGACGGCCGGCGTCATGGCCAATCCGACCATCGTGCGCAACACCGACCTGCCCATCGAGGAGCGCGGCCGCCTGAAGGTGCGCGCCGACCTGCGCGTCGGCACCGATGACGAGTTCATCGCCGACGCCTGGGGTGCCGGGGATGTCGCCGCGGTTCCCGACCTCACCGGCGGCGGCGTCGGCGGCTTCTGCGTGCCGAACGCCCAGCACGCCGTGCGCCAGGGCAAGCTGCTCGCGAAGAACCTCGTCGCGTCGCTGCGCGGAGAGGGCCCCAAGGAGTACTTCCACAAGAACCTCGGTGCCGTGGCGGGTCTCGGCCTCGGCATCGGCGTCTTCCAGTCCGGAAAGATCGCCATCACCGGCTTCCTCGCCTGGATCGCGCACCGTGGCTACCACGGCCTCGCCATGCCGAGCTGGGAGCGCAAGCTGCGCGTCGTCGGAGACTGGGTGAGCGGCTTCTTCCTCGGCCGCGACATCGTGGCCATCGAGGCGCTGCAGACCCCCCGCGCCGTCTTCGAGGAGTTCGCGGCGCGGCCGAAGCCCCCGGCAGCGGCTCCTGCGGCGGCTCCGTCCGCCGACAAGCCCGCCGTCGAGAAGCCGGCCGGCGCCAAGCCCGCCGTCGAGAAGCCGGCCGCGAAGAAGGCTCCGGTGCGCCGCAAGCCTGCCGCAGCCGCGACGGATGCTCCGGCGGCCGCCGAGGAACCGACCCTGATCGAGGTTCCGGCCGAGAAGGTCGTCGCCAAGTAGGCAGCACCCGCAGACACCCCCAGCCGCACGGCTGGGGGCGTCTCGTGCATTAACGTGGAAGGGCTGCCGGCCTCCGTAGCCCAATCGGCAGAGGCAGGCGACTTAAAATCGCTTCAGTCAGGGTTCGAGTCCCTGCGGAGGCACGTGCTGGTGGGGTTTCGCAGGGAGCTGTTCCCTGAGCCTGTCGAAGGGAACGCCACCCGCTTCGGGCAGGCACGTCGCGACGCTTCGACAGGCGCAGCGAACCGCGGTGGTGGGGTTTCGCAGGGGGCTGTTCCCTAAGCCTGTCGAAGGGAACGCCACCCACTTCGGCCCGCACGTCACGACGCTTCGACAGGCTCAGCGAGCGGGACTTGGGCAGGCACGTCACCGCGCTTCGACAGGCTCAGCGGACCGGGGTGGTGCGGTTTCGCAGGGGGCTGTTCCCTGAGCCTGTCGAAGGGAACGCCA
>NZ_JBBELO010000014.1:0-20938 GCF_037404875.1 Rathayibacter sp. YIM 133350
AAACTCGACACCATCCAACGCCACGCCACCCTCAGCCGCCGCGACGAGCGGCTACGCGCTACGCCTTGACCTGGGCGATCTTGGCCAGCAGGCCGTTGACGAAGCCGGCCGAGTCATCCGTCGACAGCACCGTTGCTGCCTCGACGGCCTCGGAGATCGCCACGGCGTCGGGAACGTGCTCGTTGTAGACGATCTCCCAGATGCCGATGCGCAGCAGGGCACGGTCGATCGCCGGCATGCGCTTGAGGGTCCAGCCCTGCGCGTAGGTCTCGATGAGCTCGTCGATCTCGGCCTGGTGGTCGACGACGCCGTCCACGATCTCCCGCGCGTAGAGCCAACTCGTCTCGCGCTCGGGCTCGCTCGCCGCGCGCTCCGCCTCGGCGGCGAGCGCCTGCGGCACGCTGATCTGCCGCATGTCTGCGACGTAGAGGATGTCGAGCGCGCGCTTGCGCGCCTTGGTTCGTGCGCTCACTAGTTGACGCGGCCGAGATAGTCGCCCGTGCGGGTGTCGACTTTGACCTTGGTTCCGGTCTCGAGGAAGAGCGGCACCTGGATCTCGTAGCCGGTCTCGACGGTGGCGGGCTTGGTGCCGCCGGTCGAGCGGTCGCCCTGAAGGCCCGGCTCGGTGTAGGTGATCTCGAGGATGACGGATGCGGGAAGGTCGACGTAGAGCGGGTTGCCGTTGTTCATGGCGATCGTGACAGACTGGTTCTCCAGCAGGAAGTTCTTCGAGTCGCCCACGACCGCGGCGGGAACGTTGATCTGGTCGTAGTCGGCGGTGTCCATGAAGACGAACGCGTCGCCGTCGCTGTACAGGTAGGTGAAGTCGCGGCGATCCACGTTCTCGATCTCGATCTTCGCGCCCGCGTTGTACGTGCGGTCCACGACCTTGCCGGTCACGACGTTCTTGAGCTTGGTGCGCACGAAGGCACCGCCCTTGCCCGGCTTGACGTGCTGGAACTCGATCACGTTCCAGAGCTGGCCGTCGATCGAGAGGACGACGCCGTTCTTGATGTCAGCGGTAGATGCCATGGCAGATGTGATCCGTTTCGGTCGTGGAAGATGCGAGGCCGCGGGCGCTGCGAAGCGCGGGCCGACGAACCAGTCTACCCGGCGGCTCCTGCCACAGCCGAATCAGCCTGTGCCGAATCAGCCCGTGGCCGTCAGTCCAGGCCGCGGAGGATGTGATCGAGTGCGAGACGGTAGGAGTCGAAGCCGAGACCGGCGATGACCCCGGTCGCCACGCCGCTGATCACGCTCGTGTGCCGGAACGTCTCCCGCGCGTGCGGGTTGGAGAGGTGCACCTCGATGAGCGGGAGCCCGGCCTTCGTCACCATCGCCACCGCATCCCGCAGCGCATAGCTGTAGTGGGTGAACGCCGCCGGATTGAGGATGACCGGCGAGTGGAAGTCGACCGCGCTGTGCAGCCAGCGCACGAGCTCTGACTCGTCGTCGCTCTGGCGCACCTCGACCCGGATCCGCTCGCCGTCGACGGCGGATTCCAGCAGCGAACGCAGGTCGTCGAGGGTCGCCGAGCCGTACACGTCAGGCTCGCGCGCACCGAGGCGCGAGAGGTTGGGGCCGTTGAGAACGAGGATCGTCGTCATGATGGTTCGAGCCTAGGGCGTACGGAAGGCGCCCAGCAGGTCCGACGCTCAATTCCCGGGGCCACGCAGCCGGCGGCGGGCGAAGGTCTCGAGGCGTTCGCCCTTGGTGCGCTGAAGGTGGGCGGCGATGGCGGAGCGGGCGAGCTCCGCATCCCGCACGCGGAGCCCCTCGAGAACCGCGGCGTGCTCGAGCATGCTCTCGTGAACGTCCTGTCTGTGCATCGAGTCCTGGTCGAAGATGCGCAGGCGAACGATGAGTCCCTGCAGCACCGTGATGAGGGTCGTGTTCTCCGACGCCGCCCAGAGAGATTCGTGCCAGCGCGCGTGCAAGTGCCGGGCCGCGACGGGGTTCTGCTCCTGCTCTGCCTCGCGCTGCAGCTGGGTGAGCTCGGCCAGCTGCAGGTCGGTGCGCCTCACCGCCGCAGCCTCCGCAGCGGCCTGCTCGAGGGCGATGCGAACGTCGTAGATGTCGATCACGTCTTCGGGCGTGCCCGACTGGATGCGGTAGCCGCGCAACGAGCGCACGATCAGCCCCTCCTGTTCGAGCCGGCTGAGGGCCTCGCGGACGGGCGTGCGCGAGACGTCGTAGAGCTCGGTGAGCCGGCCCTCCACGAGGGGTTCGCCCCAGGGGAATCGGCCCGCCAACAGGTCGGCGCGCAGCTGCACGTGGAGAGGCGCTCGTGACATGGGTCTCCTCGGCTGGTCGTCCGTCCTGTGCCGACCGGTGTACGGATGCCGCTCGGATGTATACGGAAAGTACATCTTCGGCAACACTCGCACACCGGTGCTCCGCAAGACTGCATAGTTGTCGAAGTCCGCAACACGCGGTCACCTGCCGAGGAGCCCAGCATGAGCCAGCACAACGCCGTCGACGCCGACACCGCCACGACGGCCGATGACCCCACGACCGCGCCCGAGGCCGAGAGGCGCCGTCCGTCGTACCGCTGGCGCGTCATCGACATCGTCGTCGCGAGCGTGCTCGGCGTCGCGGCGGGGCTCGTCTTCGTGCTCTGGAACATCGTCTCGAACCCGATCAGCGCGCCGCTCACGGTGCTGCTGCCCGGCCTGCAGGCGCTCGTGGGTGGCGGCTGGCTCTTCGCCGGCGTGCTCGTCGCCCTCGTCATCCGCAAGCCGGGTGCGGCCCTGTTCGGTGAGCTCGTCGCGGCGGCGGTCTCGGCGCTTGTGGGCAATCAGTGGGGTCCGCTCACCCTCGAGTCCGGGCTCGTGCAGGGCCTCGGCGCCGAGCTGGTCTTCGCCGTCTTCCTCTACCGCCGCTGGAACCTGCCCGTCGCACTGCTCGCGGGGGCCGTGAGCGGCCTGGCCCTCGCCATCAACGACCTCATCCTCTGGTACCCCGGCTCCGGCTCGGCGTTCTCGATCATCTACATCGTCGCGGCCATCGTGTCGGGCATCGTCATCGCCGGCCTGCTGTCGTGGCTGGTGGTGCGCGGGCTCGCGCGCACCGGAGCGCTCAGCCGGTTCTCCTCCGGTCGCGAGGCCCGCGCGCGCAAGGCCTGACGATGACGGATGCTCCACCCCGCGGCGGCGCCGCGGTTCGCGCCGAGGGCTGGTCGTGGCGCCACGCCGGCCGCTCCGACTGGGCCGTGCGTGATCTCGACCTCACCATCGAACCCGGCGAGCGGGTGCTGCTGCTCGGTCCGTCCGGTGCCGGCAAGTCGACGCTGCTGCACGGGCTCGCCGGAGTTCTCGGCGGCAGTGAGGACGGCGACGAGCACGGCCGCCTGCTGGTCGACGGCGGGCGGCCGAGCCGTCGACGCGATCGCGTCGGCATGGTGCTGCAAGACCCCGACGCGCAGGTGATCCTCTCCCGCGTCGGCGACGACGTGGCATTCGGCATGGAGAACCTGCGCGTTCCCCGCAGCGAGATCTGGCAGCGCGTCACGCGTGCGCTCGCCCAGGTCGGTCTCGTCGCTCCCCTGCGCTCCGGCACCGAGGAGCTCTCGGGGGGCCAGAAGCAGCGACTGGCCCTCGCCGGCGTTCTCGCGATGAACCCGGGGCTGATCCTGCTCGACGAGCCCACCGCCAACCTCGACCCCGCCGGCGTCTGCGAGGTACGGGATGCAATTGCCGGGGTCGCCGCAGAGACGGGCGCAACGCTCCTCGTCATCGAGCACCGCACCGAGATCTGGCTGCCCGTCGTCGACCGCGTTCTCGTGATGGACCGCTCCGGTGTTCTCGGCGACGGCGACCCGGCGCGGGTCATCGAGCGCCAGCGGGAACAGCTGCTGGCAGCAGGCGTCTGGGTTCCCGGCGCACCGCTGCCGCGGCTCGAGCGCGACCGGAGCACCGACACGAGCACCCTCCTGACCGCCACAGGGCTCTCCGTCGGCCGCCCGGGCGCACAGGTGGGCGCCACGATCGACGTCGGCATCCGCCGTGGACGCACCACCGCCGTCGTAGGACCCAACGGCGCGGGCAAGTCCACGCTCGCGCTGACCCTGGGCGGGCTCCTTGCTCCCGGCGGCGGTCGCCTCGAGGCGGCCGCCGATTTCGCTCCCGACAAGCGCCGGCTCGAGCCCCTCCGCTGGCGGTCGAAGGAGTTGCTCACGCGCATCGGCAGCGTCTTCCAGGATCCCGAGCACCAGTTCCTGGCGGCATCCGTCCGCGAAGAACTCGCCATCGGACCGCGGGCGCTCAAGCGTGATGCCCAGACCACGAACGCTCTCACCGACGAGTTGCTCGCACGCCTGCGGCTCGACCGGCTGGCGGATGCCAACCCGTACACCCTGTCGGGCGGTGAGAAACGCCGGCTGTCCGTCGCCACCGTGCTGGCCACGCAACCCGAGCTGATCATCCTCGACGAGCCGACCTTCGGGCAGGACCGGCGCACCTGGGAGGAGCTCGTGAAGCTCATCGCCGAGATCGTCGACGCCGGCACGGCCGTCGTCGCGGTCAGCCACGACGAGGACTTCGCGTCGCTGCTCGCCGACGACGTGCTAGAGCTGCCGGCGTGGCAGCCCGAGCCCTCCCTCGCGGAGGTGACTCCATGACCGCGCTGCGCCTCGACGTCGCCCGAGCGAACCCGGTCGCGCGGCTGATCACGGCCCTCCTCATCGCCGTCGCCCTGGTCTTCAGCATCGACTGGGTCTCGGGCCTGGTCGCCCTCGCGCTCGAGCTCCTCGTGCTCCTGAGCACCGGCATCCCGCTGCGCTCGTTCTTCACACGAAGCCTGCCTGTCGTGATCGCGGCGGCCTTCACGGCGCTCACGATCCTGCTGTACGGGGCCACGAGCGGACGCGTCCACTTCTCGTTCCTGCTCATCCAGATCAGCGACGGCTCGATCCAACTCGCCCTGGCGACCTTCCTGCGGGTGCTCGCGATCGCGTTGCCTTCGATCATGCTGTTCACGGCGGTCGACCCCACCGAGCTGGCAGACGGGCTCGCCCAGATCCTCCGGCTGCCCGCCCGCTTCGTGCTCGGCGCCCTCGCCGGCTTCCGGCTTCTCGGCCTGCTCGGCCAGGACTGGAGGTACCTCGGCTACGCGCGCCGCGCCCGCGGAGTCGCCGATCACGGGCGGGTGCGCCGCTGGGCCGGGCAGGCGTTCGCACTGCTCGTCTTCGCCGTGCGCCGCGGCGCCAAGCTCGCCACCGCCATGGAGGCACGCGGGTTCGGCGCCTACCCGACGCGCACGTGGGCGCGGGAGTCGACGCTCGGGGCTCCGGACGCCGTTCTCGTGAGCATCGGCGTCCTCATCAGCGCGATCGCCATCGGCGTGGCCATCGCCACGGGAAGCTGGAACTTCATTGGAGCTCGTTGACCTCGTGGGCGATCTGAGGGCCGGGGGCGCCCGTACCGTGCTCGTCGACGGCCGCTCGGGCTCGGGCAAGAGCACCTTCGCCAGCTTGCTCGCCGAGGCATGGCCCGAGGCGGTGCTCGTGCGGCTCGACTCCATCTACCCGGGCTGGGACGGCCTCGCCCGGGCGAGCGAGCACCTGCGCACCGACGTGCTCGAGCCCCGCTCGCTCGGGCGCACGGCCTCGTGGCAGGAGTGGGACTGGACGAGCGACAGCCCCGCGGGGCGGCATCCGGTCGATCCGGATCGCCCGCTTCTCGTCGAGGGCGTCGGCTCCCTCACGATCGCGAATCGCGCGCTCGCAGACGTGGCCATCTGGGTCGAGAGCCCGGATGCCGACCGCAAGGCGCGCGCCCTCGCTCGCGACGGCGACACCTACGCACCCCACTGGGACCGCTGGGCCGCGCAGGAGGAGGCCTTCCTCGCCGCCAACGATCCCCACTCCCTCGCCGACGTCGTCGCCGTGCCGAGGACCGACGGATTCCACCTCACGGCGACCGGAAGGACCCCATGACCATCCCCCTCACCCTCGTCCTCGAGTACTTCCACCCGTGGCCGAACTCGGCAGGCTTCTATGTCGCGCGGGAGGCCGGCTGGTACGCCGAGCAGGGCATCGACCTGCAGATCCGCACGGTGGATCCCGGCATCGGCGACAGCCTCGAGCACGTGGTGCGCGGGCACGCCGACCTCGCGGTCTTCCCGACCAACCGTCTTCTCGTGCGGGCGGAGCGCGGTGAACCGCTGCACGCCCTCAGCGCGATCAACCAGCGCGGCCTCGAGACCGTGCGCACCCTCGAGCAGAGCGGCATCCGGAGTCTGGCCGATCTCGAGGGGCGCCGTCTCGCCCTCAACCCGACGCCCCGCGGGCTCGCCATCGTGCGCGACCTGGTCGGGCGCGCCGGCGGCGACTTGGACCGGGTCGAGCTTGTGGATGCCGGAGCGCGCGAGCTGACCGCCGAGGATCTGCTGGCCGGCGTCGCCGATGCGACCTTCGGCTCCTACTGGGCGTGGGACATCCTGCTGAGCGAACGGCCGGATGTGCCCGAGCGCGTCTGGCGCGTCGACGAGGAGCTCGGCATCGGCTATCACAGCTACCTCCTCGGCGGCGGTCGCAGCGCAGCTGCGCTGCCCGTGGACGTTCTCGACGCCTTCCTTGCCGTGACGGAACGCGGTTTCGCGCGCGCGGCGGAGCACCAGGAGGCGACGACCGACCTGTTCTCGAGCATCACCCCGTATTTCGGCCGCGACGTGCTGGCCCGCTCGCTCGCCGCGATCGCGCCCACCTGGTACCACGGCGGCAGCTGGGGCGAGATCCGTGCGGAGGCGATGGACCCCTACGCCGAGTGGATGCAGGAGCACGGCCTCCTGCGCGACGCCGTGAGCTGGCGCCGTGCGCTCGCCGCGACCGCGCTCACCGAGGCCAGAGCGGCATGAGCGCACCGGCGTTCATCGACGCGGCCGGGCTGGCCGCTCTGCTCGCCGCGGAGCCGCCTCCGGTCGTACTCGACGCGACGCTCGTACTGCACAAGCCGCGGTTCGACGGCGACTTCCGTGCCGAGAGCGGACGCGGCCGCTGGCTCGCCGGGCACATCCCGGGTTCACGTCACGTGGCCATCGACACCGAGTTCTCCGCACCGCATGCGACCCACGACCATCACGAGCAGCCGCAGGGCATCGCGGACCGCTTGGCCGCACTCGGGATCGGCCGCCACACCCGCGCCGTCGTCTACGACACCGTCGGCACGCTCTGGGCGGCGCGGCTCTGGTACCTCCTGGACTGGATCGGCGTCGACGTGAGCGTTCTCGACGGCGGACTGCGCGCGTGGGAGGAGGAGGGCCTTCCCGTGGTCGCTGGAGCTGATGCGGCACCGAGTCCTGTGCCGGCCGAGCCATGGGTGGCCGGCACGGTTCGCACGGCGTGGGTGGACCGCGAGGAGATCGAGCACGCGTCGCGCGCCCTGCCCGGTCGGTTGGTCTGCGGGCTCAGCGCGACCGCGTTCGCGGGGACGGAACCGACCCGTTACGCACGCCGTGGGCACATTCCCGAGAGCGTGAACGTTCCGGCACGCAGCCTGTTCGATGCGGGCGGGCGCGTGCTTCCGCCCGCAACGGTGCGTGCGCGTCATGTCGACGCCGGAGCCGACCTCGGCTCCGAGCTCCTGCTGTACTGCGGCGGAGGCATCTCGGCGACGGCCAACGCGCTCGCCCTCGCGCACGCCGGCATCCGTAGCGTTCGGGTCTACGACGGCTCCCTCGAGGAGTGGAGCGCCGATCCGGCCCTCCCACTCGTGACCGGGGGCTAGCTTCCGATCTCCTGGTAGGCCGCGAACAGCAGAGCGGTCTCGGGCGCCTGCAGCACCGTGGGCCGGGCGAGGTCGTCGAGCACGATGAAGCGCAGCATGCCGCCCCGCGCCTTCTTGTCGCGCTGCATCGTCGCGAGCAGGGTGTTCCAGCGTCCGACGGGGTACTCCGTCGGCAGGCTGAGCGAGGTCAGGATGCTGCGGTGACGGTCGACGACCGCATCCGAGAGGCGACCGGACAGCCGGGCCAGTTCTGCGGCGAAGACCATTCCGACGGCCACGGCCGCGCCATGGCGCCACTGGTAGCGCTCGGCGTGCTCGATGGCGTGGCCGAGGGTGTGGCCGTAGTTGAGGATCTCGCGCAGGCCCTGCTCGGTGAAGTCCTCGCCCACGACGCGCGCCTTCATGGCCACGGCCAGTTCGAGCACGCGCCGGAACTGCGGCGTCGTGGGATCGGTCACGGCATCGACGTCGGCCTCGATGATGTCGAGGATCTCGGGCGATTCGATGAAGCCCGCCTTCACGATCTCGGCGAAGCCGGCCAGGATCTCGTTGCGGGGCAGCGTGTCGAGGGTGTCGAGGTCGCACAGCACGGCCGCCGGAGCGTAGAACGCCCCGACGAGGTTCTTGCCCTCCGTCGTGTTGATGCCGGTCTTGCCGCCGATGGCCGCGTCGACCATGCCGGCGACCGAGGTGGGCACCTGCACGAGCCGCACGCCGCGCAGCCAGGTGGCGGCGACGAAGCCGGCCAGGTCGGTGATGGCCCCTCCGCCGAAGCCGATGACCGCATCCGACCGGGTGAAGTCGGCCTGGCCCATGACCTGCCAGCAGAAGGCGGCGACCTCGACGCGCTTGGCGGCCTCGGCGTCGGGAACCTCGGCCAGCAGCACCTCGAAGCGATCCTGCAGGCTCTCGCGCAACGCCGCCGCCTTCGCGCCGAGCGTGGGAGCGTGCACGATGAGCACCTTCTTCACGCCCGAGCCGAGCGCCTCGGGAAGGCGTGCGGCCACGCCGTTGCCGATGACGATGTCGTAGGGAAATGCTCCGGGGACGGAGATGACGGTGTCGGTGTCGCTCATGCTGTGCCTTTCACCCAGGCGATCACGTCGTCGACGATCTCGCCCAGCGGGCGGGTAGAGGTGTCGAAGCTCACGTCGGCGAGCTCGCGGTAGATCGGCTCGCGCTCGGCGTAGATGCGCTGCCACGCCTCGATGCCGCCGTCGGCGAGCAGGGGACGGCC
Organism: Rathayibacter sp. YIM 133350; assembly: GCF_037404875.1. Lineage (NCBI taxonomy): Bacteria > Bacillati > Actinomycetota > Actinomycetes > Micrococcales > Microbacteriaceae > Rathayibacter > Rathayibacter sp. YIM 133350. Next base: position 8,962 of record NZ_JBBELO010000014.1, read on the forward strand.
ACCGCCGCCGATGCGCTTGGCGACGGCCTCGGGGCTCACGGTCAGGAGCACGACGCTTGCCTCCCTCAGGTCGGACCGGGTGTCGGGGTGCAGCACGGCACCACCGCCGAGCGAGACGACCGCCGGCTGGCTGAGGGCGTGCGCCACCGCCTGGCGCTCGAGCAGGCGGAAGGCCGGCTCCCCCTGCCGCTCGAAGATGTCGCGGATGGCGCCGTGCTCGCGTGCCACGACCTTGTCGGTATCGAAGAACGGCGCCTCGAGGCCCGCGGCCACCCTGCGCCCCACCTTCGACTTTCCGGATGCCATCGGCCCGATGAAGACGACGGGCAGCGGCCGCGCCATCGCGGCTCCCCCGCGGATCATTGCCGTGCGGTGGCGAGGTTCGCCGGAATGGCGGCGAGGTAGCCCTCGAGGTTGCGGCGGGTCTCGCCCACGCTGTCTCCCCCGAACTTCTCGAGCACGGCGGCGGCGAGCGTGAGTGCGACCATCGCTTCGGCGACGACTCCGGCAGCGGGCACGGCGCAGACATCCGAACGCTGGTGGTGTGCGGTAGCGGCCTCACCGGAGACCACATCCACGGTGCGCAGTGCCCGCGGAACCGTCGCGATGGGCTTCATGCCTGCCCGCACGCGCAGCACGGTTCCCGTCGACATTCCTCCCTCAGTGCCGCCTGCGCGATCGCTCTCGCGGCCGATGCCGGCCTCACCGGGCACGAGTTCGTCGTGCGCCTGCGATCCGCGCCGCGTCGTGGTGAGGAACCCGTCGCCGACCTCGACGCCCTTGATCGCCTGGATGCCCATGAGGGCGGCGGCGAGCTGCGCATCCAGGCGCCGGTCCCAGTGCGCGTACGAGCCGAGGCCCGGGGGCACGCCGTAGGCGAGCACCTCGACGACTCCGCCGAGGGTGTCGCCTTCCTTGTGGGCGTCATCGACCTCGGCGACCATGAGCGCACTCGTGGCCGCATCGAAGCAGCGCAACGGATCGGCGTCGAGCGCGTCGACGTCGTCGGGGGTCGGCAGTGCCGAGCCCTCCGGCACGCGCACTGGCCCGATCGCGAGCGTGTGACTGACCAGCCGGATGCCGAGCTCGCCCAGGAAGGAGCGGGCGATCGCGCCGAGAGCGACGCGTGCGGCGGTCTCCCGTGCGCTCGCGCGCTCGAGCACGGGACGGGCCTCGTCGAAGCCGTACTTCTGCATTCCCACGAGGTCGGCGTGACCGGGACGGGGCCGCGTGAGAGCCGCGCCCCGACCTCGACCGAGCGCGTCCGCATCCACCGGCTCGGGGCTCATCACCTCGGTCCACTTGGGCCACTCCGTGTTGCCGATGCGCACGGCGATCGGGCTGCCGAGGGTGAGCCCGTGGCGAACGCCGGCCGAGAGGGTCAGCTCGTCCTGCTCGAACTTCATGCGTGCGCCGCGGCCGTAGCCGAGGGTGCGCCGCTTGAGGTCGGCCCGGATGGCGTCGAGGACGACGGGAACGCCGGCGGGCAGACCCTCGATCATGGCGACCAGTTCGGGTCCGTGGGACTCTCCGGCAGTGAGCCAACGCAGCATGAACCCATCTTTCCACGGGCCCGGGCGCCGTTACGCCAGTGCGGCCCTCATCGCCGCGAGCACGCCTTCCTCGTCGGGCATTGGCGCAAGCGGGTCTCCCGCCACGAAGATCCGCACCTGCACGAGTGCCTGGTGCAGCAGCATCCCGAGTCCAGAGACGGCGCGGCCGCCGGCGGCCTCCCACGCCTCTGCGAGCGCGCTCGGCCACGGCGCGTAGGCCACGTCGAACAGCAGGGCCTCGGAGCGCAGGTCGACAGGCGGCGACGCCGCGAGCTCGACTCCGCCGGGCAGCGTGCTGATGACGAGGTCGGCCCGGTCCGGCAGAGCGTCGAGTGCGCCGACGCTCACGCGCAGGCCGACGGATGCGGCGAGGGGTGCCAGCGCCTCGCCCTTCGCCGGGGTGCGCACGGCGACGTGCACGGCCTCGGCGCCCAGTTCCGCCGCGGCCACGACGGCCGAGCGCGCCGTTGCGCCCGCCCCGAGCACGAGAACGTCGCGCAGTGCGGCGCCCTCCTGCTCGCGCACGGCGTTCACGAGACCGGGGACGTCGGTGTTGAAGCCGTGCACCGCGCGGCGCTCGTCCCACAGCAGGGTGTTCACGGATGCGGTGGCCGCCGCGAGGCGGTCGCGCGTGCGTGCCAGCCGGAACGCCTCATCCTTCAGGGGCATCGTGAGTGAGAGACCGCGCCAGTCGGGGCCGCGGGCCGCGAGGAAATCACCGAGCGCGCTCTCTCCGAGCTCGATGCGCTCGTAGCTCCAGTCCAGGCCGAGGTGGCGGTAGGCGGCGAGGTGCAGCTGCGGTGATCGGGAGTGCTCGATGGGAGAACCGAGCACCGCCAGCCGGGTCGCCGTCACTGGCAGTACGCCTCGTTCTCGGCGCTCTCGGCGCACCAGTCGTGCAACCTCTGCACGGCGGCCTCGTGCTCCGCCTCCGTCGTCGAGAAGACGGTCTCGCCGGTGGCCAGGTTCACCGGAACGAAGAACAGCCAGTCGCCCTCCGTGGGATGCAGGGCGGCCTGGATGGCGACGTCGCCGGGGTTTCCGATCGGCCCGACGGGCAGTCCGGCGTGCACGTAGGTGTTGTAGGGGTTTCCCGCATCGGCACGCTCGGCATCCGTCGTCCACACGGTGTCGGTGTTGCCCGTTCCGTAGGCCACCGTCGCATCGGACTGCAGGAGCATGCCCTCGTCGAGCCGGTTCTGGAAGACCCGGGCGACCTTGCCGAAGTCCTCCGTGTCCGACCCCGCCTCGCGCTGGACGATCGAGGCGAGGACGACGGTCTTCCACCGCGCCTCGGGAGGCACTCCGGCGGAATCCAGTGCCTGGAACGAGCGGTCCACCATCGTCTTCAGCGCCTGCTGGGGCGTGGTGCCGGGGTCGAAGGTGTACGTGGCCGGGAACAGGAACCCCTCCAGGCTCGTCGCCTCGGCCGGCAGGCCGAACGAGGCCGGGTCAGCGGCCGCCGCCTGCACGTCGGCGAGCGGAACCTTCAGCGCATCCGCCGTCTGCTGGTAGACCTCCGGAGCGGCATCGCCCTCGTGGACGAGCACGGTGTTCTCGAGCTTGCTCTTGGGGTCTTCGAGGGCCGCGAGGGCGGAGGCGGCGCTCATCTTCTTGCGCAGCTCGTAGGTGCCGGGCTGGAAGACGGGCGCAGGGCTCTGCGCGAGCAGGAGCTTGTAGAACGCCTCGGTGGAGGCCGTGACGCCGGCCGTGTGCAGGGTCTTCGCGACGTCTTCGCCGATGTCGCCGTCCTTGATCTGAACTGTGACCGAGCCCGTTCCGTTGCCGCTGTAGTCTGCGGGGCCCTGCAACGACGATGCGAACTGCTGGATCGGGCCCTGCAGCGCGATCCAGCCGCCGACGCCGAGGGCGACGAGCACGAGCACCGCGATGAGGCATCCGACGGCGCCCGAGCGACGGGGCCGCTCGCGCTCGGGGTAGAGCTCAGTGCGCTGGCGACGCTGGGCTCGGGAGCTCGTGCTCGGGGTGGCGACGGGTCCGGTCGGAACGAGCACGTCGGCGAGTTCGGCGGGCATGCCCTCGACGTCGGGACGCGACGCACCCTCGCCGACGGGTTCGACCGCCGGCGTTCCGAAGGCAGGCGTCGGGATGCCGGCTGCCGCCAGTTCGCGCGCCTCACGACGGCTGCGCGGCTGCGGCTGAGCGGCCTGCTGCAGCGCCGCCGGGCCCTGCTCCGGCGGCTCGACCGGCTGCGCCGGGCTCGGCGTCGTCGTCGGCCAGGTGCCCCGTTCGCTCGTCGCCGCCGCGCGGGTGCGCTTCTGCCCCGACGTGCCGCTGAGCAGTTCGTCCCAGTTCAGGCCGTCGCCGGGCGCGTCGTCGCGCGGTTCGCTGTCGCCGCCATGGCGCGAGCGGGTGTCATTCGACAAACTCAAAGTCCTTCGGAGACGGTGACGCCGGGCGGGCGACCGGTCGAGCGCTCGGCATCCAGCGCATGTTGCACAATGATAACGGCGGCCACCTGATCGATGACCGGACGGTGGGACTTGGTCTTGCGACCGGCGGCCCGCAACGCCGAATGGGCGCTCACGGTGCTCAGTCGCTCATCGACGAGCCGCACGGGAACCGGGAGGGCCGCGTCCAGCGCCGCCGCGAACGCCTGCGCGTCGGCCGTGGATGCGGTGTGCCCTCCCGACATCGAGAGCGGCAGCCCCACGATCACCTCGACCGCGTCCCATTCCGCCGCGAGCATGGCGATGCGCGCCACGTCGACGCCGGCGTCGCCGGCATCACGCGGAACGGTCTCGACCGGGGTCGCGAGCATCCCGTGCGGATCGGAGCGGGCGACGCCGATGCGGGCCTTGCCGACATCGACGCCGAGCCGCACTCCTGGCCGCATGCGCTACGCCGCTCGCACGCCGTCGACGGCCGCCTGCAACGCAGCCGGGACGCCTGCGAGATCCGTTCCGCCGCCCTGCGCCATGTCGTCCTTGCCGCCACCACGACCACCGAGGGCGCCGGCCATCTCGCGAACGAGAGCCCCGGCACGCACACCCGCGTCGCGCGCGGCCTGGTTGGTGGCCACGATCACGACCGGCTTGTCGGCGACCGTGGCCGTGAGCGCGACGACGGCGGCGTCGCCGCCGAGCTGCTGGCGCGTCGTGGTCACGAGAGCGCGCAGGTCGTCGGAGGACCCGAGTGCGCCCACGTGCTCGGCCACGACGCGAGCGTTGCCGACGCGCGTCGCGTTCTGGATGAGGGCGGGCACGCGGTCGTTCAGCGCGCGCGCCTCGTAGGCGGCGATCTTCTTCTCGGCGGCCTTGAGGCTGTTCACGAGCTCGGAGATGCGCTCGGGCAGCTTCTCCCGCGGCGTCTTGAGGTTCGACGTGAGCTGCGACACGATGGCACGCTCGGCCGCGAGGTCCTGGAAGGCCTCGAGGCCGACGAGCGACTCGACCCTTCGGTTGGTGGAGCCGACGCTCGATTCGCTGATGAGGTTGATCATGCCGATCTCGGCGCTCGTGGCCACGTGGGTGCCGGCGCACAGCTCGCGGGACCAGGGACCGCCGATGTCGACCATGCGCACCGTCTCGCCGTACTTCTCACCGAACAGGGCCATCGCACCGAGCGACTTGGCCTCGTCGAGGGTGAGTTCGCGCGTCGTGACCTGCAGGTTGTCGCGGATGGCGTTGTTCGAGATCTCCTCGATCTCGCTGCGCGTCTCGGGCGAGAGCGCCTTGTTCCACCCGAAGTCCAGGCGCAGGTAGCCGGCCTTGTTGAACGAGCCCGACTGGTGCGCTGTGGGGCCGAGCACCTGCCGCAGCGCGGCGTGGATGATGTGCGTGCCGGAGTGCGCCTGGCGCGCCCCGCGACGGTAGTCCTCGTCGACGACGCTCGTCGCCGGGTCGCCGACGCCGACATCGCCCGAGCGCACCTTCACGGTGTGGCTGATGAGGCCCTTCACGGGCTTCTGCACGTCGAGCACCTCGAGCTCGTAACCCGGACCGACGATGAGGCCCTTGTCGGCCGCCTGGCCGCCGGACTCCGCGTACAGTGAGGTCTCGCCCAGGATCACCTCGACGGTCTGCCCTGCGGAGGCGCGCGGAACGGACTCGCCGTCCATGAGCAGGCCGAGAATGCGCGACTGGGTCTGCAGCTCGGTGTAGCCGGTGAAGACCGTCTCGCCGAGGGCCCGGAACGGGCTGTACGCGGTGAGGTCGGCCAGCGCGGTCTTCTTCGAGCGCGCATCCGCCTTCGCCCGCGCCCGCTGCTGCGACATGAGCGAGTCGAACGCCTCACGGTCCACCGCGAGACCCGCCTCATCCGCCATCTCGAGCGTGAGCTCGATGGGGAAGCCGTAGGTGTCGTGCAGCAGGAAGGCGGTGTCGCCGGCCAGCTGCGGCGTGCCCGACTGCTTGGTCTTAGAGACCGCGAGGTCGAGGATCGAGGTGCCCGCCGTCAGCGTGCGCAGGAAGGTCTCCTCCTCGGCATTGGCGAGTGCCGAGATGCGCGAGAAGTCGTGCTCGACCTCGGGGTAGGCCGCCTTCATGGCGTCGCGGGATGCGGGGAACAGCTCACCGAAGGTCGCCTCCTCCACGCCGAGCAGCCGCATGGCCCGTACGGAGCGGCGCATGAGGCGGCGCAGGATGTAGCCCCGGCCGTCGTTGGAGGGCGCGACCCCGTCGGACATGAGCATGAGCGAGGAGCGCACGTGGTCCGCGATCACGCGCATGCGCACGTCGTCCTCGTGGTCGGCGCCGTAACGGCGGCCCGAGAGCTCCGCAGCCCGGTCGAGCACGGGGCGCACCTGGTCGATCTCGTAGAGGTTCTGCACGCCCTGCTTGAGGAACGCCACGCGCTCCAGGCCCATGCCGGTGTCGATGTTGCGCTTGGGCAGCTCGCTCACCACGCGGAAGTCGTACTTCGAGCGCACGTCGTCGAGCAGGTACTGCATGAAGACGAGGTTCCAGATCTCGACGTAGCGGTCGTCATCCGTCGCCGGGCCGCCGTCCGCGCCGTACTCCGGGCCGCGGTCGAAGAAGATCTCCGAGCAGGGGCCGCCCGGTCCAGGCTGGCCGGTGTGCCAGTAGTTGGTGTCCTTGTCGAGGCGCTGGATGCGCTCCTCGGGCAGTCCCGAGATCTTCTTCCACAGCGCGATGGCCTCGTCGTCGTCCTTGTAGACGGTGACCCACAGGTCCTTCGGGTCGAAGCCGTAGCCGCCGTCGGACTCCGAGGTGGTCAGCAGCTCCCAGGCGTACCCGATCGCGCCTTCCTTGAAGTAGTCGCCGAACGAGAAGTTCCCGTTCATCTGGAAGAAGGTGCCGTGCCGGGGCGTTTTGCCGACCTCTTCGATGTCGTTCGTGCGGATGCACTTCTGCACGCTCGTTGCCCGCGGATACGGCGCGGGAACGACCCCGGTGAGGTACGGCACGAACGGCACCATGCCCGCGACGGTGAAGAGGAGTGTCGGGTCATCGCTCACGAGCGACGCGGAGGGCACCACGGTGTGGCCACGCTCCGCGAAGAAGTCGAGCCAGCGCCGGCGGATGTCAGCAGTCTGCATGGTTTCCGTACTTGAGAGGAAGGATGCCGCGGGAATCTTCCCGGGCATCCGGCGGCGGGGAGGAAAGGAGGGCGTCGAAGATCAGTCGGCGACGGCGCGGACCGCGTCTCCGGCGTCATCGAGAGCGTCGCGCAACTCGGCCTCGCGCTGGCGGTAGCCCTCGCTGACGGCCTCTCCGAACTCGCGTGCCTTGGCGTCGATGCCGGCGAAGAACGCGCGCCCCTGCTGGGACCTGTTCACCTGATGGGCGAGCACGAAACCAGCCGCCACGCCGACCAACAGCCAGAACACGTTCTTCATTGCTCGCTCCTCGATGGTGATAATGCGAAAAGGCGGACCCGCCGGCCATCCGTCCGAGAAGGACGAATGGCGGACGTGTCCGCCTTCCAGCGTAGTGCGCGGGAGTGGACTACCGGGCCGCGTAGTACTCGACCACGAGCTGCACCTCACAGGTCACGGGGACCTCGGCGCGCTTCGGGCGACGCACGAGCGTGGCGTGCAGGCGGTCGAGGTCGACCTCGAGGTAGGCCGGAACCTTGGGCAGGACGTCGACGTGACCGCCGGCCGCTGCCACCTGGAAGGGCTCGGTGCCCTCGCTGCGCTCCTTGACGTGAACGAGCTGACCCGGCTTCACGCGGAACGAGGGGCGGTCGACGATCTTGCCGTCGACGAGGATGTGGCGGTGCACGACGAACTGGCGGGCCTGTGAGATGGTGCGGGCGAAGCCGGCACGCAGCACGAGGGCGTCCAGGCGCATCTCGAGCAGCTCGACCAGGTTCTCACCGGTCAGGCCATCGGCGCGACGGGCCTCGTTGAAGGCGATGCGCAGCTGCTTCTCGCGGATGCCGTACTGGGCGCGCAGACGCTGCTTCTCACGAAGGCGAACAGCGTAGTCGCTGTCCTGCTTGCGCTTGGTACGGCCGTGCTCACCGGGAGCGTAGGGGCGCTTCTCGAGGTACTTGGCCGCCTTCGGGGTGAGGGCGATGCCGAGTGCACGCGACTGACGCGTCTTGCTGGTCTTGGTAGACACGTTTTCCTTTCGAAAATGATTCTGAAGTGTTCGCCGCGGCGCGCGAGAGCGCACCGCAGAAGTCAGAGGGATCGGCCACGGGATGCGATCGGCTACAGATCGTTCGTCCCTTCGCCTGCAGATCCGCGCAGCCGCACGCGAAAATCAGGCTAAAGGCCTCCGAAAGCCTAACACACGAGAGCCCGCGGGCTCACGCGCCCGCATCCTTCTCTCCCCGCACGATCCTGCGGATCTTGGCCAGGCGGGCGGCCACGTCGCGCTCGTTGCCGTGCTCGGTCGGTTCGTAGTACCGCGCGCCGCGCAACTCGTTCGGCGCGTACTGCTGCTCGAGGACGCCGATGGGATCGTCGTGGGGGTAGCGGTACCCCTTGCCGTGCCCGAGCCGCTTCGCACCGGGGTAGTGCGCATCGCGCAGGTGTTTGGGCACCCGGCCGAACTTTCCGGCCTTCACGTCGGCGATCGCCGCATCCAGCGCCAGGTACGCCGCGTTGGACTTCGGCGCCGTGGCCAGGTGGACGACGGCCTGGGCGAGGGGAATACGCCCCTCCGGCATTCCGATGAACTGCACGGCATCGGCAGCGGCGATGGCCACGACGAGCGCCTGCGGGTCGGCCATGCCGATGTCTTCAGAGGCCAGCACGATGATGCGACGCGCGATGAAGCGGGGGTCCTCCCCGGCCTCGATCATGCGGGCGAGGTAGTGCAGCGACGCATCGACGTCGCTGCCCCTCACCGACTTGATGAAGGCGCTGATGACGTCGTAGTGCTCGTCGCCGTTGCGGTCGTAGCGCAGAAGGGCCCGGTCCACCGCGAGGGCGACGAGTTCGGCGGTGATGTGCGGCGCACCGCCGTCGGCGCCGGCTCCGGAGGCAGCGGAGACGGATGCCGCCTCGAGGGCGGTCAGCGCGCGCCGGGCATCGCCGGAGGCCAGCCGGATGATCGTGGCGCGGGCGTCGTCGTCGAGCACGACCCTGCCGCCGAGCCCGCGGTCATCGCTCACGGCGCGATCCACGAGCACGCCGAGGTCCTCGTCGCTGAGCTGTTCCAGGGTGAGCAGCAGCGACCGGGAGAGCAGCGGCGCGATGACGGAGAACGACGGGTTCTCGGTGGTCGCGGCCACGAGGATCACCCAGCCGTTCTCGACGCCGGGAAGCAGGGCATCCTGCTGGGCCTTCGTGAACCGGTGGATCTCGTCGAGGAAGAGCACCGTCGAGATTCCGTAGAGGTCACGGGTCGACATCGCCTCCTCCATGACCTGGCGCACGTCGCGCACGCCCGCGGAGACGGCGGAGAGTTCGACGAACCGGCGGCCGGAACTGTGGGCGATCGCCTGCGCGAGGGTCGTCTTGCCGGTGCCGGGCGGCCCCCAGAGGATGACGGAGACGTTGCCGCGCTCCCCCGTCGTGTCGCTGGCCAGCGCCACGAGTGGCGAACCCGGCGTGAGCAGGTGCTTCTGGCCGGCGACCTCGTCGAGGCTGCGGGGACGCATCCGAACGGCGAGCGGCGTCGAGCCGGTGCGCAGCCCGATGCCCGTGTCCGTCATGAGTCCAGCGTAATCGCGGCCGGCGACACGATTCGCGCCTGCTCGGCGGGCTATTTGGCCGCCCATAGCGCCACCCCGTAGAGTTCACCCTGTTTCGCAACGTGAGGAGCACCGTGGCATCGAACAATCGGCAGGACCGTGAGGCGCGCGCTGCCCGGCAGCGGCTGCGTGCGTACCAGGCCAGGCAGAAGGTTCATGAGCACCGTGCCCGTCGGCGGGTGCGCGACAACATCATCGCCGGCGTCGTGGCCCTCGTCGTGCTCGTGCTGGCTGTCGGCGCCCAGCTCGCCTACTTCACCGGCGGGCCGGGCACTCCCCCGGCGGCCACGACGGCCGCTCCGACGCCCACCCCCACTCCGACGGCCGGGCAGAACACCGGCGACGTTCCGCCCGCGAGCCTCGCCGAGGCGCGCACCTGGACGGGTTCGATGACGCTCAACGGCGTACCGCTCGGCTTCGAGCTCGACGGTGCCGCCGCCCCCCAGGCCGTGGCCTCCACGGTGAGCCTGGTCAAGAAGGGCTTCTACGAGGGCCTCACCTGCCACCGGCTGACCACCTCGCCGGGCTTCTCGGTGCTGCAGTGCGGGGATCCCAAGGGAGACGGCAGCGGCGGCCCCGGCTACAGTTACGGGCCGGTGGAGAACGCCCCGGCAGACAACGTCTACCCCGCTGGCACCATCGCGATGGCACGGCAGGGCGGCAACGCCTACAGCATGGGCAGCCAGTTCTTCATCGTCTACGGCGACACCACCATTCCGGCGGATGCCGCGGGCGGCTACACCGTGCTCGGCCACATCACGTCGGGTCTTGACCAGCTCACGACGCAGATCACGAGCGCCGGCACCTCCGACGGCAGCCAGGACGGGCCGCCTGCGGTTCCCGTGACCATGTCGGCTGTGACGGTGCAGTAGCCCCGTAACGGTTCAGTAGCAAGCTGCCCGCCACCACCGAACCCCCTCGTGCGGGTGGAATAGGCTTATGCCCTGTGGCCGTCTCGGCTGCGTCCAGCGGCTCGCCGTTCAACAACAAGGTGGAAATTCGTGGTTTCTGAGAATCAGCACCCCTGGGGTCGCGTCGACGAGACGGGCACGGTGTTCGTGCGCATCGGCGAGGGCGAGCGCGAGGTCGGCCAGTTCCCCGACGCCACCCCCGACGAGGCGCTCGCCTACTTCGAGCGCAAGTTCACCGATCTCGCCGGCCAGGTGACGCTCCTCGAGCAGCGCGCCAAGCGCGGCGCCCCGGCTGCCGACGTGGCCAAGACGGTGGCGACGCTCTCGGCATCCGTCGCAACGGCCAACGCCGTCGGCGACCTCGCCGCCCTCGCGAAGCGCCTCGAGGCTCTCGGCGGCACCGTCTCCGAGCTCTCGGAGCAGCAGACCGCCGAGGAGAAGGCGGCCCTGGAGGGCGCCGTCGCCGAGCGCACCGCCATCGTCGAGGAGATCGAGGCCCTCGCCGCCGCCGACCCCGCCAAGACGCAGTGGAAGCAGACCACGGCGCAGGTCGACGCCCTGTTCGCGCGCTGGCAGCGCCACCAGCAGGAGGGTCCCCGCATTCCCAAGGGCACCGCCAACGACCTCTGGAAGCGTTTCCGCGCCGCCCGCGCGATCATCGAGACCCACCGCAAGGCGTTCTTCGCCGAGCTCGACAGCGCCCACCGCGACGTGCGCACGCGCAAGCAGCGCCTCATCGAGCAGGCCGAGGCGCTCGCCCCGCAGGGTGCAGCGGGCGTTCCCGCCTACCGTTCCCTGCTCGAGGAGTGGAAGCTCGCCGGCCGGGCGGGCAAGAAGCTCGACGACCAGCTGTGGGCGCGTTTCAAGGCGGCCGGCGACGTTCTCTACGGCGCCAAGGCCGAGGTCGACGCCCACGAGAGCGAGGAGTACCAGGCCAACCTCACCGCCAAGCTCGCGCTTCTCGACGAGGCCGAGCCGCTGCTGGCCGAGACCGACCGCACCAAGGCGCGCGCGGCGCTCGGCTCCATCCAGCGACGGTGGGATGAGATCGGCCGCGTTCCCCGCGAATCCGTCAAGACCGTCGAAGAGCGCCTGCGCAAGGTCGAGACCGCCGTGCGCAAGCTCGACGAGGATCACTGGAAGCAGAACAATCCCGAGACGAAGGCGCGCGCCGAGGGCCTCGCCGGCCAGCTGGCCGACGCCATCGCCAAGCTCGAGGCCGAGCTCGACGCCGCCAAGGCGTCGAAGGATGCCGCGGCCATCGCCGCCGCGAACGAGGCGCTGCAGGCGCGCAAGGCCTGGCTCGCCGCCATCGGCGGCTAGCTGTGATGTCCAGGCAGGTTGTTGAGTCTGCTGATGGGTGGGGCTCCGATTGCGGTG
>NZ_JBBELO010000015.1:0-82156 GCF_037404875.1 Rathayibacter sp. YIM 133350
GTCGCGGCCCTTCGACAGGCTCAGGGAACGGTGGCTGGGTCGTTCGCGCTGCGCGCTGAGCGTGTCGAAGCGTCGGTGCGGGCGCTGGGTCGCGGCCCTTCGACAGGCTCAGGGAGCGCGAAAGGTGCTCGCCGCCCGCACCTCAGCGGAAGATGATCGTGCGCACCCCGTCGAGCAGGATGCGGCGCTCGGCGAACCAGCGCACCGCCTGTCGAAGCGTGCGGCTCTCCTCGTCCTGGCCGATCGCCACGAGGTCGGACGGAGTGCGCGTGTGGTCGACCCGCACGACGTTCTGCTCGATGATCGGTCCCTCGTCGAGGTCGCTCGTGACGAAGTGCGCCGTCGCGCCGATGAGCTTGACCCCGCGCTCGTGGGCCTGCTTGTACGGGTTCGCGCCCTTGAATCCGGGCAGGAAGGAGTGGTGGATGTTGATGGCCCGCCCCTCGAGCCGCGCGCACAGCTCCGGCGTGAGGATCTGCATGTAGCGGGCGAGCACCACCAGCTCGATGTCGTGTTCCTCGACGGCGGCGAGCACGCGCGCCTCGAACGCGGCCTTGGAGGCGGCATCCGTCACCGGAAGCGACTCGAACGGAACACCGTAGAAGTCGACGAGGTCGCGCAGCGTGCCGTGGTTGGAGAGTACGAGCGGGATCTCGACGGGGAGCTGGCCGGCGTGCTGGCGGAAGAGCAGGTCGTTGACGCAGTGCGCCGCGGTTGAGGCGAGCACGAGCGTGCGCAGCCGGCGACCGACGAGGTCGAGGTGCCAGCTCATGTCGTAGCGATCGATGACCGGCGTGAGCGCCGCCTCGAATTCGTCGCGGCCCGCCGGGGACTCCACCTGCAGCCGGATGAAGAAGCGCCCCGTGTCGGCGCTGGAGAACTGCTGGCTCTCGGTGATGTTGCCGCGGGCCGCCACGATCGCCCCGCTGAGGGCGTGCACGATTCCGGGCGTATCGGCGCAGGAAACCGTGATCACCCAGTGATGCTGGGTCGCGGCGTGCGGCTGGGCGGCATCGAATTCCATCCGCACAGGCTACAACCCCGATGCTTCGCTAAACTGGCTGCGGCCCGGCGTCATGCCCGGCCCTGGGCGCGCACACGAGCGCGTAGTCGACCCGCCTGCCTCTCCCGCGGCGGGGAACGCCTGTCGGAGAGACGAAACTTGTCCACGACCGCCTCCACTTCCGCGCGCGCAGAGACGCGCTTCCCCTGGCTCGGACTCATCGTGCTCGCCGCCGCCGTCTTCCTCGCCGTCACCGGCGAGATGCTGCCGACGGGCCTGCTGCCCGACATGAGCGGCGACCTCGGCGTCAGCGAGCCGCTCGTCGGCATCCTCGTGACCGTGTTCGCCTTCACGGTCGTCGCCACGAGCGCGCCGCTGACCGCCCTCACCGCACGGATGCCGCGGCACGCCCTGCTGGTGGTCGCCGTCATCGTGCTCGGACTCGCGAACGTCGCCACGGCGTCGGCCCCGAACTACGCCGTCGTCATCGCCTGCCGGGTCGTGGGCGGCCTCGCGCACGGCCTGTTCTTCTCGGTCGTCGGCGCCTACGCCGGTTACCTCGTGTCGAAGGAGCACATCGCGCGCGCCGTCTCGATCGCCCTGGGCGGCGGCACGCTCGCGTTCGTCTTCGGCGTTCCGCTCGCGACCGCGCTCGGGCACGCGGTCGGCTGGCGCACCGCCTTCCTCATCGTCGGCGCCCTCACGGTCGCGGCGGCGGCGCTCGTCTGGCGGTTCCTACCGGCCGTCACGCGACCGGCCGTCGGCGTCGACACGGCCGCCATCCCCGTGCGCTGCGATCCCACCATCCCCGCCGTCGTCGTGGTGTGCGTCGTGACCGCCATCACGATGATCGGCCACTACGCCTTCTACACCTACATCGCCCCGTACGCGATCCAGCTCGGCGGTGTCGAAGCGGCGGCGATCAGCCCGCTGCTGTTCGCGGCCGGCGTCGCCGGAGCGGCGGGACTGCTGCTCGCCGGCTGGCTGTTCGGGCGGCACCCCACCCGCGGACTGCTCTGCGCGCTCGGCACGGTCATCGTGGCCGTCGCCGGGATCGGGATGCTCGCCGGCCTGCCGGTGCCGAGCCTGCTGGCCTTCATCGTCTGGAACGTCGCCTTCGGAATGCTTCCGCCGCTGCTGCAGACCCGGCTGCTGCACGCTGCATCGGCCCGCATCCGCGATACCGCGAGCGCGTTCTACACGACGGCCTTCAACGCCGGGATCGGCGGCGGCGCCCTCGTGGGCGCCGTGCTCTACGACACTCTCGGGCTCGCCTCGTTGCCGTGGGTGTACGCGGGCATCGTCGTCGTAGCGTTCGCGATCGTCGCGATCACCTCCCGACGCCGGTCCGCGCCGGCTCAGCCGGCGACGATCACCTCGTAGCCGGCCTCCTCGAGGCGGTGACGCTGCTCGCGCGTCGCGCCGGAGTCGGTGATGATCGTCGCGAACAGGCGGCGCGGTCCGATCGCGGCGAACGCCCGCTTGTCGATCTTGGAGGAATCGGCGACGATCACGGCGTGCGTCGCCCGCGTCGCCATGAGTGCGTCCACCGCCGCCTCCCGCTCGTCGTGGGAGGTGGGGCCGACGATGGGGTCGACGCCGTTGACGCCGATGAAGACGAGGTCGAGCGTGATGCTGCCGACCACGGCATCCGCATACGACCCGACGAGCTCGTAGGAGCGCGCGTGCACCACGCCGCCGGTGACGACGGTCTTGATCTGGGGTCTCATGGCGAGCTGCATCGCGATGTTCAGGGCGTTCGTGACGACGGTGAGGCCGGGATCGTGCGCCGGCTCCATGATATCGGCGCGGCCCATGAGGGCGTCCGCGATGGCGGTGGAGGTGGTGCCGCCGCACAACCCGATCACGGCACCGCGCGGAACCATCGCGCTCGCCGCGCGGGCGATGGCGGCCTTGGCCTCCGCGTTCTGCTGGTTTTTGTACCGGATGGGCAGGTCGTAGGCCACCGAGTGCGCGACGGCGCCGCCGCGGGTGCGGGTGAGCAGTTGCTGCTCAGCGAGGGCGTCGAGGTCGCGGCGGGCCGTGGCCGGCGAGACCGCGAGCCGGGTGACGATCGCGTCGACATCGACCTGACCGCTCTCGGCGATGAGGTCGAGCACGGCGCTCAGTCGCTCGGCGCGGTTCATGCGGGGTTCTCCTGTTCTGAGGTGGCGAAGAGGCGCAGCATCCGGGCGGCCTCGCCGGCGAGGGCATCCCGCCCCTCGCCGATGTAGAGCCGGGAGTCCACGACCTGCGGGCGCTCGTCGAGCGCGCGCCGCACCGCCGCGGTGAAGGTCGCGTTGAGGTGCGTCGAGACGTTGACCTTGGTGAGGCCCGCGCGGATGCCGCGCACGATCGTCTCGTCGGGCACGCCGGAAGACCCGTGGAGCACGAGCGGAACGGGAACGGCGGCTCGGAGGCGTGCCACGAGCGCGAGGTCGAGTTCGGCATCCCGCTCGCGCATCGCGTGGGAGGAGCCGACGGCGACGGCGAGGGCGTCCACGCCGGTCTCGGCGACGAAGCGGGCGGCCTCGTCGGGGTCGGTGCGCACACCCGGCGCGTGGGCGCCCTGCTTGCCCCCGATACGGCCCAGCTCGGCCTCGACCGCCGCACCGGCGGATGCCGCGTACGCGACGACACGACGTGTCGTTGCCACGTTCGCCCCGAATTCGAGCGTGGAGCCGTCGTACATCACCGATCCGAAGCCCGCGTCGATGGCGCGGTAGGCCAGTTCCGGGTCTTCGGCATGGTCCAGATGCACGGCGATGGCGGCGCTCGACTCCTCGGCCACGGCGAGCATGCCCCGCGCGATCGGCGTGAACGAGCCGTGGTAGCGCACGCAGTTCTCCGAAAGCTGCAGCACGACGGGCAGGCCGGCCTGTTCCGCCGCACGGGCGATCGCCTCGGCGGTCTCGAGGTGCACCACGTTGAAGGC
Organism: Rathayibacter sp. YIM 133350; assembly: GCF_037404875.1. Taxonomy (NCBI): domain Bacteria; kingdom Bacillati; phylum Actinomycetota; class Actinomycetes; order Micrococcales; family Microbacteriaceae; genus Rathayibacter; species Rathayibacter sp. YIM 133350. The sequence continues at coordinate 3,939 of NZ_JBBELO010000015.1, forward strand.
GCCGAGTCCCGATCCGGCGGCCGCGGCGCTGTCGAGCAACGTCCCGGTGGGCGTGAGGGTCACGGACTCTCCTCCTCGCGCTCGATGATGACGGTGGCCTCGATGGCGCTCCAGTCGGCATGCAGTGATCCGGCCAGCGGGGCCAGTACGGCGGAGGCCGACCAGGCGGTCGCCCGGCGTGCCAGCCGCTCGCGGGCGCCCTGGCCGTCGGCGCCTGCGGCGTCGAGGTCGGGATTGCCTGCGATCGTCATGGCGAGCGCGGCGACCACGGCATCCCCGGCCCCCGTCGGGTTGCCATGGAGGGGCTGCGGAAGGCGGGCGCGGATGCGGTCGCCTCCCTGCGAGAGCACCACGAGCCCGTCCTCGCCGAGTGAGACGACGACGATCCGTGCGCCCGCGTCGAGTAGCGTCCGGGCACCGGCGAGGGGATCCGAGAGGCCCGTCGCCGCCGCGAGCTCCTCGTGGTTCGGCTTCAGCGCGAACGCCCCCGCCCTCGCGGCGGCGAGAAGCCCGGGGCCGCTCGTGTCGACGATGACCGGAACCCCGGTCTCTGTCAGCTCCTCGACGAGTTTCCCGAGCGACAGGGCCGAGAGTCCCTCGGGGAGGCTTCCGCAGACGGCCACGACCGTCGCATCGCGGCCGAGCCGGATCGCCGCGGCCAGCAACGCGCTCGCCTCGTGCTCCTGCAACGACTCCCCGGTCTCGTTGAGCACGGTCGCGGCTCCGCTCCCCGTGTCCACGATCGCCACGCTGCGCCGAACGGATCGTGCGGCCGGAGTGAGGTGGCAGGGCGGCCCGTCGTGGATGAGATCGAGGGCGAAGGGGTCCTCTGCTCGAGAGGGAGCGAGGGCGAGCACGTCGTAGCCCTCGTCGTGGAGCACCCTGGCCACGTTGATGCCCTTTCCGCCGGCCCGGGCCGACCCGGCCGGAACCCGGTGGGTGCGTGCGGGAACGAGCCGCTCCACCCGCCACGTGAGATCGAGTGCGGGGTTCGGCGTCACGGTGAGGATCATGATCGCCTCCCCGTGCTCGCTGCTTCGTCGATCGCGCGCGCGGACAGCGCCGTTCCGAGCAGGCCGGCGTCCTCGCCGAGTTGCGCGCTCACGAGTCGCGGGCGCCGGTGGAAGCTCAGCAACGCATCCAGGCGCGAGGCCACCGGGTCGAACAGGGCCGGGCCGGCGAGCGAGAGGCCTCCGCCGATGACGACCGTCTCGGGGGCGATCACCGCGACGACACGGGCCAGTCCCTCGGCAAGGGCTCGCATGGCCTCGTCCCAGATGCGGACGGCCTGCGGGTCGCCCGATTCCGCTGCGGCGAGAACCTCCCGGGCGCCGAGGACGGAGCGTCCGGTCGCCGCACTGTAGTGCCGGGCGATCGCTCCGGCGGAGGCGATCATCTCCAGGCATCCGGTCGCCCCGCACGGGCAGGGTTCGCCCAGGGGGTCGGCGAGCATGTGGCCGATCTCTCCCGCGAAGCCGCCGCCCGTGTAGGGCCGCCCGTCGAGGATGAGGGCTCCGGCGATGCCGGTTCCGATCGCCAGCACGAGCACGTTCGAGACATCGCGGGCAGCGCCGAGGCGGTGCTCCGCCGTGCCGGCTGCCCGCACGTCGTGCCCGAAGGCCACCGGCAGCCGCAGCGCCTCTTCCGCGAGAGCACGGATGGGCGCATCCCGCCAGCCCAGGTTCGAGCTGAAGACCCCGACGCCCAGACGCTCGTCGACAAGGCCGGGAACGCTGACGCCGGCGGCTTCCGGCCGGATGCCGGGGAACTCGGCGGCGTAGGCGGCGGCGATGCGGCTGAGCCCGGCGACCACGGCTCCTGCGGGGTCGTCGGAGTCGAGCGGGGTCGGAGTGCGGCGTGAACCCAGCATCCGGCCGTGCTCGTCGATGAGAGCCGACTTCGTGTCGGTGCCGCCGATGTCGAAGGCGAGAACCGCCGGCCCCGGTCCGAGTTCGACGCCGGCGCGGTCGGCGCTCATGCCCCGAGGATGACGGAGCGCGTGAGGTTGCGGGGAGCGTCGGGATTCAGGCCGCGGGCGCGCGCCCGGGCGAGGGCGACCCGCTGCACGCGGACGAGCTCGGCCAGGGGGTCCAGTGCTCCGGCCTCGAACCGGGCGCCGGTCTCCTCGACCTCCGCCTGCAGGCCGTCGGGGGCCTCGCCGAGGTGCCAGGTGACGCGACCCGGCGCAGCGATCGCGATCGGGCCGTGCCGGTACTCCATCGCGGGGTAGGACTCCGTCCAGCTCTGGGAGGCCTCGCGCATCTTGAGGGCCGCCTCGTGCGCCAGGCCGACGGTCCAGCCGCGCCCGAGGAAGGAGTACTGCTCGGCATCGACGAGCCCGGCATCCAGTTCCTCGGCGAGGGCGGTGCGTGCGTCGGCGATCGCGCCGTCGAGGTCCTCACCGAGCGAGGCACGGAACAGGGCGAGTGCGGTCGTCGCGAACCGGGTCTGCACGACGGAGCGCTCGTCGGCGAACGGCAGGGTGATCGCCTCGTCGACGAGGTCGACGAGCGGCGACGTCGGGTCTCCGATCACGCCGATCGTGTGCACGGTACCGGCGAGGCGCTCGACGAGCCGCAGCACCTCGGTGGTCGTTCCCGACCGTGTCAGGGCGAGCACGGCGTCATAGCCGCGGTCGACGAAGGCCTCGGATGCGGCGAAGGCGTCGGTCTCGCCGTGGCCTCCCGCCTCGCGCAGCCACGCGTAGGACTGGGCGATGAACCACGAGGTGCCGCAGCCGATAACCGCCACGCGCTGCCCGTCGCGGGGAAGCGCCTTCTGCTCGTCGACGAGGGCCGCGGCCTGGGCCCAGGTCTCGGGCTGGGAGGCGAGTTCCGCGGCCATGAATTCGGAAGCGGGGGCAGACGGGCGATCGGACACAGGGTCTCCAGACGATGGGTGATGCACCAATGATTGCAGATGACGCTGAACACTGTCTATCGATCAAAGTGGGGATCATTTAGCCGACAGGGTTGACGCGCTGATAGTTTGCGAGGAATCTTTACAAATACGGTTCGCCAACAGCGGGTGAAGTCTTGACGCCTGGGCGCCGTCGCTTTACATTTTGTCAGGCGGGTGAATGATGTTGATTGTTTACCTACCGAAACATTCATGAAACAGCACTCCGGCACGATCTGAGTGCCTCTCGTGAAGAACATACGCACCGTCGCGCAGAGGTTTTCATCGCCTACGTGCGTCACCACCAAGAGTGAGGAAGCATCATGAAGAAATCCCTGCGCATCGGCGCAGCGGTGGCCGTCGCGGCCTCGGCGGCACTGGTCCTCTCCTCCTGCGGCTTCGGCGGCGGGGGATCGGATGACTCGGCCGGCGGAAAGACGACGCTCAACCTGCTGGTCCCGAGCTACTCCGACCAGACCCAGGGCCTCTGGGAGACCGTGATCAAGGGCTTCGAGAAGGCCAACTCCGACATCAAGGTCAAGCTCGAGGTGCAGTCGTGGGACAACCTCGAGAGCGTCATCAGCACCAAGGTGCAGGGCGGTGAGGCCCCCGACATCTACAACGGCGGCCCGTTCGCCGGCTTCGCATCCGATGACCTGCTGTACAAGGCGAAGGATGTGACCTCGCCCGACACCTACTCCGACTTCCAGGACTCCTTCCTGAAGAACGAGCAGCTCGACGACACCGCCTACGCGCTGCCGTTCATCGCCTCCGCGCGGGCGCTCTTCGTCAACAACGACCTGCTGAAGCAGGCCGGCGTCGCCGAGGCCCCGAAGAACTGGGACGAGCTGCTCGATGCCGCGACCAAGGTCTCCAAGCTCGGCAACGGCATCGCCGGCTACGGCATGCCGCTGGGTTCGGAGGAAGCGCAGGCCGAGGCGGCCGTGTGGCTGTGGGGCGGCGGGGGATCCTTCGGCGACGCGTCGAAGATCACCGTGGACGACCCGTCGAACCTTGCCGGTGCCGAGCAGATCAAGAAGATGATCGACGCCGGCGCGACCCAGTCCGACCCTGGATCCACCAACCGCTCGCCGCTGATGGACATCTTCATCCAGGGCAAGATCGGCATGCAGGTCGGCCTGCCGCCGACCGTCGGCCAGATCAAGGAGAACAACCCGAGCCTGGACTACTCGATCGTGCCGATCCCCACGAAGGACGGAAAGCCGTTCACCCTGGGCGTCGCCGACCAGCTCATGGCCTTCAAGAACGACGGCGACAAGAAGGAGGCGATCACGAAGTTCTTCGACTACTTCTACTCCGCCGACGTCTACGTGCCGTGGGTCAAGGCCGAGGGCTTCCTGCCCACCACGAAGTCCGGCGCCGACAAGCTCGGTGGCGAGGAATCGCTGAAGCCGTTCCTCGATGTTCTGCCCGACGCCAAGTTCTACCCCTCCACGAACGCGAAGTGGTCGGCGACGGATGCCGCGTTCAAGGCGCTGTTCGGTCAGATCCAGACCAAGAGCGCCCAGGACGTGCTCACCGAGGTGCAGGCGCAGGCCGACGCCGGCTGAGCCATCCCTGACGGGAACGACAGCGGGAAAGACACGAAAAGATCGGTGAGAACACGACCATGAGCTCCACGACCACGTCCTCATCGATCCGGACGGGGGCGGCCAAGGGCCGCCCCCGTCCCGGGTCCCGCAACGGGCAGCCGAGCCGGCGCCCGCGGCCGGGCGGCCGGGCACTGCTCTCCTCACTGCCCTGGATCGGCCCCGCCCTCATCCTCATCTTCGGCGTCGTGCTGTTCCCGGCCGGCGTCATGTTCTACAACTCCACCCGCGACATCGCCCTCTCGGGCGTCGACAAGGGCTCAGCGGGATGGGCGAACTACGTCGAGGTCTTCTCGTTCCCCTACTTCTGGCCGATCCTGCTGCGCACCATCGTCTGGGTCGTGGTCGTGGTCGGTGCGACCGTGCTCATCTCGCTCGGGCTCGCCCAGATCCTCGACAAGGCCTTCCCCGGCCGACGCATCGTGCGCCTGATCGTCATCATCCCGTGGGCGGCATCCGTGGTCATGACGACGCTCGTCGTCTACTACGGGCTCGAGCCGTACTTCGGCATCATCAACAAGTTCCTCGTCGACGTCGGACTCGTCGACACCCCGGAGGGCTACGGCTGGACGCGCAATCCCGGAACGGCGTTCGCGTGGGCGATCGTGGTGGCGGTCTTCGTGTCGCTTCCCTTCACGACGTACACGATCCTCGCGGGCCTCGCGACGGTGCCGGGCGACGTGCTCGAGGCGGCCAAGATGGACGGCGCCGGCCCAGCGCGCACCTACTTCAGCGTCGTGCTTCCCCAGCTGCGCGGTGCCCTCTCGGTGGCGGTACTGATCAACATCATCAACGTCTTCAACTCGCTGCCGATCCTGCGTGTCATGACCGGCTCCATCCCGGGCTATGACGCCGACACGATCATGACGCTGATCTTCAAGTACATCCAGAACCAGCACAAGGTCGACGTGGCGAGCGCGCTCTCGGTCGTGGCCTTCGTGATCGTGATCGTGATCGTCGCCGTCTACGTTCGCGTCGTCAAGCCGATGCGGGAGGTCTGAGCGATGTCGGTCACCGCCCCCGCCTTCGAGACCATCTCGCAGCCGTCTGCCTCCGGCCGCAAGCGTCGGTACACCGCCGACCAGGTGCCGATCGGACGCGTGGTGCTGCGCATGCTCGCCGGGCTCATCGTGGCGCTCGTCTTCCTTCTGCCGTACACGATCATGCTGTTCGGCTCGGTCAAGACGAAGGCGCAGATCCGTTCGGTCGATCCCACCTACTTCCCCAAGGAGTGGCACTGGGAGAACTACGTCACGATGTGGTCGACGCCCGAGACGCCTCTCGTGCAGAACCTCATCTCGACGATCGTCATCGCGGTCTTCGCCACGCTGCTCGTGATGGTGGTCTCGCTCCCCGCGGCCTACTACACGGCCCGGTTCCGCTTCCCCGGGCGCATGGTCTTCCTGTTCCTCGTGATCGTCACGCAGATGCTGCAGCCCGCGGTGCTCACCTCCGGGCTCTTCCGGCAGTTCCTTGCGCTCGACCTCATCGACACCTGGGCGGCGATGATCCTCATCAATGCCGCCTTCAACCTCTCGTTCGCGATCTGGATCATGCACTCCTTCTTCGCCGGCGTGCCGAAGGAGGTCGACGAGGCCGCCCAGATCGATGGCGCGGGCCGCCTCACGGTGCTGTTCCGCATCACGCTCCCGCTCGTGTGGCCGGGCATCGTCACGGCCATCGTGTTCACGTTCGTGGCCTGCTGGAACGAGTTCGCCGCATCCCTCGTGATCCTCCAGACGGCCGGCAACCAGCCCCTCTCGGTTGCGCTGACCAAGTTCGTCGGTCAGTACGAGACGAGTTGGCAGTACGTCTTCGGGGTATCGGTCGTGGCCATCATCCCGGTCGTCATCCTGTTCATGCTCATCGAGAAGCGACTGGTCGGCGGCCTGACGGCGGGCAGCGTGAAGTAGGCGCGCTCAGCCCACGCTCACATCGTCGGTGTCGCCGTCGGCCGCGAGGGGTTCGGATGAGGCAGCCCGTCCACGGCGGAAGCGCCATTCGTCGACGGCCACCACGGCGAGCAGTACGAGATTGACGAGCCAGGTGAGAGCCAACGGCGTGAGCAGGGGGAAGAGCAGGCCGACCGTCACCAGTGCCAGGATGCCGACGACGTGCGTGAGCAGCCAGGGGCCGCCGATCGACCTCTTGAAGATGGTCAGGCCCAGAAGGTAGACGGCGCCGCCACCGGTGATGATCACGGCGGTCGACAGCGGGGTGGCTCCCTCGTGCCCGAGGGGGTGGGCCAGCACGAGGTCGTCGCCGACCGCGCTCAGCACGATGCCGACCACCATGAGGATGGGCACGTACGTGTACGTGGCGCGGGCGACGCTGCCGCTGCGATCGGTCGCGGCGATGTAGTCGCTGCCGCTGCGCTCGCCGTGGGTGAAGTAGAGCAGCCACAGCAGCACCGTGCCCGCGAAGGCGGCCAGCAGGGAGGCGGTGCTCAGCCACCCGATCGGCTGCTCGGAGAACACCGAGCCCGTCACGATGATCGATTCGCCGAGCGCGATGATGAAGAACAGTCCGACGCGCTCGGCGATGTGAGCCCCCGAGACCTGCCAGGTCTCCAGCGGGGAGCGGCCGATTCGCGGCAACCAGAAGCGCGCGGCCGGGCCGGCGAACTCGAACACGAGCGCGAGGAGCCAGATCCCGATGCGCTGCTGCTCGGGGGCGAAGCCGCCCCAGAGCCACAGGCAGCCCGAGACCACGTACCAGGTCAAGATGCGCAGCACGTTGAGGGTGTTCTCGGACTGGCGCTGCTCGGCGAACGCGTAGAGCGTGAATGAGGTTCGGGTGAGCTGCATGGCGACGAAGGCGATCGCGAACAGGGCGCCCTTCTCCCCGAAGGAGTCGGGGATGGCGCTGGAGAGGAGCAGGCCGAAGAGCATGAGCACGATGAGCATGCCGCGCACGGCGCCCCGCTCCGGGTTCAGCCAGTTCGTGATCCAGGCGGTGTCGATCCATGCCCACCAGACCGCGCAGGTGAGGATCAGCACCTCGACGAACCGCGGCAGGTCGGGGTGGGCGATGAGCGTGTGGGAGATCTGGGTGACGGCGAAGACGAAGACGAGGTCGAAGAACAGCTCGACGAAGGTGACGCGACGCGCGTCTTCACCGCTGTGCGGGCGCAACAGGTCGCTGAGGAAGCCCTGTGCCATCTCAGCGACTCCAGGGCATGTCCGGCGACCGGTAGAAGCCGATACCGAGCGCCGTCAGTCGGGCGCAGAACGCCACGAGTCGCGGCGCGACCCGCTGCCAGTCCCGGTCGGAGCGCGCGGACCAGCCGATCTCGGCGATGTTCGCCAGCCGGGGGAACGCCATGAACTCGACCTGGTCCATGGATGTGAGCGTCTCGGTCCAGATCGGCGCCTCGACCCCGAGCAGTTGCGCGTCGCCGATGCCGTCGATGATCTCGGCCGGATCCCAGTCGCTCGACTCGCTCACGGGGGTCGCGCCGTTGGCCCAGGAGAGGCCCCAGCGGGTGTCGTCGTCGTAGACCATGTCGAGGTAGGCCACGTCGGCCGGCGACATGATGATGCTGCCGCCGCTCCGGACGAAGCTCAGGGTCTCCTCGGCGAAGCCCACCTGCGGATGCACGTATCCCCAGTACTGGCCGATGGTGCCGCGTGGCAACCCGGTCGCGGCTCCCATCTCGTGCCAGCCGATGATCGTCTTGCCCGTCGCATCCGCGGCCTCCCTGGTGACCCGCTCGAGAAAGCGCACGAAGTCCTCGCGCGGCGTCGAGAGCGACTCGTCGCCGCCGAGGTGCAGGTAGGGGCCAGGGGTGATCGCGGCGAGCTCGCGCACCACGTCGGCGACGAACCGGTAGGTGATCGGCTTGTCGATGCACAGCGATGAGAAGCCGACCTCCGTGCCGGTGTACGGCTCGGGTGCCACGCCGTCGCAGTTCAGCTCCGGGTAGCTCGCGAGGGCGGCGTTGGTGTGGCCGGGCAGGTCGATCTCGGGCACGATCGTGATGAACCGCTCCGCGGCGTAGGCGACGATCCGCGCATAGTCCGCCTGTGTGTAGAAGCCGCCCGTGCCGCCACCGACCTCCGTGGCAGACCCGGCTGCGGTCAGGTTCGGCCAGCTCTCGATCTGGATGCGCCAGCCCTGGTCGTCGGTGAGGTGCAGGTGCAGGTGGTTCACCTTCGCGAGGGCGATGTCGTCGAGATAGCGCTCGACGTCGTCGACCCCGAAGAAGTGCCTGGCGACGTCGAGCGATGCGCCACGGTAGGCGAAGCGGGGGTAGTCCTCGATGGCGACGGCGGGAGCCCTCCAGCGCTGCTCGACCTGTGCCCGCGAGTCGATCAGCGGATCGAAGAGCTGGCGCAGGGTCTGTGCGCCACGGAACAGGCCCTCGGCGGTGTCGGCCGAGATGCGGGCGCCGGCTCCCTCGCCCGATACGGCGAGCGTGTACCCCTCCTGCTCGTGCCCGGCCGGCGCCGAACCGGGCGCGACCGCGAGCACCACGTCGTCGCCGGAGGCGCTCGCCGCATCCGCCTCGACGACGTCGAGGGGAAATCCCGTCGAGACCCGGAACCAGCCGGCGACCTGCTCTGCCACCGCCGCGGCGCCGTCGCCCGAGGCGACGAGCCGGCTGCGCGCGACGAGTTCGAACGGCGCGGCATCCGTCGTCTTGAGGCTCACGGGCTGTGGCACGATCTGCGGCACGGCCGACTCCTCGTTCGACGGGGGAGCGGCCGTGCAGCCGGCGAGCACCGCCACGGCGGCCACGACGGCGATTCCGATGCCACGTCGCACGGCACTCCCCTCGGTGATGGGTGTTCCGCGAGTATGTCAGGCGCCCTAACTAACCCGCAAGAGCCCGATCCTTGGTATGATCGTGCCGTCGCGACTGGCGTTCGGATGGGTGACCATCGGGGAGCGATACATGAATCGGTTGGTGGCCGTTCGCCTGGGCCACGACTCGTACATCCCTTGTCGCCGATTCCGTGAGGAGACGCCAGTGTCAGACACCGCCACGTCCCAGTCCGTGTTCAACGCTCCGCTCGCCGAGGTGGATCCTGAGATCGCGCAGGTGCTCGAGCTCGAGCTCGGCCGGCAGCGCGACTACCTCGAGATGATCGCGAGCGAAAACTTCGTTCCCGTCTCGGTGCTGCAGTCGCAGGGTTCCGTGCTCACCAACAAGTACGCCGAGGGCTACCCCGGCCGGCGGTACTACGGCGGATGCGAGTTCGTCGACATCGCCGAAGAGCTCGCCATCGCCCGCGCCAAGAGCCTGTTCGGCGCCGAGTACGCGAACGTGCAGCCGCACTCCGGCGCCCAGGCGAACGCGGCCGTGCTCTCGGCCATCGCCACGCCCGGCGACACCATCCTCGGCCTCGAGCTCGCCCACGGCGGACACCTCACCCACGGCATGAAGCTCAACTTCTCGGGCAAGCTCTACAACGCCGTCAGCTACGGCGTCGACCCCGAGACCTTCCTCGTCGACATGGACGTCGTGCGCGACAAGGCACTCGAGCACCGCCCCCAGGTGATCATCGCCGGTTGGTCGGCCTACCCTCGTCACCTCGACTTCGCGGCGTTCCGGGCGATCGCCGACGAGGTGGGCGCTCGCCTCTGGGTCGACATGGCGCACTTCGCCGGCCTCGTCGCCGCTGGACTGCACCCCTCGCCCGTGCCCTACGCCGACGTGGTCTCCTCGACCGTGCACAAGACCATCGGCGGTCCGCGCTCCGGCTTCATCGTGGCCCGGGACACGGAGCTGGCCAAGAAGCTGAACTCCAACGTCTTCCCGGGCCAGCAGGGCGGCCCGCTCATGCACGTGATCGCCGCCAAGGCCACCGCGTTCAAGATCGCCGCATCCGAGGAGTTCGCCGACCGGCAGGCCCGCACCATCCGGGGCGCGCAGATCCTGGCCGCCCGCCTGACCGCCGATGACACCCGCGCCGTCGGTGTCGACGTGCTCACCGGCGGCACCGACGTGCACCTCGTGCTCGCCGACCTGCGCACCTCTGAACTGAACGGCCAACAGGCCGAAGACCTGCTGCACGATGTGCTCATCACCGTGAACCGCAACGCGGTGCCGTTCGACCCGCGCCCCCCGATGGTCACGAGCGGCCTGCGCATCGGAACGCCCGCCCTCGCCACGCGCGGCTTCGGCGATGAGGAGTTCACCGAGGTCGCCGACATCGTCGCCGAGACCCTCAAGCCGGGTGCCGACGTCGCCGGCCTGCGCCAGCGGGTGCAGGCGCTCACCGCGCGCTTCCCGCTCTACCCCGGACTGCAGCAGTAATGACGGCCATCCGCTTGGATGGCACGGCGACCGCCGCCGCCATCAAAGGTGAACTGACCGAGCGCGTCAGCCTGCTGCGCGAGCGCGGCATCGTCCCCGGCCTCGGCACGCTGCTCGTCGGCGACGACCCCGGATCGCAGGCCTATGTCGCCGGAAAGCATCGGGACTGCGCCGAAGTGGGCATCGCCTCCATCCGCATCGACCTGCCCGCCTCGGCGAGCGAGGCCGACGTGCGATCCGCCATCGCCGCCCTGAATACCGCGCCGGAGGTCACTGGGTACATCGTGCAGCTCCCGCTTCCCGTCGGCATCGACGAGCACGCCATGCTCGAGCTCATCGACCCCGACAAGGATGCCGATGGCCTGCATCCGACGAACCTCGGGCGGCTCGTGCTCGGGGTGGACGGCGAGCTGCACTCGCCGCTGCCCTGCACGCCCGCGGGCATCGTCGAGTTGCTGCGACGCTACGACGTTCCGACCCGCGGCCGGCACGTGACCGTGGTCGGTCGCGGCCTGACGGTCGGTCGCCCGCTCGGGCTGCTCTTCACCCGCAAGGGCGTGGATGCCACGGTCACCCTCACGCATTCCCGCACCGTCGACCTCGCGGCCGAGGTGCGCCGGGCCGACATCGTGGTCGCGGCCGTCGGGCAGCCGCATCTCATCCAGCCGGACTGGGTGAAGCCCGGCGCCGCGGTGCTCGATGTCGGCGTGACCCGCGTCGTCAATCCGGAGACGGGCAAGGCCAAGGTCACCGGAGACGTGCATCCCGGCGTAGCCGAGGTCGCCGGCCACCTCTCGCCCAATCCCGGCGGCGTCGGACCGATGACGCGCGCCCTCCTTCTGGCCAACGTCGTGACGGCGGCCGAGGCGCGGGCGTAGGGAGACAGGCCGCCCGCCCCGTTCGTTCACGTCGGGAACACCTCGCGGTCACCGGCTGCGCATATCGTCTGGCCATGCCCGACGCGCAGTCTCTTCGAGTCGCACCGAACGTCGTCGCCGTGATCCCGGCGCGGGGCGGTTCGAAGGGCCTGCCGCGCAAGAACCTCGAGCGGGTGGGCGGCATCCCGCTCGTCGCCCGCGCCGTGCAGGCGGCCCGCGCGGCGGCATCCGTCGACGTCGTGGTCGTCTCGACCGACTCACCGGCCATTGCGCAGCTCGCACGGCAGGCGGGCGCGCTGGTGGTGGATCGCCCGCCCCACCTGGCGGGCGACACGGCGAGCTCGGAGTCGGCCGTGCTGCACGCCCTCGATGAGCTCGGCGTCGATCCCGACGTGACGATCCTCGTGCAGGCGACCTCGCCCTTCATCGACCCGGCCGACCTCGACGCCGCGGTGGCGCGCGTGCGCGACGGGGAGGTGGACTCCGTGCTCTCCGCTGCTCCCAGCCATGTCTTCCTGTGGCGGGCGGGGGAGGGCGGCGTCACGGGAGTGAACCACGACTCCGCCGTGCGCCAGCGCCGCCAGGACCGCGAACCGGAGTACCGCGAGACCGGTGCCTTCTACGTCATGCGCACCATACTTCTGCGCCGCAGCGGCGGCCGATTCGCCGGGCGCATCGGCGTGCAGCTCGTCTCGGCCGCGCACGCCATCGAGATCGACGACGCAGCAGACCTCGACCAGGCACGCGTGCTTGCCGCGACGGCGCAGTCCAGCGGCGAGCGCCGGGTCGACGTCGACGCGCTCGTCACCGACTTCGACGGAGTGCACACCGACGACACGGCGGTGCTCCAGCAGGACGGCACCGAGTCCGTACGCGTGAGCCGCAGCGACGGGCACGGCGTGCGGATGCTGCGCGAGACGGGCATGCCCATCCTGATCCTCTCGGCCGAGACGAACCCGGTCGTCGCGGCGCGAGCAGCCAAGCTGCAGGTGGAGTGCCTGCACGGCGTGCACGACAAGGCGAGCGCGTTGCGGGCGTGGGCCCAGAGCACCGGCGTCGCCCTCGACCGCATCGCCTACCTCGGCAACGACCTCGCCGACCTTCCCTGCCTGCGGATCGTGGGCTGGCCCGTCGCCGTCGCCGACGCGCACCCGGCCGTGCGGACGGCCGCCCGCATCACCCTCTCCCGACGTGGAGGTGAGGGGGCCGTGCGCGAGCTGGCCGAACTCATCCTCGGCGTCGACGCCACCGCGGGAGAACCCGCATCAACCCAGGAGGACTCATGGCAGTACGCATCGGCCAGTCGCTGATCGGCTCGGGGGAGCCGGTCTACGTCATCGGCGAGATCGGCCTCAACCACAACGGCGATGTCGAGATCGCCAAGCAGCTCATCGACGTCGCAGCCGACGCTGGTGCCCAGGCCGTGAAGTTCCAGAAGCGCACCCCCGAACTCGCGACGCCCGAGCACATGAAAGACGTTCCGCGCGAGACGCCGTGGGGCACGATGAGCTACCTCGACTACCGCCGCAGGGTGGAGTTCGGTCGCGACGAGTACCTCGAGATCGGCCGGCACGCCACCCGGCGCGGCCTGGACTGGTTCGCGTCTCCGTGGGACGTTCCGTCGGTGGCGTTCCTCGAGGAGCTCGACGTCGTGGCGCACAAGGTCGCCTCCGCATCCGTGACCGATCTCGAGCTGCTGCGTGCGCTGCGCGACACGGGCAAGCCGATCATCCTGTCGACCGGCATGTCGACCCTGGAGGAGATCGATGCCGCGGTGGAGACGCTCGGCACGGAGCGCCTCGTGATGATGCACGCCACCTCGAGCTACCCGATGCCGGCGGAGGAGGCCAACATCCGCATGATCCCGAGCCTGCAGTGGCGCTATCCCGAGGTGCCTATCGGCTACTCGGGTCACGAGCGCGGCCTGCAGATCTCACTCGCCGCCGTCGCACTGGGCGCGGTGAGCGTCGAACGCCACATCACCCTCGATCGCACGATGTGGGGAAGCGACCAGGCCGCCTCGCTCGAGCCGCAGGGCTTCGAGCACCTCATCCGCGACATCCGCATCATCAGCGAGGCGCTCGGCGACGGCGTCAAACGCGTCTTCCCGGGCGAAGAGGCGCCGAAGGCCAAGCTGCGCCGCGTTCCGGCGCTGTGACGTGATGCGCCGCAGCCTCGTCGTCATCGCGGACTCCGACTCCTACGTCAAGTGGGGCGCGGCGCTCGCGACGCGGCTGCCGGCCGACTGGGATGCCCGGCTCGTCATCGTGCGCTCTCCGGTGCTGCCCAGCGCACGGCAGTTGGCGTTCGCGCTGCGCGGCACCCGCTTCACGCCCGATGAGGTGCGCGTCGCGGGCATCGACGAGCTCGCCGCAGTGGTGGCCTCCGAACGGCCGGATGCCGTGCTGCTGGCCCTTCGTGGACCGATGGTGCGGGTGGTGGTGCGCGTCATCGGCACCCTGCCGAACCGGCCGGTGCTTCTCAGTGGATTCCCCGGCATCACTATTCCGGCGGCGCGCAAGGCCGTCATCTACCGCGAGCAGGTCGACCTGGTCGTGCTGCACAGCCGGCGCGAGGTGCGCGACTTCGCCGCCAACGCGGCGACGATGCCGGTGAACACGGTCTTCGGCCTCGCGACGCTGCCCTTCCTCGAAGGGTCGGGCACGGGCGCTTCGCCGGCCGCTCGGGACTCCGTGGTGTTCGCGGCGCAGGCCATGGTTCCGCGCACCCTCGAGGAACGCGTGCAGCTGCTGGGCTGGCTCGTGCAGGCCGCGCGCGCCCAGCCGCAGCACCGCATCGTGCTCAAGGTGCGGGCGCTGGCCGGCGAGGCGCAGACGCACTTCGAGGAGTACAGCCTCGCCGAGCTGCTGCACGCCCCCGAGTACGCGAGCGAGATCGGCAGCCTGCCGCCCAACCTCCTCGTGGAGGACGGGCCGATGGCCGACCACCTCTCCCGGGCGCTCGCCCTCGTCACGATCAGCTCGACAGCCGCCCTCGAGGCGATCCAGCGCGAGATCCCCGTGCTGCTTCTGGATGCGTTCGGCGTCTCGCCCGCTCTCATCAACACCGTCTTCGTCGGAAGCGGACTCTTCGGGGGAGCCGAGGCGCTCATCGCCGGCGACTACCGGCATCCCGACCCCGCATGGCTCGCCGAGAACTACTTCCACGGCACCGCCGACGACGACTGGGTCACCCGCCTCGAACAACTCGTGCTGCGCCGGGACATCCGTCCCCTCGAGCTCTCGCCGCAACGGCACAATCGCACCGGCGGTGCGCTGCGGCGTGCGTGGGACCGCAAGCGCATGCTCGGGCCGGAGGACGCGAGCGTGCTCGGCGCACTGGCACTCGTCATCGCCGTGCCGACACGGTGGACGCTGCGCCGGATGCGCGCCGTGCGGCGCCGGCTCTCAGGCGGAGTGCTCGGCGGCGTGGACGAGGTAGTGCTCGGCGTTGCGCCGGATGCCGGCCCGCTCGTCCTCCGTCAGGGCGCGGCGCACCTTGGCCGGAACTCCGGCAACGAGTGAACCCGGGGGCACGACGGTGCCCTCGAGCACGACGGCTCCGGCCGCGACGAGAGAGCCCGACCCGATGACCGCACCGTTCAGCACGGTGGCCGACATGCCGATGAGGCAGTCGTCCTCGATGGTGCAGCCGTGCAGCACCGCACCGTGGCCGACCGAGACTCCGGCACCGATCGCGAGCGGGTAGCCCTCGTCGACGTGACAGAGCACGCCGTCCTGCAGGTTCGACGCGGTGCCGAGCGTGATCGGCTCCGCCTCGGCCCGCAGCACCGCGTTGTACCAGACGCTCGAGCGCTCCTGCAGGCGCACGTCTCCGACGATGACGGCGCCCGCGGCGACGAAGGCGTCGTCGGCGATGACGGGAGCCGGCGCTCCGGCGAGGCCTTTCACGACGGCGTGGGCATCAACACTCATGGGACCACCCTAGGCTGGCGGTCATGGTGAACACCGATCATCCCGCCGTGGACCGCGTTCGCACCGCCCTGGCCGCTCACGGCCTCGAGCCCGAGATCACCTGGTTCGAGGTCGCCACCCCGACCGCGCAGGCCGCGGCGGAGGCGATCGGCACCGAGGTCGGCGCCATCGCCAACTCGCTCGTGTTCACCCTCGACGGCGAACCCGTTCTCGTGCTCACCTCGGGGGAGCACCGCGTCGACACGGCCTGGCTCGGGCAGCGGCTCGAGGGCACGCTCGAGCGGGCGTCGAAAGAGGTCGTGAAGCAGGCCACCGGGCAGGTGATCGGCGGGGTTGCCCCGGTCGGGCATCCCGAGCCGGTGCGCACGTTCGTCGACGTCTCGCTCGCGAAGTACGAGACCGTGTGGGCCGCCGCGGGCCATGCGCACACCGTGTTCCCGACGACCTACCCCGAACTGCTGCGGGTCACAGCCGGAACCCCGGTTCGCGTCACGCAGGACTGAGAGCCGGCGCTACTCCTCGCGGGCGGCGCCCTGGGCCGCGCGCACGACGAACTGGTCGGGTGCGCCGAAGCCGGCCGAGGCGAACGCCTCCGCGATGGCGGACCTGACCGGGTCGACCTGCTCGAGCGGCACGAGGGCGATCGCCGCCCCGCCGAAGCCGCCGCCGGTCATGCGGGCGCCGACGGCCCCGGATGCCTGGGCCGTCGCGACGGCGAGGTCGAGTTCGGGTGCGGAGATCTCGAAGTCGTCGCGCATCGAGACATGCGACGCGTTCAGCAGGTCGCCGATGGCGCGCGGCCCGCGCTCGCGCAGGGTCCGGACGGTGTCGAGTACGCGCTGGTTCTCCGTGACGACGTGGCGCACCCGGCGGAACGTCTCGGCATCCAGGACCTCGGCCGCGTGCGGAAGGTCGGAGACGTTGACGTCGCGCAGCGAGTCGGCCCCCAGCGCCCGCGCTCCAGCTTCGCAGGAGGCTCGCCGGGCAGCGTAGCCGCCCGTGGAGTGCTCGTGGCTGACCTTCGTGTCGGTGATGAGCACCGCCAGTCCGGCAGCGTCGAAGCCGAGGGGGATGACCTCCGAAGCCAGGCTGCGGCAGTCCAGGAACACGCCGGAGTCGGCCCGGCCGAGCAGCGAGGCGGATTGGTCCATGATTCCCGTGGGCGCGCCGACGGCCCGGTTCTCGGCGAGCTGGCCGACCTTGGCGAGGGTGCGCCGGTCGAGGTCCAGGCGCCAGAGATCGTTCAGCGCGATCGCCATCGCACTCTCGATCGCGGCCGACGACGACAGGCCGGCGCCGACGGGAACGTGGGAGTCGATGACGACATCCGCGCCCTGCAGCCTGCCGAGGCTCGCTCCGAACTCGCCGAGCGCCCAGGCGACACCGAGCGGGTAGGCCGACCAGCCCGAGAGTCGCTCCGGACGCAGCTCATCGAGGGAGATCTCGACGGCCTCCGGAGCGAATGAGGAGGCGACCCGGATGACGGCATCCTCGCGCGGGGCGAGGGCGAGCTCGGTGCGTCGGTCGATCGCGAAGGGGAAGACGAACCCGAGGTTGTAGTCGGTGTGCTCCCCGATGAGGTTCACCCGGCCGGGCGCGGACCAGATGCCGGTGGGCCGGCGGCCGTAGCGCCGCTCGAAGCTCTCGCGCACGGTGGTGGAGAGGCCGCTCACGCGTGGCTCCCTTCGACGATGACGGGTGTCTGCTCGTCGGCGCGGGCGATGGCCGCGCGGATGGCGGCGGCCGCCTGCTCGGGCGGCACGTCGCCGATCCATGCTCCCATGGCGGCTTCGCTGCCGGCGAGGTACTTGAGCTTGTCGGCCGCCCGGCGCGGGCTCGTGATCTGCAGCATGAGCCGGATCTCGTCGCGCCCGACGTGCACGGGCGCCTGGTGCCAGGCGGCGATGTAGGGCGTCGGCGTCTCGTAGAGGGCGTCGACACCGCGCAGCAGCCGCAGGTAGAGCACGGCGAGTTCGTCGCGTTCTGCGAGCGTCGTCGCGGCGAAGTCGGGAACGTGACGGTGGGGCAGCATGTGCACCTCGATGGGCCAGCGAGCGGCGAAGGGCACGAAGGCGCTCCAGTGCTCCCCGCGCAGCAGGAGGCGCTCGCCCGCCTGCTCGCTCGCGAGGATGTCCGCGAAGAGCCCGGGCCCGTAGCGCTCGATCGAATCGAGCAATCGCGCGGTGCGCGGCGTGACATAGGGGTAGGCGTAGATCTGTCCGTGCGGATGGTGCAGGGTGACGCCGATGGCCTCGCCGCGGTTCTCGAACGGGAAGACCTGCTCGATGCCGGGCAGCGCCGAGAGGGCGGCGGTGCGATCGGCCCACGCCTCGATGACGGTGCGCGCCCGCGAGAGCGTCTGCGTGCCGAAGGAACCGGTGTGGGCAGGGCTGAAGCACACGACCTCGCAGCGGCCCACCGACGGCAGCGTGCGGCCGAGGCCCACGCGGGAGAGCTCGGCGAGGTCGATGGGGTGCTCGGCGAGCAGCGGCCCGAACGAGGGCGACTTGTTCTCGAACACGGCCACGTCGTACGTGCTGGGGATCTCCGAGGCGTTGCCTGAGGACTGCGGCGCGAGCGGGTCGAGGCTGGCCGGGGGCAGGAACACCCGGTTCTGGCGCGCGGCGGCGATCGAGATCCACTCACCCGTGAGCGGGTCCTGTCGCATGGTGGCCGTCTCGGGGCGCGCGTCGAGCTCGCGCAGGTCGGGTGCGCGTTCCGGATCGAGCGTCGTGTCGGCGTCGTCGAAGTAGATGAGCTCGCGGCCGTCGGCGAGGTGATGGCGACGTCGCGTGATGCGCTCGTCGACGGCGCTCGGTTGTGCTGTCGTGTGCATGGCGCTCTCACTGTACGTGTGTTGGCAAAACGAAACAAGTGCACTTGCGTATTGCATGAAAAGCAAAAGTAAAAGAAGATCGGAGTGTGAGCGCTGAAACCGTCGAGCCGCTGCCGGCCACCGTTCGGCGTGATCGCATCCTGGCGGCAATCAGCGAGCGCGGCTTCGTGCGGGTCACCGATCTCGCCGACAGCTTCGGGGTCTCGGGAGTGACGGCACGCGCCGACCTCGACGCTCTCGTGGAAGCGGGTGCCGTTCGGCGTGTGCACGGCGGCGCGGTACCGGCGACCACCGGTGCGACCAAGCCCCACCGCGAGCCGTCGTTCGAGGAGGCGCTCGCCGCATCCGTGGTTCCGAAGCAACGCATCGGCGAGCTCGCGGCCTCGTTGGTGACCAGCGGTCAGAGCGTGATCCTCGACGTGGGTACGACGACGTTGGCCGTCGCACGAGCGCTCAAGGCGCGACGGGATCTCGCCGATCTCGTCGTGGTCACGAACGGGCTCTCGATCGCGCTCGAACTCGAGAGCGCGATCCCGCGGTTCACCGTGATCGTGACCGGAGGTGCACTGCGGCCACTGCAGCACTCGCTCGTGGACCCGCTCGCCGACGCGGTTCTCGGCCGGGTGCACGCCGACATCGCCTTCATCGGGTGCAACGGGGTCGACATGGTCGGCGGCATCACGAACGTGAACCTGCCCGAGGCCGCTGTGAAGGAACGGATGCTGCACGCCGCGGAGCGCGCCGTTGTCGTCGCCGACTCCTCGAAGCTCGGCCGCATCCACCTCGGACGTGTCGCGCCCCTCGCCGATGTCGATACGCTCGTGACGGATGCCGAGGCACCGGGTGCCGTCATCGACGAGCTCCGTTCCGCCGGCATCGAGATCCTCACCACCCCCATCGAAAGCCTGGACTCATGACCGCACCCACCGGAGAGCAGTTCGAACTGCGCTCCAGCACGCCTTCCGGCGCCCTGACCGCGACGATCACCGAGGTGGGCGCGTCGTTGCGGGGCCTGCGTCTCGGCGAGATCGACCTCGTGCAGCCCTATGCGACCGACGCGCCCGCGCCGGCGTGCTCCGGGGTCGTGCTCGTGCCGTGGGCCAACCGGGTGCGCGACGGACGCTGGCAGGACGGCGACACCACGCGGCAGCTCGCCCTCACCGAGCCCGACAAGAACAACGCCATCCACGGGCTGCTGCGCTACGCGCCCTACCGGGTCGCAGAGCGGTCGGATGCCGCACTGACGCTCGCGGCCGAGGTCTTCCCGCAGCTGGGTTACCCGTACCACCTCGACACGAGTGTGCGCTACGCGCTCGTCGACGACGGCATCGAGGTGACCCACACGCTGACCAACGTCGGCACGGGAGAGGCCCCCGTGACCGTGGGCACGCATCCGTTCCTCACGATCGGCGACCTCTCCGCCGCGGAGCTGACGGTTCGGGTCGCCGCGAAGACGCACATCGACGTCGACGACCGCCTGAACCCGACGGGCCTCACGCCCGTAGACGGCACCCCGTTCGACCTGCGCAATGGTGTGCGGGTCGGCGAGATCGACCTCGACGACGCCTGGGCCGACGTGATCGTGAAGGGCGGGGAGTCGGTGCACTCGCTGACTGCCGACGACGGTCGCTCCGTCTCCATGTGGGCCGATGAAAACTTCGGCTTCGTGCAGGTCTACAACACCCACGTCTTCCCCTCGGTCGACGGGCCCGTCTGGGCGGTCGCGATCGAGCCGATGACCGGTCCCGCGGATGCGTTCAACTCGGGCGCGGGGCTGCGCCGGCTCTCGCCGGGCGAGAGCTGGAGCATCCGTTGGGGCATCCGCTTCGGAGGGTTCTGATGGGCATGCAGATCGGCATGATGCTGAACTATGCCGGCGGATTCCGGGAGACCGCCGCCGAGGTCGGCGAGCTCGAGAAGGCCGGCGTCGACATCGTCATCGTTCCCGAGGCGTACTCGTTCGATGCGGTCAGCCAGCTCGGCTACCTGGCCGCGTCGACGTCGAGCATCAAGCTCGCCAGCGGCATCCTGCAGATCTACACCCGCACGCCGTCGCTGACGGCCATGACGGCGGCCGGCCTCGACTTCGTCTCCGACGGGCGCTTCGTGCTGGGCATCGGTGCATCGGGGCCACAGGTGATCGAGGGCTTCCACGGCGTTCCCTACGACGCGCCGTTGCGCCGCACGCGCGAGATCATCGAGATCTGCCGCATGGTGTGGCGGCGCGAGAGGGTGGAGTACAACGGGCGCAGCTACCAGGTGCCGCTGCCCGCCGAGAAGGGCACGGGGCTCGGCAAGCCGCTCAAGCTCATCAACCACCCTGTGCGCGAGCGCATCCCCATCGTGGTCGCCGCCCTCGGCCCGCAGAGCGTTCGGCAGACGGCCGAGATCGCCGACGGCTGGATGCCGATGTTCTTCCACCCCGAGAAGGCCGCCGATGTCTGGGGTGACTCGCTGGCGACCGGCCGCACCAAGCGCGATGCCGCACTGGGCGACCTCGAGGTGTTCGCGAGCCCGGCCCTGTACATCGGCGAGAACGCGGATGCGGTGCTGCCTCTCGTGAAGCCGCAGATCGCGCTCTACGTGGGCGGTATGGGCGCGCGTGGCAAGAACTTCTACAACGACCTCGTCTCGCAGTACGGCTTCGAGGCCGAGGCCGCGCGCATCCAGGACCTGTACCTGGATGGGCGCAAGGACGAGGCGATCGCCGCGGTGCCCGATGAGCTGGCGCGTGCCATCAATCTCATCGGAACGCCGAGCGAGGTCGCGGAGCGCGTGGCCGCGTTCGCCGAGGCGGGTGTCACCACCCTCGCGGTCACTCCGCTCGGCCGTACTTCGCAGGAGCGCATCGCCCTCATGAGCGGCCTGCGCGCCATGACGAGCTGAAACCGGCGCAGCGACCGGCCCGCATGCCATGATCGGGGTGTGACCGCCCCACTGATGCTCCTCGACACGGCGTCGTTGTACTTCCGCGCCTTCTACGGCATTCCCGACACGATCAAGGCCCCCAACGGCATGCCTGTTAACGCCGTGCGCGGGCTGCTCGAGTTCATCGCCCGGCTCGTGACCGAGTACGAGCCGGGGCAGCTCGTGGCCTGCTGGGACGACGACTGGCGGCCGGCCTGGCGGGTCGAGCTCATTCCGAGCTACAAGGCGCACCGGGTAGAGAGGGCCATTGCGGATTCCCCCGATGTCGAGCAGACGCCCGACCTTCTCCTCGCGCAGATCCCGCTGATCCGGCAGGTGCTCGATGGGCTCGGCATTCCGGTGCTCGGCGCGGCCGAGCACGAGGCCGACGACGTCATCGGCAGCCTCGCCGCGCAGGCCTCCGAACCCGTCGACGTCGTGACGGGTGATCGCGACCTGTTCCAGCTCGTCGACGACGCATCCGGGGTGCGCGTGCTCTACACGGCGCGCGGCGTGAACAAGCTCGAGGTGCTGACCGACGAGGTCGTGCGAGCGAAGTACGGCGTGGAGCCGCGGCAGTACGCCGACTTCGCCGTCATGCGGGGGGATGCTTCCGACGGGTTGCCCGGTGTCGGCGGCATCGGCGAGAAGACCGCCGCCGCCTTGCTCGCGGAGCACGGCAGCCTCGACGCCATCATCGCCGCCTCGACGGATGCCGCGGCGGGCATGTCCGCCACGATGCGATCGAAGATCGCCGCTGCCGGGGACTACCTCAAGGTCGCGCCCCGCGTCGTCGAGGTCGTGCGCGACCTCGACCTCGGCGAGTTCGACGCTCGCATCCGTCCCCTGCCCGAGGAACGCGTTGAGGCGCTGACGGCGCTCGCCGCGGAGTGGAACCTCGGCGGAGCGATGACGCGAGCCCTCCGCGCGTTGGGCAACGAACCCGAATGAATTGCCGACGGGGGGTCCGGCGGAGCCTCGATGTCCCGGCGGGGGTTCCTGCCCCCGCCAGGGAACGTATGCTCCGCCCGATGACGAGGACGGAGAGCGGGGGTGGGCCCCGTGGGGCTCGAACCCACGACCCGCGGATTAAAAGTCCGCTGCTCTGCCAACTGAGCTAGAGGCCCGCGCGTTCCAATCTATCGCGGATCGATCGCGGGTTAATGCGCGTAGCGTTGTCGGAACGTCGGCGATCGAGAGGAGCACGATGACCGAGGAGTTCCACAAGCCCACCAAGTTCCCGTCGCGCGTCTTCGAGGCGTTCCACGGCGGCGATGATCCAGCGCAGCTGAGCCGCGTCGCGCACGAGACCGCCAACGCTCTGCTCAGCCGGGTTCGCGCCGATCCCGACCCCGAGATCGTCGATCGCCTCGTGACCTACACCGACGAGAACGGCATCGACGCCGTCGCCGAGCTGTGGTCGCGCGCATCCGCCCGCAGCCTGCCGGGGGCGCTCTGGCGCATCTACCTGCTGCGACTGCTCATCCGGCAGGATGCCGTGGGAACCAGCTTCCTGTACCAGCGCGGCACCGAGGTCTCGCGCACCATCGACGAGGTCGTTGCCGGTGCTCCGACGCCGACCGGCCCCGATGACATCGTCGTGCTGGCGGATGCGATCCTGCGGGGCCTGTTCACCGGCGACTTCGCCATCGCCCTGGATCGCGCGGCATCCTTCTGCCGGCTCATGGCGGCCGGGGCTGCGAGCCTCGCCGATGACGCCGACGCGGCCGAGCCCGAGCGCGCCACCGAGCTGACGACCCGCTCCGCCCGCTTCGCCCAGTTGGCGGAGGAGCTCGGCGCGTGCGCCCGATTGTGGCGGTCGGAGTCGCTGGACTGAGCCGCATCCGTTCCGATCTGCGAGGCTGGGAGCATGGAACGCACCGATGACGGAAGTGCAGGCGACGCGGACTACGGCCGTATCGGCGAGGGCTATGCGACGTACCGTCAGCCCGACGAGCGAATCGCGGCCGCGGTCGAGCAGGCGCTCGGCGACGCGCGCACCGTGCTGAACGTGGGAGCCGGAGCCGGCTCCTACGAGCCGCGCGGCCGGGCGGTGACCGCGGTCGAGCCCTCCGCCACGATGCGAGCCCAGCGATCGCCGGAACTGGCCCGCGCGATCGACGCCACCGCTGAGAACCTGCCCTTCGACGACGACAGCTTCGACGCGGCCCTCGCCTCGTTCACGGTGCACCAGTGGGCCGATCTCGACAAGGGCTTCGCCGAGCTGCGCAGGGTGACCCGAGGCCCGGTCGTCGTGCTGACGTGCGACCCCGCAGCGCTCGACCGGTTCTGGCTCAACGACTACGCGCCCGAGGTGATCGCCACGGAGGCGGCGCGCTATCCCGCCATCGACCACATCACCGAGGCGCTCGGAGCGCACAGCCGTGTGGACGTCGTCCCCATTCCCTTGGACTGTACCGACGGGTTCGGCGAGGCGTACTACGGCAGGCCGGAGGCACTGCTCGATCCCGGAGCCCGCCGTGCCAACTCCGCGTGGAGTTTCGTAGGCCCGAAGGTGGCGGACCGCTTCGTCCGCGACCTCTCCGACGATCTGGCCACCGGCAAATGGGATGCGGCGCACGGCGTCCTGCGCGCTCAACCCGAGTTCGAAGGATCGTTGAGACTCGTCATCGGCCTCGAATAGCCGACAGAGGAACACTCTTGCCGGAGCATCGCTTACACTTGATCGTGGTCGGGCCGCAGTAACCCCGGGCTCCAATATTCGCCGCTCCGAGCGGCCTTGCGCCGAGAGGCGTTCTGCGGTCCGGCCATACTTCTGCCCAGTGCGCCTCAGCGCAGCTGCGGCACGACCTCCGCTGCGATGAGCTCGAGTGCATCGAGGTCGTGGATGTCGAGCAGCTGCAGGTAGATCGTCTCGGCGCCCATGTCACGGTACTTTCCGATGCGGTCGACGACCTGCGCGGCAGTGCCGCCGAGCGCATCACGACGAGCCGCATCCGCGGTGCGTCCAACCGCCTCCGCACGGCGGGCAACTTCGGCGTCGTCGCGTCCGATGATGGTGGTCTGCGCCACCGAGAACCGGACGTCTCCGGGCGGCCTGCCCGCAGCGGCGGATGCCTCTCGAACGCGATCGAACGCCGCCGCGGTCTCATCGTCGTTGCCGAACGGCAGGTTGAACTCGCTCGCGTACCGCGCCGCCAGAGCGGGAGTGCGCTTCGCGCCACCACCGCCGATGATGAGGGGCACGGATGCCTGCGCGGGCTTGGGAAGGGCGGGCGCATCGACGAGGGTGTAGTGCTCGCCGTTGAAGCTGTAGGACTCTCCGACCGGAGTGGCCCACAGTCCGGTGATGATCTCGAGCTGCTCTTCGAAGCGGTCGAAGCGCTTGCCCGGGAAGGGTATCCCCAGGGCGCGGTGTTCGGCTTCGAACCAGCCCGTGCCGAGCCCGAGTTCCACCCGCCCGTTCGACATCGCATCCACCTGGGCCACCTGGATGGCCAGCAGCGACGGCAGCCGGAACGTGGCCGACGACACGAGCGTTCCGAGTCGGATGCTCGTCGTTTCCCGTGCGAGCGCCCCGAGGGTGACCCACGAGTCCGTCGGACCGGGCAGGCCGTCGCCGGCCATCGTGAGGAAGTGGTCGCTGCGGAAGAAGGCGTCGAAGCCCAGCCGCTCGGCCGCCTGGGCCATGCGCAACTGGTCCTCGTAGGTCGCGCCCAGCTGCGGTTCGGTGAAGATGCGGAATCTCATGTCATCAGCCTCGCACGCGCCCACGACTAGGGTGATTTTCATGACCTTGCCGCTCACGCTCATCCTCGATCCGCTGCCCGCCGATGCGACGGATGTCGCGGGCAGCTTCCGCGAGGTCGACGCCTCGGCGCCGGCACTGCGGGTGGGGGAGCTGAGCACGCAGCGCGGCGATGGGATCTTCGAGACGATCGCCATCGTCGACGGGCATGCGCAGGAGCGCGAGCCGCACCTGGCCCGGCTGGCCCGCTCCGCCGAGATCTGCGACCTCCCCGCCCCGAACCCGGTGCAGTGGCGCGCCGCGATCGACTACGCCACCGCCAACGTGCCGCAGGAGGGCGAGCTCGCGATGAAGATCGTGCTCAGCCGCGGCGTCGAGCACGGACCGGCGCCGACGGCCTGGCTGACCGTGACGGCGGCCGCCGACTTCACCGTCGTGCGCGGCAACGGCATCCGGGTCATCACCCTCGACCGCGGCTATGACAGCGGAGCGGCCGAACGGGCGCCGTGGCTGCTGCTCGGCGCGAAGACCCTGAGCTATGCGGTCAACATGGCGGCGCTGCGCGAGGCGAAGCGTCGGGGCGCCGACGACACCATCTTTCTCACGAGTGACGGCTACGTGATGGAGGGTCCGACCTCGAGCGTCATCGCCCGCATCGACGGCGTGTTCACCACCCCGCGGCCGTCAGGGTCGATCCTGGCGGGAACGACGCAGGCGAGCCTGTTCGAGTACATCCGCACGCACGAGTACCCCGTGGCCGAACGCGACGTCACTGGTGAGGAACTGCGCACGGCAGACGCGATCTGGCTGGTGTCGAGCGTTCGGCTGGCCGCGCCCGTCATCGAGCTCGACGGCATGCCGCTCGCGATCGATCGTGAGCCGACGGATGCCTTCACGCGCTACCTGCTGAGCCCGCGCGACTGATCGGGCCTGGGTCAGCCGAAAAGCGAGGCGATTCTCGCAGGCACGCCGTGCGCATCCGTCGGAAGGCGGCGTGGCGCACGAATCGCCTCGCTTTTCGGAATCTCCTCGCTTTTCGGAAGGTGGGGGGCGACCCGAAGACGGCGAGGCGCCGGCCGGATCAACCGAAGCGGCCCGAGACGTAGTCCTCGGTGGCCTGCACGGTGGGGTTCGAGAAGAGCGTCGTCGTGTCGCTGTACTCGATGAGGTTGCCGGGCTTGCCGGTTCCGGCGATGTTGAAGAACGCCGTCTTGTCGGAGACGCGCGATGCCTGCTGCATGTTGTGGGTCACGATCACGATCGTGTACTCCTGCTTCAGCTCCTCCATCAGGTCTTCGATGGCGAGCGTCGAGATGGGGTCGAGTGCAGAGCAGGGCTCGTCCATGAGCAGCACGTCGGGGGAGACCGCGATGGCGCGGGCGATGCAGAGACGCTGCTGCTGTCCGCCCGAGAGGCTCGAACCGGGCTGGCCGAGGCGGTCCTTGACCTCGTTCCAGAGGTTCGCCCCCCGCAGCGACTGCTCGATGAGGCCGTCGGACTCGCTCTTCGACATGCGTCGGTTGTTGAGCTTGACGCCGGCGAGCACATTGTCGCCGATCGACATCGTGGGGAACGGGTTCGGGCGCTGGAAGACCATGCCGACCTGCCGGCGCACGAGCACCGGGTCCACGCCGGGGCCGTAGAGGTTGTTCCCGTCGATGAGCACCTCGCCCTCGACGCGGGCTCCGGGGATGACCTCGTGCATGCGGTTGAGCGTGCGCAGGAAGGTGGACTTTCCGCATCCCGACGGGCCGATGAAGGCCGTCACGGTGCGGGGCTCGATGGTCAGCGACACACCCTCGACGGCGAGGAAGCTGGAGTAGTAGACGTTGAGGTCGTTGACCTCGATGCGCTTGGACACTGTGGGGATTCCTTGCTTCTTAGCGGCCGTACTTGGGGGCGAAGACCTTGGCGATGATGCGGCCGACGAGGTTCAGCAGCATCACGATCAGGATGAGGGCGAGGGCGGCCGTCCAGGCGCGATCGATCGAGTCCTGGGCGTGCAGGCCCGCGGCCTGCGTGTACTGGGTGTAGACGAACACCGGCAGGGTCATCATGCGCTCGTTGAACAGGTCGTAGTTCATGCTCGTCGTGAACCCGCAGACGATCAGCAGCGGAGCCGTCTCGCCGATGACGCGGGCGATCGAGAGCATGATGCCCGTCGTGAGGCCCGCGAGCGATGTCGGCAGCACGATGCGCAGCACGGTGAGCCACTTCGGCACGCCGAGGGCGTAGGACGCCTCGCGCAACTCGTTCGGCACGAGACGCAGGATCTCCTCGCTCGAGCGCACGACCACCGGGATCATGAGCACCGAGAGGGCGATCGCGCCCATGAACCCGTTGCGGATGCCGGGGCCGAAGAAGAGCGCGAACAGCGCGTAGGCGAACAGGCCGGCGACGATCGAGGGGATGCCGGTCATCACGTCGACGAAGAACGTGATGCCGCGGGCCAGTGCGCCTCGCCCGTATTCGACGAGGTAGATCGAGGTGAGCAGGCCGATGGGCACCGAGATGAGTGCCGCCATCAGGGTGATGAGCAGCGTGCCGGTGATGGCGTGCAGCGCGCCGCCCCCGGGGCCGATCACGTTGCGCATCGACTGGGTGAAGAAGGCGATGTCGAAGCGCGCGAGGCCGTTGGTGATGACCGTCCAGGCGAGCGAGATCAGCGGAAGGAGGGCGATCACGAAGGCCGTGGCGACCAGCGAGGTGACGAGCCTGTCCATCGCTCGACGGCTGCCCTCCACGAGCAGCGAGATGAGGTAGAGCGCGAGATCGAAAAGCAGGGTGCCGAAGAACACCGCACCCACGATGTTGAAGTCCTTCGTAGCTCCCGACGCGGCGAGCACGGCGAAGACGGCGCCGAAGATGGCCCAGCTGGCCACGAGCACCATCCAGGTGGTGCCGCGCGGGAGCTTACCGGCGGTGAAGGCGTTCGACAGGGGCCGGGCCAGGGTCGCGGTGGTCATCAGTTGGCTCCCGAGAAGGCCTTGCGGCGGTTGACGATGTAGCGGGCCAGCACGTTGATGAGCAGCGTCACCACGAACAGCACGAGGCCGGATGCGATGAGCGCGTTCACCGAGACGCCGGTGGCCTCGGGGAACTGCAGGGCGATGTTCGCGGCGATCGTGTTGGGGCTCTGCGCTTGCAGCACCGCGAACTTCACGACGATCGCGGGAGAGAGCACCATCGCGATGGCGAGTGTCTCGCCGAGCGCGCGGCCGAGGCCGAGCATGATGGCCGAGACGATGCCCGAGCGGGCGAAGGGCAGGACGGCGATGCGCACCATCTCCCACCGGGTGGCGCCGAGGGCGAGGGCCGCCTCCTCATGAAGTCGGGGAGTCTGCAGGAAGACCTCGCGGCAGATCGCGGTCATGATCGGGATGACCATGACGGCCAGCACGACTCCGGCGGTGAGGATGGTGCGCCCCGTTCCCGAGATCGGCGGGGCGAACAGGGGGAACCAGCCCAGATGCTGGCCGAGCCACGCGTAGAAGGGCTGAACGAAGGTGGAGAGCGTCGCGATGCCCCACAGGCCGAAGACGACCGACGGAACCGCGGCGAGCAGGTCGATGATGTAGCCGAGCGTCTGCGCGACCCTGCGCGGCGCGTAGTGCGAGATGAAGAGTGCGATGCCGAGCGAGAGCGGCGTCGCGATGAGCAGCGCCAGGAACGCGGCCCAGATGGTTCCGAAGACGAGCGGCCAGACGTACTCCCAGAAGTTGGAGGCGTCGTTCGGCAGCTCGCCCGGGGCGGCGAAGATGGCCGGCAGACTCTGCACGACGAGGAAGATGGCGACCGCTGCGAGGGTCGCGAGGATCAGCGCACCGGCGACGACCGTGCTCGTTGAGAAGATGCGGTCGCCAAGACGGATCTTGGCCTTGGGAGCACTCGCGGTTGCGACGGACATGCGGTGGCTTTCTGTCGTTCGGTTCGGGTGCGGCGGTGCCGAACACCCAAGACTCGGCCTGGGTCGAGGCGACCCAGGCCGAGTGAGGTGTGGAGTTACTTGATGGTAGCGACCGCGGTCTTGACCTTCTTGGCGAGGTCGGCCGAGAGCGGGGCCGAGCCGGCCTGCTCCGCTGCGGCCTGCTGGGCGGCGTCGCTGACGATGTAGTCGACGTAGCCCTTCACCAGGTCGGCCTTGGCCGAGTCGGCGTACTGCTGGCAGGCGATCACGTAGCTGACGAGCACGAGCGGCCAGGCGTTCTTGTCGGTGTTGGTGCGGTCGATCGCGATCGCGAGGTCGTTGTCCTCACGGCCGTCGGCGATGGGAGAGGCGGCCACGACGTCAGCGGCACCGTCAGCGGAGAGCTTGACGAACGAGTCGCCCACCTTCAGCTGCGCGATCGAGAGGCCGGCGGAACCGGACTCGTCGATGTAGGTGATCGAGTTGGCGGCGTTCTTGGTCGCGTCTGCGACACCCGAGGTGCCCTTGGCGGCGTCGCCGACCTGGAAGGGGAAGGTCTGCGAGGCCGGAGCGGTCCAGACGTCCTTCGCGTTCGCGGCGAGGTACTCGGTGAAGTTCTGCGTGGTGCCCGAGTCATCGGAACGGTGAACGACCGTGATGGGGGCGGAGGGCAGCGAGGCACCGGAGTTCAGGGCCTTGATCTTCGCGTCGTCCCACGTCGTGATCGCGCCGCTGAAGATGCCGGCGATGGTGGCCGCATCCAGCTTCAGGTCCTTCAGGCCCTCGACGTTGTACGCGATGGCGATGGGGGAGATGTAGACGGGAAGGTCGATGCCCTTGGTGTCGGGAGCGCAGGCGGCGAAGGCGCCGGCGAGCTCCGTGTCCTTCAGGGCGGCGTCCGAGCCGGCGAAGTCGGCTGCGCCCGAGATGAAGCTCGTGCGACCGGCGCCGGAGCCCTGCGGGTCGTAGTTGATGGTCACGTCCGGGTTGTCGGTCTGGAAGCCGGCGATCCAGGTGGTCTGTGCGGTGCCCTGGGCCGAGGAGCCGATTCCGTTCAGCGTTCCGGAGAGCGCAGGTGCGTCAGACGTGGGTGCAGCGGACTCGGCCGGTGCCTCATTGGCCGCACACGAGGAGAGTGCGATGGTGGCTGCGATGGCGACCGCGGCCGGCGCGTAGAAACGCTTCAGGTTCACAGGGGGTCCCTTTCAGGGTGTGAGTGCAAGAGTCGGGCCGGTACTCGGCCCGGTCATGACCGTAGGTGCGACGCATGAAGCACCGGCTCACGGGTGGTAAACGGAACCTTAACGAATGGCCACGATCCGCTCAGCGACAGCCCGCCCAGGCACCGCGCGATCAGACCCGCGGCGAGTGCGTCTCGATCGCGATGATGCCCGAGCTCGGGTTCGTGCGCGAGAGGTGCACGACCGAGAACGCCCCGGTGTCGAGGTCCGCTGCGTCGTTCACGTACGAGCCCGTCACGGTTCCGGTCGCGAGCGCGATCTCCCGCAGGATCTCGCCGAGCAGCGGCCCGTGACTGCAGATCACGGCCGTCTTGCGCGCACGCACGCGTTTGCCGACGATCGCACGGATGTCGGCCGTGCCCTCCTCGAAGGCGTCCTGGCTGATGGCGTCCGTGCGTCGCACCTCGATGCCGGTCGCCACGGCGAGCGGTGTCACCGTGGTGACGCAGCGGGTCGCCGAGCTCGTGATGATGCGCCGCGGCCTCCAGGCCAGCAGGGTCGGCACCATCGCCGCGGCCTGCTTCACACCCCGGTCGGCAAGCGGGCGGGTGGCATCCGACTTCTTCCACTCACCCCGTGCCATCGCCTTGGCATGGCGCAGCACGACGAGGGCGAAGGTCTGCGTGACTCCCGCCTCGACGAGCTTCGCGAAGGCCTCGAGAATCTCGACGTCGGTGGAGTAGCTGAGATAGGTGCGCGCCTTCTTCACGCTCACCCACTCCAGCGCGGCGATCTCGCCGTTCGGGATGAATGTCGATCGCGTGATCGCATCGTCCGTCACCTCGGCGGCCCAGTAATGCACGATCTTGTTACGGCCGCTGCCGATCGTGTAGTGCGAGACGCCGACGGGCACGCCGAGGGCGACCGTGAGCCCGGTCTCCTCCTTGATCTCGCGCACCGCGGTCTGCGGAAGGGTCTCGCCGGGGTCGACCTTGCCCTTGGGGATGGTGACGTCGCCGTGCACCGTGCGATGCACCACGAGGATCATGATCTTGCCGTCGACCTCGCGCCAGCAGACTGCGCCGGCGGCGAAGACGGCCGTCGTCACCGACCCCTCCCCGCGCGCGGACGCTGTCCGATGCGCTGCATGAGCGAGTTCTGCATGTCTTCCAGCAGTTCGCCGTTCTTGTCGCGGTGATGACGCACCCACACGCCGTCGCTGCCGAGCCACCACGACGAGGTCGCATCCGACATCGCCTGGTCGAAGAGCGCCCCGAGCTCGGCGATGTGCCCGGGATCGTCCAGGCGCACGAGCGCCTCCACGCGCCGGTCGAGGTTGCGGTGCATCATGTCGGCGCTGCCGATGAAGACGTGCGGGTCGCCGTCGTTCAGGAACGAGAAGATGCGGGAGTGCTCGAGGTAGCGCCCGAGGATGGAGCGCACCCGGATGTTCTCGCTCATTCCCTCCACGCCCGGCATGAGGCTGCAGATGCCGCGGACCCAGATGTCGATCGGCACGCCGACGTTCGACGCCCGGTAGAGGGCGTCGATGATGGCCTCGTCGACCATCGAATTGACCTTGATGCGGATGCCGGATGGGCGGCCGTCGAGGGCGTTCTTCGTCTCCTCGGCGATGTGGCGCAGCAGGCCCTTGCGCAGGTGCAGCGGAGCAACGAGCAGCCGCTTGAACTTCTTCTCGATGGCGTAGCCCGAGAGCTCGTTGAAGAGCCGGGTGAGGTCCTTGCCGACCTGGTCGTCATCGGTCAGCAGGCCGAGGTCTTCGTAGATGCGACTCGTCTTGGGGTTGTAGTTGCCGGTGCCGATGTGGCTGTAGTGGCGCAGCTGCCCCTTCTCCTGCCGGATGACGAGGGCGAGCTTGCAGTGCGTCTTCAACCCGACGAGGCCGTACACGACGTGCACGCCTGCCTTCTCGAGCTTGCGGGCCCAGCTGATGTTGGCCTGCTCGTCGAAGCGCGCCTTGATCTCCACGAGCGCGAGCACCTGCTTGCCCGACTCCGCGGCGTCGATCAGCGCCTCGACGATGGGCGAGTCGCCCGACGTGCGGTAGAGCGTCTGCTTGATCGCGAGCACGTGCGGGTCGGCCGCCGCCTGCTCGATGAACGCCTGCACGCTCGTCGCGAAGCTCTCGTACGGGTGGTGCAGCAGCACGTCGCCGCGGCGGATGGCGGCGAAGATGTCGGCGGGCCGGTTCGGCTCGCTCGGCGCCAGGCGCGCGCTCGTCGTCGGAACGTGCGTCGGATAGTGCAGGTCGGGCCGGTCGATGCGCGCGATGTCGAACAGGCCGGAGAGGTCGAGCGGAGCGGGGAGCCGGAAGACCTCCTGCTCCGTCACATCCAGTTCGCGAACGAGCAGTCCGAGTGTGAGGTCATCCATGTCCTCGGTGACCTCGAGCCGGATGGGCGGACCGAACCGGCGCCGCAGCAGCTCCTTCTCGAGGGCCTTGATGAGGTTCTCGGTCTCGTCCTCGTCGATCTCGACGTCTTCGTTGCGGGTCACCCGGAAGACGTGGTGATCCATGATCTCCATGCCCGGGAAGAGGTCGCCGAGGTGGTTCGCGATCAGGTCTTCCAGGGCGATGTAGCGCTGGGTGCCGGCGGAACTGTCGATCTCGAGGAACCGCGGCAGCATCTGCGGAACCTTCAGGCGAGCGAACTCCTGCTTTCCCGTGCGCGAGTTGCGCACCCGCACGGCGAGGTTGAGCGAGAGCCCCGAGATATAGGGGAACGGATGCGCGGGGTCGACCGCGAGCGGCATCAGCACCGGGAAGATCTGGCGTGAGAAGTAGTCGCGCAGCTTCTCGTGCTCGCCCGGCTGCAGCTCGTTCCAGCGGGTGATGACGATGCCGTTCTCCGCCAGGGCGGGCCGCACCAGCTCCTGGTAGGCGGCGGCGTGCCGCTCCTGCAGGGTGTGCGCCTTCGCGGAGATGTCGTTGAGCACGTCGACCGGTGCGCGGCCGACGTTCGTGGGCACGGCCAGCCCGGTGAGGATGCGGCGCTTGAGCCCGGCGACACGCACCATGAAGAACTCGTCGAGGTTCGAGGCGAAGATGGCGAGGAAGTTGGCCCGCTCCAGAGGGGGGAGGTCGGGGTCCTCCGCGAGTTCGAGCACCCGCTGGTTGAAGGCGAGCCAGCTCAGCTCGCGGTCGAGGTAGCGCTCCTCGGGCAGGGTCGTGTCTCCGGCCGTGTCGAAGGGCTCGAAATCATCGTCCAGGTCGCGCGCGATCCCTGGGTCAATGGCGTTCTCGACATCCATTCGTCCATCATGGCATTCACCGCGTGAACACCGTGTGACGCCTTGGCACCGGATCTCAGCGCGCACCCCACGCCCTTGCGGCACGCCGTTGAACCATTTCGGGCCCGTTGATCCGCCAGGAACGGATCAGCGGCGACCAAATGGTTCAGCCGCGGAGGAGGGGGCGTGTCAGCGGGCGGCCCCCGCCGGCTCCTCGTCTTCCTCGTGCACGTTGAAGCGGTAGCCCACGTTCCGCACCGTTCCGATGAGTGACTCGAGGTCGCCGAGCTTGGCGCGCAGGCGCCGCACGTGCACGTCGACAGTACGCGTGCCGCCGAAGTAGTCGTACCCCCACACCTCGCTGAGCAACTGCTCCCGCGTGAAGACGCGGGAGGGATGCGTTGCCAGGAAGCGCAGCAGCTCGAACTCCTTGAACGTGAGGTCCAGTGGCTTGCCCCGCACCTTGGCCGAGTAACTGGCCTCGTCGATGATGACGCCGGAGGTCTGGATGCGGCTGGAGGCTTCGGGCGTCGCGCGGCCGATGGCCAGGCGCAGTCGTGCCTCCACCTCGGCCGGCCCGGCCGTCTCGAGCAGGATGTCGTCGACGCCCCACTCGGGGCTGACGCCGCTCATGCCGCCCTCGGTGAGCACGAGCAGGAGCGGCACCGAGATGCCGGTCGTGCGCAGGATCTGGCAGAGGGCCTTCGCCGAGGCGAGGTTGGTGCGTGCATCCACGATGACCGCATCCGAGTCGGGAGCGGTGATCAGCTGCTGGGGGTCCGCCGGAATTTGGCGCACGCGGTGGCTGAGCAGGGCCAGAGCGGGGAGAACGTCATTGCCACCTGCCGCCGTCAGGATCAACAATTGCGCCACGCGCGTCCTCCAGGCTGGATTCGTGCAGCCATATTACCGTGCTCGCGCTCAACCACATCGCCCGCCCGGTTTCGGCGCACGTCACAATAGGTACATGACCGACTTGGAAGTCCCGCTCAGCACGGGCAAGACCTACGCCAGCGTCACGCCGATCTGGCTCCTGGCCCTCGTCGGTTCCGTGC
The DNA here is from genome assembly GCF_037404875.1 of Rathayibacter sp. YIM 133350. Classification (NCBI taxonomy): domain Bacteria; kingdom Bacillati; phylum Actinomycetota; class Actinomycetes; order Micrococcales; family Microbacteriaceae; genus Rathayibacter; species Rathayibacter sp. YIM 133350. The sequence continues at coordinate 38,369 of NZ_JBBELO010000015.1, forward strand.
TGGCCGGAACCCTCGCCGCCCCCGATGCGGTCTACGGCTGGCTGTGCCTCTCGCTGGCCGCATGCACCATCGTCGCCTTCTGCGTGCAGCTCGCCGTTCGCCGGCGGGAGGGGTTCGTACGCCGCGTCACACTCAGCATCGTGGGCGCGGTGATCGCCACGGCGCTCGTCAGCATCGTCATCGCGCTGCTCAACACGTTCTAGACTCGACACATGGCCGCTCTCGAACTCTTCTATCTCGGTCTCCTCGGCCTCGCGAGCCTCGCGATCGCCTGGACCTCGGGTGTCGTCGTCTACAAGCTCTTCCGGGGGCAGCGGTAACCCGTCATGATCGAGCTGCCCCTCGACCTGCCCGCTGAGCTCGTTCCCCTCTCGTGGCTCATCGGCGTCTGGGAGGGGTCAGGCGTCATCGACTACACCATCGGCGAAGAGCGCGTCTCGCACGAGTTCGGACAGCGCATCAGCTTCAGCCACGATGGGTTGCCGCACCTGAACTACAACTCCTACACCTGGCTGTTCCCGACAGAGGACGGCGGTGAGCCGCGGCCCCTCGTCACCGAGATGGGCTACTGGCGCCTCAGCCGTGCCCTCGGCGACGCCGATCCCGGCCCGGGCATGCTGCCCGGCATCGGTGCCCGGGCGTTCACGAACCCCCAGGCCGTGGAGACCTTGCGCAACAGCGACGGCGGCTTCGACATCGAGGTCAACCTCGTGCACCCCGGCGGCGTGACCGAGCTCTACCTCGGCCAGGTCAAGGGCCCGCGCATCGACATGGCCACGGATGCGGTGATGCGCACGCAGGGCGCCAAGGCCTATTCGGCCGCCACGCGTCTCTACGGTCTCGTCGAGAACCACTTGCTGTGGGCCTGGGACATCGCCGCCCTCGGCCAGGATCTGCGCACCCACGCCTCCGCCCGACTCGCGAAGGCGGAGTGATGAGCGCCTCACCGCTGCTCGGCGTTCCCGGTGCCGTCGCCGCAGAGGGCATCGACGCCGGGCTCGCCGCCCACTACGGCAATCCTCTGATCGAGCAGCGCCACCTCGAGGCGGGAACGGCTCTCGTCGACCTCTCGACCCAGGGCGTGCTCACCGTCACAGGGCCCGACCGGCTGAGCTGGCTGAACTCGCTCGCGAGCCAGAAGCTCGATCGACTCGACGCGGGAGGCAGCGCCGAGACGCTCTTCCTCGACCCGCAGGGCCGCATCGAGCACGACGTGCGCCTGCTCGATGACGGCGTGAGCACGTGGATGCTCGTGGAGGCGGCCGAGCTCGCGCCCCTGCAGGCCTGGCTGGACCGCATGCGGTTCATGCTGCGGGTCGAGCTGGCGGATCGCACGCAGGACTACGCGACCCTCGGCATCCTGAACACGGATGCCGCGGCGCTCGGCATCACTCCTGCGGCGCCGAACGGTGTCGAACTGGTGTGGCGCGACCCCTGGGCCGCGGGCGCCGTCGGCGGCTGGCAGTACGCCGAGCCGGTCGATCACCCCTCCGCCGAGTGGAACTGGAGCCTCGTGCTCGTCGACCGCGCGGAGCTTCCCGCGCTCGCCGACCGGGTGGGTTCCGGTTCACTGCAGGCCGCGGGCACGCTCGCGCTCGAGGCCCTGCGCATCGCGGCCTGGCGGCCGCGCCGAGCCGCCGAGGTCGATGAGAAGAGCATCCCGCACGAACTCGACTGGCTGCGCACGGCCGTGCACCTCGACAAGGGGTGTTACCGCGGGCAGGAGACCGTCGCCAAGGTGCACAACCTCGGCCACCCGCCACGTCGCCTCGTCATGCTGCACCTCGACGGCAGCGACACGGTGCTCCCGGCGCGCGGTGACGAGGTGCTCGCCGAGCGCACGCGCCCCGAGAGCGAGGCCGGCTGGCAGGCGTGCGGCGAGATCACCTCGAGCGCCATCCATCATGAACTCGGCCCCATCGCCCTCGCGGTCATCCGTCGGGGTGTACCTGTGCAGGCTCCGCTGCGCGTGCGCACCGCCGAGACCGGCGAGGTGATCGCCGCCGCCCAGCAGGTGATCGTTCCGCCCAAAGCCGGTGCGGCAGCCGGCATCCCGCGGATGCCGCGGCTCGGCATCCGCCGCTGATGTCGGCGTCGGGCGCCCCCGCCCGCTTCGACGTCCGCACGTCGTGGAACCGGGTGCGCGACTCGTGGCCGGCCATCCTGCAGATCACGATCACGGCACTGGCGAGCTGGGCCTTCGCGCACTACGTGCTCGGGCATCCCTCGCCGCTCATCGCGGCGATCATGGTGATCTCGGCGCTCGGGTTCGTGCGGGATGCGCGACCGGTGCGCGTGCTCGAGACCGTTCTCGGCATGACGCTCGGGATCGCGCTCGCCGAGGCACTGCTGCTCGCGTTCGGCGGCGGCCTGCTGCAGTACGGCATCGCACTCGCGCTCACCCTGCTCGTGGCCCGGTTCCTCTCGGAGACCGGCGCGTTCGCGGTCGCCGCGGCCGTGCAGTGCTCGCTCGTGATGCTCACCCCGCCCCCGCTCGGCGGCCCCTTCACGCGCACGATAGACGCGGTGGTCGGCGGCGTGTTCGCGCTGCTGGCCACGGCGCTGATCCCGCGTGATCCCCGCCGCGCTGCCACCCGGGCAGGGCGCAGGCTGCTCGCGGAGCACGAGGCCGTCTTCGGCGACCTCGCCACGGCACTGCGCTCCGGATCGGCCGACGACGCGGCCGAAGCGCTCACCCGGGCCCGGTCGCTGGATGCGCTCGCCGCCGAATGGTCGAGCGCGGTCGAGTCGGGGCGTGCGATCGCACGCATCTCGCCCTTCCTGCGCCGCAGCCGGTTCGACCTGGAACGCCAGGCCGGCATGCTCGCGGCCATCGACCTGTGCACCCGCAGCCTTCGAGTGCTCGCACGCCGGACGGTCTACGTCGCCCGCGACGGCGCGCCCCGGCCGGCCATCGCCGACCTGTTCGAACGGGTGGGAACGACGATGGGGCTCGTGCAGGCCTCACTCGCCGACGTGGCACAGCAGCCGGTGGCCCGGGCATCCCTCTCGGCCATCGCGGTGCACCTCGACCCCGTGGCCATGCTGCCGAGCGGTGCCTTCGCCGACCGCAACCTCGTTCAGGCCGTGCGCCCGTACATCGTCGACGCCCTGAGTGCCACAGGGCTCGACGCCGACGACGCCAGGGCCATGCTCCCGTCGGGATGAGCGGGGCCGCCGCCGACGGTAAGTTGGAGGCATGACTTCGCCCTATACGCTCATCCTGCTGCGCCACGGCAACAGCGACTGGAACCAGAAGAACCTGTTCACCGGCTGGGTCGACGTGCGGCTCTCCGAGCAGGGCGAACGCGAGGCCGCTCGCGCCGGCGAGCTGCTCGCCGATGGGGGCCTGCTGCCCGACGTGCTGCACACCTCGGTGCTCAGCCGCGCCATCCAGACCGCAGACATCGCCCTCGACGTGGCCGATCGCCTGTGGATCGACGTGCGTCGCTCCTGGCGGCTCAACGAGCGCCACTACGGTGCACTACAGGGCCTGGACAAGGCCGATACCCTCGCCAAGTACGGCCAGGAGCAGTTCATGCTCTGGCGCCGCTCCTTCGACGTTCCGCCGCCCGCCCTGGCCGATGACGCCGAGTACTCCCAGGTCGGGGATCCCCGCTACGCGAACCTCAGCGATTCCGAGCTGCCCCGCACCGAGTGCCTCAAAGACGTGATCGAGCGGATGCTGCCCTACTGGCAGAGTGACATCATCCCCGACCTGGCGGAGGGCCGCACGGTGCTCGTCACGGCGCACGGCAACTCGCTGCGGGCGCTCGTGAAGCACCTCGACGGCATCAGCGACGCCGACATCGCGGAGCTCAACATCCCCACGGGAATCCCGCTCGTCTACACCCTCGGCGAGGACTTCATGCCCATCGAACCAGCCCGCTACCTCGACCCGGAGGCGGCGGCGGCCGGTGCGGCCGCCGTGGCGGCGCAGGGCAAGAAGTAGTCCCACTACGCGAGAAAGCCGGCCCCGTGGGGCCGGCTTTCGTCGTGAAGCGCTAGATCTTGCTCTCGGGCACCCAGTCGCCGGTCGCGAGGTAGAGCACCTTCTTGGCGATTGAGACGGCGTGGTCGGCGAAGCGCTCGTGGTATCGGCTGGCGAGGGTCGCATCGACGGTGTCGACCGCCTGGCCTTTCCAGGTCTCGCCGAGCACCTTGTCGAACACGCTGAGGTGCAGGGCGTCGATCTTGTCGTCCTCGTTGCGGATGTCCTCCGCGGATTGCACCTCCTGCGTGCGCAGCAGTTCGACCAGCTTGTGGGCGATCTGCACGTCGAGGCGGCCCATCTCGGCGAAGGTCGGACGCAGCGACTTGGGCACGACCTTGTCGGGGAACCGGTAACGGGCGAGCTGGGCGATGTGCGTGGCCATGTCGCCCATCCGCTCGAGCGACGCGCTGATGCGCAGGGCGCTCACGACGATGCGCAGGTCGCGTGCCACAGGGTTCTGCCGGGCGAGGATGGTGATGGCGAGCTCGTCCAGGGCGACGGCGCGCTCGTCGATGCGGCTGTCCTCGCCGATGCACTCCTCGGCCAGCGCGACATCGGATTCGTTGAAGGCGCGAGTGGCCTTCTCGATCGAGATGGCAACGAGTTCGGCGATCTCGACGAGTCCGTCCTGGACCTCGCGCATCTCGAGCTGGAAAACTTCGCGCACTGGGGGATTCCGATCTTCTCTGGGTCGCTCCGGCGGGCACGCGCGCGCGTGCTCCACGGTGTCCGTAGCCCCGGCAATGGTGCCTACGGAAGGTTAACGACCGGTGCCGCTGTCCTGAACATTGGCTGAAGTGGCCCGCGGGCGGGGCCCTGTGTCCGGTCGGCTCTTGAGCAGACATTACTCTGATGCCATGGATTCCACCGGTTTGGTGCTGATCTGCCTGGCGCTGGGCCTCGTGGTCGGAGCGGGTTTCGTCGCCCTGCTGCAGCTCGCAGCGCGCCGCGGCCGGCACGCCGCCGAGGTCAGCGATCCGAAGGTTCCCGACGGCATCGACCAGGTGCTCGAGGCGCTGCAATCCGCCGCGGTGGTCATGGATGCCTCGAACAATGTGCTCAAGGCCTCACCCGGAGCGCAGTCCCTCGGCCTCGTGCGTAACGGCATGCTCGTGCACGAGGAACTCGTCGCCATCGTCGACCGGGTGCGCCGAACGGGAGAGCCCGTCAACCAGGAACTGGCGCTGAGCCGCGGCCGCTTCGGCGACGCCAGCATCCTGCTCGATGTGAGCACGAGCCGCCTCGGCAGCCGGTACGTACTCGTGCTGGGCGATGACCGCACCGACGAGCGACGACTCGAGGAGGTGCGGCGTGACTTCATCGCGAACATCTCCCACGAGCTGAAGACGCCCATCGCCTCGGTGGGGCTGCTCGCCGAGGCCATCGACATGGCCGCCGATGAACCCGAGCAGGTACGGCGCTTCTCCCACCGCCTCGCGGAGGAGTCGGAGCGGCTGGCCCGCATCACCCAGGACGTGATCGAGCTTTCGCGCCTGCAGGCGAAGGACGCCCTCGCCGACGCCCACGCCGTGTCGATCGACGACGTCGTCGCGGCCGCCATCGACCAGAACCGCATCGTGGCGGAGGCCCGCGACATCAGCCTGGCCGTGCGCAACAAGAGCCACGCCGTGGTGTGGGGCGACGAGGCGCTGCTCGTCATGGCCGTGCACAACCTCATCTCGAACGCGATCAACTACTCCCTTCCCGGCACGCGCGTGGGCGTCGGCGTGAAGGTCGACGACGGAGCCGTCGAGATCGCCGTGACCGATCAGGGCGTCGGCATCCCCGAGGAGGACCTCGACCGCGTGTTCGAGCGCTTCTTCCGGGTGGATGACGCCCGGGCACGCAACACCGGCGGCACGGGGCTCGGCCTCGCCATCGTCAAGCACGCCGTGGCGAACCACGGCGGCGACGTGCGGGTGTGGTCGCAGGCCGGCCGAGGATCCACGTTCACCATCCGACTGCCCGAGGCGCCCCAGAGCGCCCTCGTTCTCGACAAGGAGACCCGTTGACCCACATCCTGCTCGTGGAAGACGAGACCGCCATCAGCGAGCCGCTCGCCTTCCTGCTCGAGCGCGAGGGCTACCAGATCACGGTGGTCGGCGACGGTCCCTCGGCGATCTCGACCTTCGATCGTGACGGCGCCGACCTCATCCTGCTCGACCTCATGCTTCCCGGGCTGTCGGGCACCGAGGTCTGCCGTGAGATCCGGTCGCGTTCGAGTGTTCCCATCATCATGCTGACGGCCAAGGACTCCGAGGTCGACATCGTCGTGGGGCTCGAGCTCGGCGCCGACGACTACGTCACGAAGCCGTACTCCACGCGGGAATTGCTTGCGCGCATCCGTGCGGTGATGCGACGCCAACAGGAGTTCGACAAGGACGATGAGAACCTGCTCGAGGCGGGAACCGTGCGCATGGACATCGAACGGCACACGGTGTCGGTCGAAGGAGTGGAGACGCCCATGCCGCTGAAGGAATTCGAGCTGCTCGAGTTCCTGCTGCGGAATGCAGGGCGGGTGCTCACGCGCGGCCAACTCATCGACCGGGTGTGGGGGAGCGACTACTTCGGCGACACGAAGACCCTCGACGTGCACATCAAGCGCATCCGCTCGCGCATCGAGAAGACGCCGTCGGAACCGCGCATGCTCGTGACGGTGCGCGGACTCGGGTATCGCTTCGAGGAGTGAGAGCGGCCCCGCCGCGCCCGCGCTCCGGCTAGTTCGCCGAAGAGCTCGAAGGGGCCAGTGTGGAGTACTCCGGCAGGCCGGCGTTCAGAACGGGAACGAGCACCTGCTTGCCCTCGCTGTCGCCAGCGGTGAAGAAGACCGGGAACAGCGAGCCTGGCTTGGCGTCGATGTCGGTGAGCGTGACCGTCTGGTCGCCCTCGCCGCCGATGGAGGTCGTCGAACTGGCCGGTGCGAGCACCGCGTCGTCGGTCTTCGTGCCGTCGGAGGCCTCGTACTGGATGCGCAGTACGGACTGCTTCTCCGTCGGGTTCACCACGGTCATCACGAGGTTTCCCTCGGTGCCGTCGGGGGCGATGATCACGGCGTTGCGCACGTCGAGTGCGCCTGCACTCGTGCTCACGCCGTCGCTCGCGAAGTAGTGCTCCGTCGTGGTCTGCGGGGCAACCAGGTTGCAGCCGGCCGTACCGACGAGAATTGCTGCCGCCACGACGACGGATGACGCGATACGCCCTCTCACAGTGCCCTCCAGAGCTCACATGGAATCCTGTCCGAGCCTACTGCATCCCCTCAGGGCGGCGGTCCGGGCCCTGCGCGGACGCGAACCTTACCACCATGCCGCCGTGGTATTATGGATGTTGCTGAAGGGATAACTATTCATGCTTTTCGAGGTCGGCGAAACCGTCGTTTACCCGCACCATGGTGCGGCAACCATCACCGAAGTCAAGACCAGGATCATCAAGGGCGAAGAGAAGGTCTACCTCAAGCTGAACGTCACCCAGGGTGATCTGACCATCGAGGTCCCCGCTGACAACGTCGACCTGGTCGGCGTTCGCGACGTGATCGGCAAGGAAGGCCTCGACCGCGTGTTCGAGGTTCTCCGGGCGCCGTTCACCGAGGAGCCGACCAACTGGTCGCGTCGCTACAAGGCGAACCTCGAGAAGCTCGCCTCCGGTGACGTCATCAAGGTCTCGGAGGTCGTGCGCGACCTCTGGCGTCGTGACCAGGACCGTGGCCTGTCGGCCGGCGAGAAGCGAATGCTCGCCAAGGCACGCCAGATCCTCATCTCCGAGCTCGCGCTCGCCGAGAAGACCGACGAGGAGAAGGCCTCCACCGTGCTCGACGAGGTCCTGGCCTCCTAGCGCGTCCGTCAGACGAGGGCGATGCCGTTGCGGCATCGCCCTCGTCGGCGTTTGGGTAGCCTGATGCCATGGATCAGCAGCCGGATGTCGCCGTCATCGTCGTCGCGGCCGGCAGTGGCACCCGGCTGGGCGCCGGGCAGCCGAAGGCCTACGTGCACCTGGCGGGCTGGCCGATGCTCGCCCACACTCTCACCCGCGTGTTCGGCATGGCCGAGCCCGCGCAGGTGATCGTGGTGGCGCCAGAGGCGAAGGTCTACGAGACCCGGCAGCTGCTCGAACTCGTGGCGGGCCGGTCCGAGGGGGCCATCGACGTCGTGACCGGCGGGTCCACCCGTCAGGAGTCCGTCGAGCGCGGGCTCGCCGTGCTCGCTCCCTCCGTGACCACGGTGCTCGTGCACGACGCCGCTCGCGCACTCACGCCGAGCGCGCAATTCGATCGCGTCGTGGCAGAGGTGCGCGCATCCGGCGACGGCGTCATCCCTGGCCTGCCGGTCGCCGACACCGTCAAGCGCGTCGCCGACGGCACCGTGGTGGAGACCGTCGATCGCTCCCAGCTCTCGGCTGTGCAGACGCCGCAGGGCTTCCCGCGCGACGTGCTCGAGCGGGCCTATGCGCAGGCCGGTCACGAGGCGACGGATGACGCGGGCCTCGTCGCCGCCATCGGCCACCCGGTGCGTGTCGTGCCCGGCGATGAGCGCGCCTTCAAGATCACCACGCCGTGGGACCTGAACCGCGCCGAGTTGCTGCTGGGACCAGACTGGGACGTGCAGCAGAGCACGAGCCGTGTCGGTACGGGCATGGACGCGCACGCGTTCAGCGACGACCCCTCGGTGCCGCTGTGGGTCGCAGGGCTGCACTGGCCGGAGCAGGTCGGCCTCTCGGGCCACAGCGATGGCGACGTCGCCAGCCATGCCCTCTGCGATGCGATTCTCGCGGCAGCCGGCCTCGGCGATCTGGGGCTCGTGTTCGGCACCTCCGATCCGGGGCTGGCCGGAGCACATGGCGACGTGTTCCTGCGCGAGTGCGTCGCGCGCGCGGCCGAAGCCGGCTTCGCGGTGCGCAACGCATCCGTGCAGGTGATCGGCAACCGTCCGAAGATCGGCCGGCGCCGCGCAGAGGCCGAGCGGGTGCTGAGCGAGGCCGTCGGTGCGCCCGTGAGCGTCTCGGCCACGACGACGGATGGGCTGGGCTTCACCGGGCGAGGAGAGGGCATCGCAGCGATCGCAACGGCCTTCCTGGTGCCGGCGTCGGAGGCATCGCTCCTGCCCCCGCTCCCTCCGCCCGTCTGACTCTCTGCCCCCGTCCGACTCAGCGAGTCGGCGGACCACGCGCCCGACATGCCGCGGCGCATGCGACAACGCGTGTCGCTCGCGACGTCCGCAGACTCGCCGCGCTTCCGCGCCCACCGCGCCCGCGGAATCCGCCGCATCCACAGTTCAGGCCGCCGGTACGCTGGGGTCGTGCGACTCTACGACTCCAAGGCCCAGGCGCTGCGTGACTTCGTCCCGATCACCGAGGGACAGGTCGGTTTGTACGTCTGCGGTCCCACCGTGCAGTCCAGCCCCCACATCGGCCACCTCCGGAGTGCCCTCGCGTACGACCTGCTCCGCCGCTGGCTCAGCTATCGCGGGTTCGACGTCACCTTCGTGCGCAACGTCACCGACATCGACGACAAGATCCTGGCTGGCGTGGCCGGGGATGCCGAGCCGTGGTGGGCGCTCGCCTACCGCATCGAGCTCGAGTTCACCGCCGGATACCAGCGCCTCGGCATCCTCGCGCCGACCTACGAACCGCGGGCGACGGCATCCGTCACCGAGATGCAGCACCTGATCGGCGAGCTCATCGAGCGCGGTCACGCCTACCCCGCCGACGACGGATCTGGCGACGTCTACTTCGACACCGGCAGCTGGTCCGCCTACGGCGAGCTCACCCGACAGAGTCGCGACAACATGGAGGCGGCGACGGATGCCGACCCCCGTGGCAAGCGCGACCCGCGCGACTTCGCGCTCTGGAAGGGCCGCAAGGACGACGAGCCCGAGTCGGCAGCGTGGCGTTCTCCGTGGGGTCCGGGCCGCCCCGGGTGGCATATCGAATGCTCCGCCATGTCGGAGCGCTACCTCGGAGCCAACTTCGACATCCACGGAGGCGGCCTCGACCTGCGCTTCCCGCACCACGAGAACGAGCTCGCCCAGTCCACCGCGGCGGGGCGTGCCTTCGCCAACTACTGGGTGCACAACGGCCTCGTGCGCATCGGCGGCCAGAAGATGTCGAAGTCGCTCGGCAACTCGGTGTACGCCTCCGAACTGCTCGCCGCGGCGAGCCCCCTCGCCATCCGGTACCTGCTCGGTGCCGCCCACTACCGGTCGACGCTGGACTACAGCCCGTCCGGCCTCGAGGAGGCGCAGGCCGCCGTTGACCGCATCGACGGGTTCCTCCGCCGCACGCAGCGGCGCCTGGCTGACACCCGGTTCGCCGGGCAGGGCGTCGAGGTGATCCCCGACGCGTTCGCGGCGGCCATGGACGACGACCTCGGTGTTCCGCAGGCGCTGGCGGTGCTGCACGACGCCGTGCGTGCAGGCAACGCGGCCCTGGACGGCGAAGACCTGGCGGCAGCGGCATCCATCCGCGGCACCGTGCTCGCCATGACGAGCGTGCTCGGCATCAACCCGCTCGCGCCCGAGTGGCGATCCGAGGATGCAGGACCCGCACAGCGGGCGCTTGATATGCTCGTCGGTCGGCTGCTTTCCAGCCGCACCCTCGCGCGCCAGCAGAAGAACTGGGCGGAGGCCGATCGCATCCGTGAGGAACTCACGGCGGCGGGCGTCAGCATCGAAGACACCCCGACGGGTGCGCATTGGAGTCTTGAAACATGAAGTCGAACAGCGGCAAGGCGCGCTCGGGCGCGGTGCGTAAGGCGAGCAAGGGCAAGCAGGTCGGCTCGGGAGGCCAGGGGAGGCAGGCGCTCGAGGGCAAGAAGCCCACCCCCAAGGCCGAGGACCGTCCCTACCACCCCGCCGGCAAGCGCAAGGCGGCGCAGGAGCGCTACATCGCTGCAGGCGGTTCGCGTGGTCGCCGTCCCGGAGCAAGTGGCGGCAACAGCGGCGGCGACTCGCGCCCCCAGGGCCGGAGCAAGCCCAAGGGCGAGGAGGCCGAGATCGTGACCGGCCGCAACAGTGTCGTCGAGGCGCTGCGCGCGCGCATCCCCGCCACGGCCCTCTACGTCGCCGCCCGGGTGGAGATGGACGAGCGGATGAAGGAGATCCTCTCGATCGCCAACCACCGCGACATCCCCATCCTCGAGGTGATGCGCCCCGAGCTCGACCGTCTCGCCGGCCGGGACGCCGTGCACCAGGGCGTCGCGATCAAGGTGCCGCCGTACGACTACGCGCACCCCATCGACCTGCTGGAAGAGGTCATCGGCCGTGGCGAGACGCCGCTGTTCGTCGCTCTCGACGGCATCACCGACCCGCGCAACCTCGGCGCGATCATCCGCTCGACGGCGGCCTTCGGCGGCCACGGCGTCATCATCCCGCAGCGACGCTCGGTCGGCCTGACCGCCTCGGCGTGGAAGACCTCGGCCGGAGCGGCGGCCCGCACGCCCGTCGCCATGGCCGCGAACCTCACCCAGACGCTCAAGGCGCTCAAGGAGGCCGGCGTCTTCGTGCTCGGCCTGGATGGCGGCGGAGACGTCTCGCTTCCCGGCCTCGCGCTCGCCGACCGTCCCGTCGTGGTCGTCGTGGGCAGCGAGGGCAAGGGCCTCTCGCGCCTGGTCACCGACACGTGCGACGCGGTGGTGTCGATCCCGATCTCCTCGAACACCGAGTCGCTGAACGCGGGCATCGCCGCATCCGTCACCCTGTACGAGATCTCGAAGCTGCGCGCCGCCGCCGTCTGAGATCCTGCTCGACTTGCCACCTTTTGCGGGTTCCGGGCGCCCGGAACCCGCAAGAAGTGGCAAGTCGGCGAGGGTGTGGGCTCAGACCTTGAGGCGCCAGTCCTCGTCGGTGTCGGCGTCGGCAGCCGGATCGGCCAGCGCGTCAGCGTCGACGACGCTGATCGCGGCGGTGAAGGCCCCGGTCGGCGGGTCGATCATGGTCGCCTCGTCGCGCCGATGGCGCAGCACGTTGTTGATGTACGAGGTCATGGCCTCGGCCAGCGGGATGTCGTGGCCGGCCCCCTGGGCGAGGAACCACCGGTGCTCGAGCAGTTGGTGGAACACCTCGGCCGGCTCGAGCTTGCCCCGCAGGTCGGCCGGGATGGCACGCACGACGGGCTCGAACACCCGGGCCAGCCACTCGTGGGCCACCATCTCCTCGTCGAAGTCGTCCTTCTTGTAGCTGGCGCGATACGAGTCCAGGTCGTTCAGCAGACGACGGGCCTGGTTCTCCTCGGCGTCCAGGCCGGTCAGCCGCAGCAGTCGGCGCTGATGGTGACCGGCGTCGACGACCTTCGGCTGGATGCGCACGGTCGAACCCGCGTCGGTGGTCTTGATCGCGAGCTCCTCGATGTCGAAACCCAGCTTGTTGAGCCGGTCGACGCGCTCGTTGATGCGCCAGCGCTCGGACGAGGCGAAGGACTCCGAGCCCGTCAGCTCCTTCCAAAGGTTGCGGTAGGCGTCGACGATGCCGTCCGAGATGCGCACGGGGTCCAGTTCGTCGGCGACCCGACCGCCGGCCTCGAGGTCGAGCAGTTCCCCGGCGATGTTGACGCGCGCGATCTCGAGGTCGTTCTCGCGCTGGCCGTTCGAGAGCCCCCCGGAGTAGAGCTGGCCGGTCTCGGCGTCGACGAGGTAGGCGGCGAAGGCGCCGGCGTCGCGCCGGAAGAGCGTGTTCGAGAGCGAGACGTCGCCCCAGAAGAACCCGATGACGTGCAGGCGCACGAGCAGCACCGCGAGTGCGTCCACGAGCCGGGTCGCGGTGTCGGGGCGCAGGGTCTGCGAGAACAGCGCCCGGTAGGGCAGCGAGAACTTCAGGTGCCGGGTCACGAGTGCGGGAGGCAGGGGGTCGCCCTCCCCATCCGTCCGGTTCATGACGACGGCCACGGGATCCACGCACGGAACCTCGAGGCGCTGCAGGGTGCGCAGCATCTCGTACTCGCCCTTCGCCATGACCTCGGTCGTCTCCTTGACGGCGATGACATGCCCCGAGAGGTGGGCGAAGCGCACGAGGTGGCGCGAGATGCCCTTGGGGAGGGCGGCGATGTGCTCGCTGGACCAGTCCTCGAGCGGCACGTCCCACGGCAGGTCGAGCAGGGCCGGGTCGGCGGTGGCGGAGGTGATGGTCAGTCCAGGCATGATCTTCCGATGCTACCGCTGGGTGAAAGAGAACCGGCCGGCCGGAGCATGCGCTCCGACCGGCCGGTCGCCGTTCCTGAACGCCTAGTGGGCGATCGGGGTGTTGATGAGGCGAGCGCCGCTCTCGGCGTCGAACACGTGCGTGTGGCCGGGCAGCGGAGACAGCCAGACCTTCTCGCCCGCGTTCGGGTGGATGCGACCGTCGACACGCGCCACCAGGTCGGTGCGCTTGCCCTCGATCGTCGAGTGGCCGTAGAGGTAGCCGTCGGCGCCGAGTTCCTCGACGAGGTCGACGTCGACCTCGAGGCCGGTGCCCGGGGTCGTCGAGACGGTGATGTCCTCGGGGCGAACGCCCACGGTCACGGTGTTGCCGGTCGCGGATGCGATGGCGTCACGGGCGACCGGAACCAGGGCACTGCCGAACTTGACGCCGTCCTCGGTGTAGTCCGCCGTGAACAGGTTCATGGCGGGGCTGCCGATGAAGCCGGCGACGAACACGTTGTTCGGCTGCTCGTACAGGTCGCGCGGGGTGCCCACCTGCTGCAGCACGCCGTCCTTGAGCACGGCGATGCGGTCGCCCATGGTGAGCGCCTCGGTCTGGTCGTGGGTCACGTAGACCGTGGTGACGCCGAGACGACGCTGCAGCGACGCGATCTGGGTGCGGGTCTGCACGCGCAGCTTCGCGTCGAGGTTCGACAGCGGCTCATCCATGAGGAACACCTGGGGCTGACGCACGATGGCGCGGCCCATGGCGACGCGCTGACGCTGGCCACCCGAGAGGGCCTTCGGCTTGCGGCTGAGGTAGGGCTCGAGGTCGAGCAGCTTGGCCGCCTCCAGAACGCGGGCCGCACGCTCGTCCTTGCCGACGCCGGCGATCTTGAGCGCGAAGCCCATGTTCTCGGCGACGGTCATGTGCGGGTACAGCGCGTAGTTCTGGAAGACCATGGCGATGTCACGGTCCTTCGGGGGAACGTCGGTGACGTTGCGGTCGCCGATGAAGATGTTGCCCTCGTTGACCTCTTCGAGTCCGGCGAGCATCCGCAGCGACGTGGACTTGCCACATCCGGAGGGGCCGACCAGAACGAGGAATTCGCCGTCAGCGACCTGCAGGTCCAGCTGATCGACAGCGGGGCGGGTGCCGCCCGGGTAAAGGCGCGTTGCCTTATCGAAAGTGACGGATGCCATTGTGTTCTCCTTCACCGGCAGGTACGTGCCGGACGATCCGTAGTGAATGGATGTGGTGGTCGCCATCGATCGACGGTGACCGAGTGTCAGTATTGCATGCCGACAGCGCATCGACGAATCCTCAGGTACGGCCCGCGCAGCGCGCACGGATCATGCGTAGAAACGCCGTCCAGGCAGCGTTTGGTCATTTCACAGACACCCGGCCTACTATCTTGACTGCGTTTGCTCGTGCACCTGCACGTGCACGAGGCGCTATCCCTTACGTGCGAGCGAGGATCGATGACCCACGGGAATGAACCCCGTCCCAGCAAGAACCAACGGCGCGAAGCGGCCCGTGAGAAGGCCCGCCAGCTGCGTGAGGAACAGAAGAAGAAGGAGCGGCGCAACAGGGTGCTGTTGCAGTCCGGCATCGCCGTCGTGGTGCTGGCGATCGTGGCCATCGTCGTGCTCGTCATCGTGCAGTCGGTGAAGCCGGCCGGGCCGGGGCCGAAGAACATGGCCAGCGACGGCATCCTCATCGGCGAGGGCCTGAAGGCCGTGCAGACGCCGGCGATCGCGGCGGGAAGCACCCCCACGCCCTCTGTACCGGATGAGACGGGCAACGTCGCCAACATCCGTATGTACGTCGACTACCTGTGCCCCTACTGCAACCAGTTCGAGAGCACGAACTCGGCTCAGATGGAGCAGTGGCTGAACGACGGAGCCGCGACGGTCGAGATCCACCCGATCAACCTGCTCGAGGGCCGTTCGCTCGGCACGAAGTACTCGTTACGCGCAGCGAACGCGGCGGCGTGTGTGGCGAACTACTCGCCCAACGACTTCTGGGCCTTCAACACGGCGATGTACGCCAACCAGCCGCAGGAGAACACGGCCGGCCCGTCCGACCAAGAGATGATCAAGGTCATCAAGGATGCCGGAGTCGGCTCGATGAGCAAGATCGAGTCGTGTGTGAAGGGCAAGGACTTCAACGCCTGGGTGAATGCCGCGACCGACCGGGCGGTGAACGAACCGCTGCCGAACTCCGATGTGAAGGAGTTCAAGGGAACCCCGACCGTCATCGTCAACGGCAAGTCGTACTCCGGCTCGCTGACCGACCCCAAGGAGTTCAGCTCGTTCGTGCTGCAGGCCGCGGGCGAGACGTACTCGACGTCGACCCCCACCCCCACGCCGACACCGGCGGGCTGATCACTCGGGCTAGGATTGCAGACCGAGGCTTCGGCCTTCGCCGGCTTGGCGCAATTGGTAGCGCAACGCTCTTGTAAAGCGTAGGTTGCGGGTTCGAGTCCCGCAGCCGGCCCTGCGGGCGACGCCCGTGCAGACCACGCAGAACGGCCCGGTTCCTTACGAGAAACCGGGCCGTTTGCGTCTGCAGGCACCCCGTCCCGGGCTGCGTCGACGTCGGCGCGCGCGACCGCCCAACAACCATCCCGCAAAAACGGTGGGTGCCCCGGCGCCGATCCCGCAGAAATGGTGGGTCCGGGGGAGGTGAGACCCGCAATTACTGCGTTCTCGGCGCGAGCCGAGTCGACTCCGCAGAAGTGGTGGGTCCGCCGAGTCGAGCCCGCAGAAACGGTGGTTGGCTCGCGTCCATCCCGCAGAAACGGTGGGTGCTGGCAGCGTGACACCCGCAATTACTGCGTTCTCGTCGAGGAGAGGTGGTGGCTCGCGCACATCCTGCTGTCGGGATGCGGGCGGGATGGGCTCCGTAGAAGCGCGAACGGCTAGTCGAGTCCGCAGGATTGGTGGGTGCCCCCCAACCGAGCCCGCAGAAATGGAGGGTGCGGGCGGCCTGACACCCGCAGTTACTGCGTGTTCGGTGGAACCGGACCCGCAACTACTGCGTGTTCGGGGGATGGGGCCCGCAGCGAGCGCGCGCTCAGCTCTCCGGCGTGAAGTTCAGCGCGATCGAGTTCATGCAGTAGCGGTCGCCGGTGGGCGTTCCGAAGCCGTCGGGGAACACGTGCCCGAGGTGGGAGCCGCAGTTCGCGCAGCGCACCTCCGTGCGCACCATGCCGAGCGAGTCGTCCTCGATGAGCTGCACGGCCTCGGGGCGTACCGACTCGTAGAAGCTCGGCCAGCCGCATCCGGAGTCGAACTTGGTGCCGCTCTTGAACAGCTCCGCTCCGCAGGCGCCGCAGGTGTAGATGCCCGCTCGCTCCTCGTCCAGCAGCTCGCCCGTCCAGGGACGCTCGGTCGCGGCCTCGCGCAGCACGGCGAACCTGTCGCTGCCGAGCTCCTGGCGCCACTGGTCGTCGCTCTTCGAAACCTCGTAGTCCATGACATCTCCTCCGTATGAATCCTACGGGCCGCATCGGCGGCCCCTCTCGTACCGAACCGCCGAGCGGCCTTCGATGTTCCTCGCGGGCCGCTGCCTAGGATGAGGCGACGAGGGAGGGGCATGGGACTGAGCGCGCGAGACGAGGCCATTCTGGAATTCGAACGCACCTGGTGGGCCCATGCCGGGGCGAAGGAGCAGGCGATCCGCACGGAGTTCGGCCTGTCGGCGGCCCGGTACTATCAGTTGCTGGGCGCGCTGATCGATTCTCCGATCGCGCTCGCCCACGATCCGATGCTCATCAAGCGACTGCAGCGGATGCGCGACGCACGTGCAGCGGCGCGCTCGCGGCGCTCGCTCTGAGCCCGACCAGACCGGACGAGTATGGCCACCTCCACTCCCAAAGACCGCTTCGATGAGTTCCCCAACGATCTCGAACGTGTCGGAGCACACCGCGCGCCCCGGCGGCGCGGGCGCGGCTGGGTGGTCCTCGGGTGGGCGGCGCTGGCCACGGTCGTGCTCATCGTCATCGGCGCCGTCGGCATCCTCTGGCTCAACAACGGGCTCGACATCGAGACCCCCCTCACCACGTCTTCGGCGACGCCGACGGCATCCGGGGCGCCTGCTGCAGCGCCGACGACGGATCCGAGCGTGAGCGTGACCGTGCTCAACGGCACCACGACCGAGGGGCTGGCCGGCACCGTCGCCGACATCCTGCGCGGACAGGGCTGGAACGTGGGCGCGACCTCGAACGCCGACTCGAGCGACATCGCCAAGACCCGGGTCTACTACGCCGACGCGGGGCTCGAGGGCGCCGCCCGCGGTGCAGCGGCCGCCCTGCCCGGCGCAGACGTCGCGCTCTCACAGGACTTCGCCCAGACGGGCGCGCAGCTCGTCGTCGTCATCGGAACCGACTACTCGCCCCCGGCGGCCTGATCCGCCTCAGAACGACGGAAATCGCACCGGAAACGCACGGACGCGTCCGTTTGTGTCGAATCGTTGCCATTCCGCGATAAAAACCCGCCTTCGGGCTCTTGTCGTTCGACACAGCTTCAGTAGTATCTGGGATTGGTCGATCATTTGGCCGTGTGATAACGCTCCTGTCGGGGCTGCAGCACCCGGCACGATGGGCGCAGTTCACTGCGACAGGCCCGGTACAGGCATTTGGGCAGGTGCTGCGAGTTTCACAGCAATGGGAGCAACGTATGGCGAACGGAACCGTCAAGTGGTTCAACGCTGAAAAGGGCTACGGGTTCATCACGGTCGACGGTGGGGGACAGGACGTCTTCGTCCACTACTCCGCCATCGACATGGCAGGGTACAAGGTTCTCGAAGAAGGCCAGCAGGTGGTCTTCGAGGTCGGTACCGGGAACAAGGGTCCGCAGGCCGAGTCGGTACGACTCGCCTGATCAGTGACTATCGCT
This sequence comes from Rathayibacter sp. YIM 133350, assembly GCF_037404875.1. Lineage (NCBI taxonomy): Bacteria > Bacillati > Actinomycetota > Actinomycetes > Micrococcales > Microbacteriaceae > Rathayibacter > Rathayibacter sp. YIM 133350. The sequence goes on from NZ_JBBELO010000015.1 coordinate 56,368, forward strand.
GACGCCGTCCGCACACCGCGGGCGGCGTTGGTGTTTGTGGCGGGAGGTCGCATGCCACGGTTCGCCGCAGCGGGGATGCTCGTAGCGCTCGGGGTGCTCCTCGCCGGGTGCACGGGCGGGGCTCCCTCGGTCACCGCGACACCTCCTCCGAGCGGGTCCGCGTACGTCTCCGACTATTCGCCACCGGCGGCGACCCAGCTGGCACCCCTGCGCGGCACCACGGTTCCCGCCGGAAGCCTCGCGCATCCCTCGCTCGCCGCCAAGATCGACAACCATGTCGGAGCCCGTCCGCAGGTGGGCCTCGAGCGCACCGACATCGTCTTCGAGGAGCTCGTCGAAGGCGGACTCACCCGCTACGTCGCACTCTGGCACTCCGACATCCCCGACCTCATCGGCCCGGTGCGCTCCATCCGGCCCATGGACCCCGACATCATCACGCCCTTCGGCGGCATCGTGGCGTACTCCGGCGGCCAGGAGCAGTTCGTGGCCATGATGCAGGCCACCCCGGTGCTGAACGTGGTGTTCGATTACGACGACACCGGCCTGTTCTACCGCGACGACGTGCACGATTCGCCGCACGACGTCATCCTGCACGCCAAGGATGCCGTCGACCGGCACTCCGACCTCGCCCCGCCTGCCCAGCAGTTCGCGTACTCGACGGATGCCGCCACGTCGACCGCGGCGCAGGACGGCGCGGCGACCGCGTCGATCAACGCCGTCTTCTCCGACGAGCGCTTTCCGAGCTTCTCCTGGGACGACGAGCACGACTACTGGCTCCGGTCGCAGGAGGGCGCGCCCGACGTCGACTCGAACGGCGATCAGCTGCACGCCGTCAACGTCGTCACCCTGCGCGTGGGCATCGACTGGCGCTACGGCGAAGTGCCGAAGACGGTCATGGTCGGCGGGGGAGAGGCGTGGTTCTCCACGGGCGGCAAGACCCTGCACGGCACCTGGTCGAAGGCCGACCAGGCCGCCGGCATCCGCCTTGCTGACGAGAACGGCACGACCGTACGGCTGGCGCCGGGCAACACCTGGATCGAACTCGTGCCGACCGACGGCGGAAGCGTGGCCTTCGGCTGAGAGCCTCCCTGCACCGGCTTGCACTCGCATGCTCCGAGTGCCAGAATCGGATTAGCACTCGTCTGAATCGAGTGCTAACAAACGCATCTTTGAAACGTCCGGGAAGGGACGAGAATCACACATGGCAAAGATCATTGCTTTCAACGAGGAGGCCCGTCGTGGCCTTGAGCGCGGTCTGAACACGCTCGCCGACGCCGTCAAGGTGACCCTTGGCCCGCGCGGTCGCAACGTTGTGCTCGAGAAGAAGTGGGGCGCCCCCACCATCACGAACGATGGCGTCTCCATCGCCAAGGAGATCGAACTCGACGACCCGTACGAGAAGATCGGCGCAGAGCTGGTCAAGGAGGTCGCCAAGAAGACGGACGACGTCGCCGGTGACGGCACCACGACCTCGGTCGTGCTCGCCCAGGCGCTGGTTCGCGAGGGCCTGCGCAACGTCGCAGCCGGTGCAGACCCGATCAGCCTGAAGAAGGGCATCGAGAAGGCCGTCGCCGCCGTCGAGGCCGAGCTCATCGCCAACGCGAAGGAGATCGAGACCAAGGAGGAGATCGCCGCCACCGCTTCGATCTCCGCCGCCGACGAGCAGATCGGCGCCATCATCGCCGAGGCCATCGACAAGGTGGGCAAGGAGGGCGTCGTCACCGTCGAGGAGTCGAACACCTTCGGCACCGAGCTCGAGCTCACCGAGGGCATGCGCTTCGACAAGGGCTACCTGTCGGCGTACTTCGTGACCGACCAGGAGCGCCAGGAGGCGGTCTTCGAAGACCCCTACATCCTCATCGTGAACTCCAAGGTCTCGAACATCAAGGACCTGCTCCCCATCGTCGACAAGGTCATCCAGACCGGCAAGCAGCTGCTCATCATCGCCGAGGACGTCGAGGGCGAGGCCCTGGCCACCCTCATCGTCAACAAGGTGCGTGGCATCTTCAAGTCGGTCGCCGTCAAGGCCCCCGGCTTCGGCGACCGCCGCAAGGCGCAGCTGCAGGACATCGCCATCCTCACCGGTGGCCAGGTCATCAGCGAGGAGCTCGGCCTCAAGCTCGAGAACGTCACCATCGACCTGCTCGGACAGGCTCGCAAGGTCGTCATCACCAAGGATGAGACCACGATCGTCGAAGGCGCCGGCGAGCCCGACGCCATCGCCGGCCGCGTCGCGCAGATCCGTGCGGAGATCGAGAACACCGACTCCGACTACGACCGCGAGAAGCTGCAGGAGCGTCTCGCGAAGCTGGCCGGCGGCGTTGCCGTCATCAAGGCCGGCGCCGCGACCGAGGTCGAGCTCAAGGAGCGCAAGCACCGCATCGAGGACGCCGTTCGCAACGCGAAGGCCGCCGTCGAGGAGGGCATCGTCGCCGGTGGTGGCGTCGCCCTGATCCAGGCCGGCAAGATCGCCTTCGACAAGCTGCAGCTCACGGGCGACGAGTCGACCGGTGCGAACATCGTCAAGGTCGCCATCGAGGCTCCGCTCAAGCAGATCGCCCTCAACGCCGGCCTCGAGCCGGGCGTCGTGGCCGACCGCGTGAAGGGCCTGCCCGTCGGACACGGCCTCAACGCCGCGACCGGCGAGTACGTCGACATGCTCGCTGCCGGCATCAACGACCCGGTGAAGGTCACCCGCTCGGCTCTGCTCAACGCAGCGTCGATCGCCGGCCTGTTCCTCACCACCGAGGCCGTCGTCGCCGACAAGCCCGAGAAGAACGCCGCTCCGGTCGGCGACCCGACCGGCGGCATGGACTTCTAAGTCCGCTTCGACAGGCTCAGCGACCCGGTTGAGCTCAGCGACCGGTTGAGCTCAGCGACCGGCTGAACACGACAGAGGGCGTCTCCCGCAGGGGAGGCGCCCTTTGCGTTGTCTCGGCGTCTGCCCTGACACGCGGGTGCTCGGCGTCGCCGCCGCGATCAGAGCGCGACGAAGACCAGCAGCCCGATCAGCGCGAGTTGCCCGAGGGCTCGGGGGATGAGCGGAACCGCGATGCGGCCGAAGCGCTCGGGATGGGCCGCCGCGTAGGCATTGGCGGGGAAGACGGCGACGAGGAAGAGGCACAGCGCGATCGCCGCGGGCGTCCGGAGCACGGGCACCAGGAGTCCCACGGCGCCTGCGGCCTCGCAGAGTCCCGTCAGGCGCACGAGCGATCGGCCCGAGAGCAGCCCGGTGCCCTTCATCGCCGGTGGGATGATCGCGGCCATTCCCCGAGCCGTGCTCGGCACGAAGTGCAGCACGCTCATGGCGGCGAAGGCGATGGCGAGCACGACGGCGACGATCGTGCGGGCGGTCTCGACGCCGGTCATGGAATCCTGTCTGTCCTGGCGCCCCAGGAAAGGCCGCTCCGACGACACTGCCATATTCTGGGCGCACCCCGATCCACGACCCCGCGCCATCGGTCGCCTCGCGACGATCGCGCCAACGCATCAGCGGCCGAACAGACTCAGGTTGGCCTGCTCCGTCTCCGCATACTGCCGCCCGGCATTGCCGAGCGCAGCGGCGATGGACGTCAGGCTCTCCTCCACGCGCTGCTGGGTGCCGCGCCAATCGGTGACCACCGACTGGAAGGCGACGGCGGCAGCGCCGCCCCATGAGCCCTGCAGGTTGGTCAATTGCGCGAGGAGGCCGGCGACCTCCGAACGGATGCGCTCGATCGATCCGTTCACAGAGGTGGTGGCGTTCAGCACGGCGTCGCTGTCGACGTTGAAGGATGTCATGCCTGCACGCTAGGCGCAGTCCGCGCCGCCGAACGCGGTGGGATGCGGTGGTGACCAAACCAGCGGCATCCGACCGCGCTGTGAGGGAGTGCTCAGGCCTCCGGGCTCGCCGAGGGTGCGGCGAAGGACTGCGGCACCAGCGGCTGGGGCGCGGCGACGGACCCCGCGAGCGGCAGCCAGACCCGGAACGTCGCACCGCCGCCGGGCGTCTCGACGACGTCGACCGTGCCGTTGTGAGCCGCCACGATCGATGAGACGATCGCGAGGCCGAGTCCGCTTCCGCCGGTCTCGCGCGTGCGCGAGGTATCGGCACGCCAGAACCGCTGGAAGATCTTCTCGCGGATCTGCGGCGGGATGCCCTCGCCATGATCGATCACCGAGAGGATGGCGCGATCTGTGGCGCGGTCGATGACGACACCGATCTCGATCGGCGAGCCGTCGGGCGAGAAACGCAGCGCGTTGCCGAGCAGGTTGGTCAGCACCTGGCGGATCTTGTTCTCCTCGGCGAGCACGACCGCCGGCTGGGGCTGGTCGACGGAGCCGATCGCCGCCGCGACGATGTTGCCCGAGGCGACGGCCTGCGAGTCGACGTGACGGTAGCGCCGCCCTCGCAGGCGGGCGATCGTCGCTCCGGCCAGCGCAATCGGACGCGTCGCGGGAACGGTGGCCGCCGAGGTGCGTGCCGGCTTCTTCGACGCCGAGGCGGACGCCGACGTCGAGGATGCCGTGAGCGGCACCGCCGGGGGACTGACGAGCTCATCGGCCGAGGCGGGAACGACCACCGTGATGGCGCGGTCGGGCTGGGAGGCCATGGCGTCCAGAGCCGCGTCGCGCGCGAGCGGAACGAGGTCGACGGGGGCGAGGGCCAGCGGCTTTGCCTCATCGAGGCGGGCGAGCGAGAGCAAATCCTCCACGAGGCCGCTCATGCGAATGGCCTCCTTCTCGATGCGCTCCATGGCCTGGCCCACCTCGTCGGGCGTCTGCAGTGCGCCCATGCGGTAGAGCTCGGCGTAGCCGCGCACGGAGACGAGCGGGGTGCGCAATTCGTGACTGGCATCGCCCACGAAGCGGCGCATCTGCTCGATGGTGCGGGCGCGGTCCTTGAAGGCGCGGTCGATGCGGTTGAGCATCGTGTTCAGCGAGCGGTTGAGCCGGCCGACCTCGGTGTTGGGGGTGGCTCCGCCGAGACGCTGGCTGAAGTCGCCGTCGGCGATGGCTGCGGCCGTCCGTTCCACCTCGCGCAGCGGCGCGAAGGTCGTGGTCACGAGCATGCGGGTGATGAGGCCGCCGAGGATCACGACGCCGACCCCGAAGCCGAGGAAGATCGACAGGTAGGTCGCCATGATGTTGTCGGTCTCCTGCAGCGAGACGGCGACGAGGGCGGTGCCCATCTCGGTCTCGTCGATCGCCACCGGAACCACCATGGCGTGGAACTCGGTGCCGGCGGTGTCGTACAGGGTCACGATGGTGCCGCGCGCGGCATACGCGCTCTGCAGCGAGAGGGGCTTGGCGAGCACCGGCAGCTCGGACCGGTCGCGGCTCTCCCAGTTGTGGTCGATGAGGTCGCCGTCATGGCGGAAGACGGCCACGTAGTACTCGCTCGCGGCGGCGTCGGTGCGGATGCTCGTGATGCTCGATCCGTCCTGCTCGCCGAAGAATCGCGAGAGGTTGCCCTGTGCCACCGTCTGCAGCCGGGCATCCACCTGTTGCTCGACGTACTGGCGCAGCATGGCCATGGTTCCGATGCCCGAGACGAGCAGGCCGGCGGTGAGCATGAGCACCGTCACACCGGTGATCTTGGTACGCAGGGAGATGCGGTTCCACCGCTCGGAAAGTGACTCATGCATGGCTGTAGCAGCCTACGAACGCTGTCTGAGTATCAGCCTTTCGTGGCCTTCAGCATGTACCCGAATCCGCGCTTGGTCTGGATCAGCGGCTCCGTCGAGTGCTGGTCGAGCTTGCGCCGCAGGTAGGAGATGTAGCTCTCGACGATGCCCGCATCGCCGTTGAAGTCGTACTCCCACACGTGGTCGAGGATCTGCGCCTTGGAGAGCACCCGGTTCGGGTTCAGCATCAGGTAGCGCAGCAGTTTGAACTCGGTCGGCGAGAGTTCGACGGGCACATCGCCCACGAGCACCTCGTGCGTGTCCTGGTCCATGGTGAGCTCGCCCGAGCGGATGACCGCCTCTTCGTCCGCGTGCATGGTGCGGCGCAGGATTGCCCTGATCCGGGCCACGATCTCGTCGAGGCTGAAGGGCTTGGTGACGTAGTCGTCGCCGCCGACGGTGAGGCCGGTGATCTTGTCCTCGGTGTCGTCCTTGGCCGTCAGGAACAGGATGGGAGCCGTGTACCCGGCCGAGCGCAGGCGCTTCGTGACGCCGAACCCGTTCATGTCGGGCAACATGACATCGAGGATGATGAGGTCGGGTTCCTCCTCGAGCACGGCCGAGATGGCCTGCGCGCCGTTGCCCACAGCACGCACGGCGAAGCCCGCGAAACGCAGGCTGGTCGTGAGCAGGTCACGGATGTTCGGTTCGTCGTCAACAATGAGGATGCGTGGTCCGTCAGCCATACTCTTAGTCTGCTGCGGTTTGTCTGGAACTTGGCTGGGAACTCTTCGAGGGCGTGTCGAGCGCTCCCCGATAGCGGGAGCATGGCCGAGATGACAGACTCGCAGACATGAGATCGGGGGCCCGCCGCACATGAAGCGGATCATCGGGCCGCGTGCCTTCGACTTCACCCGGCAGGTCGCCGTGATGGCCATCGTCAACCGCACGCCGGACTCCTTCTACGACGCGGGAGCCACCTTCGCACTGGATGCCGCGGTCTCGGCCGCGGAACGGGCTATCGAAGACGGGGCGGACTGGGTCGACATCGGCGGCGTGAAGTTCGCCCCCGGCGCACCCGTTCCGGTCGCCGAGGAGATCGAGCGGGTCATTCCCGTCGTGCGGGCCCTGCAGGGATCGGGAGCGGTGCTCTCGGTCGACACCTTCCATTCCGAGGTCGCCCGGGCGGCCATCGCCGCCGGCGCTCACGTGATCAATGACACCACCGGCATGCGCGACCCGCTCATGGCCGACGTGGTCGCCGACAGCGCGGCCACCCTCGTCATCACCCACTCGCTGGCGGCTCCGCGGCGGGCCTACCCCGCACCACGGTACGGCGACGTCGTGGGCGAGGTCGCCGACTTCCTGCGGAAGCGGGTCGACGTCGCACAGCGTCAGGGCGTGCCGGCCGAGCGCATCGTGCTCGACCCCGGCCATGACCTCAACAAGAACACGCTGCACTCCCTCGAGCTGACCCGCCGGCTCGACGAGGTGGTTGCGCTCGGTTACCCCACGCTCGTGGCGCTCTCGAACAAGGACTTCATCGGTGAGTCGCTCGATCGCCCGCGTGCCGAGCGGGTGCCGGGGTCGCTCGCCGCTGCGGTGTGGTGCGTGCTGCACGGCGCGCGCATTCTGAGGGTGCACAACGTGCGCGAGAGCGTCGACGCCGTGCGGATGATCGAGGCCATCCAGGGCTGGCGCGAGCCGGCGTACCTGGAGCACAACATGGGTGCCGGCGTCACGGAGCAAGGCGGAGCCGATGCTCGACCGTGACGAACTCCTGCGGCGCTACGCCCTCGCCGATCGGGGAACGCCGCACGTACGCGTGAACTTCGTCGCGAGCCTGGATGGATCGGCGACGATCGAGGGTCGCAGCGGAGGCCTGGGCAACGCCGACGACCAGCGCCTGCTCGGCGTGCTGCGCGAACTCGGCGACGTCGTGCTGGTGGGAGCCGGAACGGTGCGTGCCGAGGGCTATGGCGGAGTGCACGTGCCGCTCGCGCTCGTGTCGTCGTCGCTGGACCTGCCGGCCTCGCATCCGTTCTTCGCCGATGCCCCGTCGCCGAGGTTCGTCATCACGCACGCCGCGGCGCCCGCCGCCCTGCGCGCGGAGCTCTCGAAGGTCGCCGAGGTGATCGTCTGCGGTGAGCGCACGGTCGACCTGCGGCTGGCGATCGCGGCCCTCGCAGAACGCGGCATGCCGAAGGTGCTGTGCGAGGGCGGGCCGCGCCTCTTCGGCGACCTGATCGCGAACGACCTCGTCGACGAGTTCTGTCTCAGCCTGTCGGCGATGCTCGTCGGGGGAGAGGGCAGGCGCATCGCCGAGGGCACGGATGGCGTGCACCAGCGGATGCGCCTGGCCGCGAGCATCCCGACCGAGCAGATGCTGTTCCTGCGCTACGTGCGCCGCGGTCCCGACGGATAGAGCGGGCGGCGCTCAGGCCGCCATCTCGGTGAGCGAATGCGCGTCGAGGATCGTGTAGCTGTAGCCCTGCTCGGCGAGGAAGCGCTGCCGGTTCTGGGCGAAGTCCTGGTCGACGGTGTCGCGCGCGACGAGGGTGTAGAAGTTCGCCGAGAGGCCAGACTCCTTCGGGCGCAGCAGGCGGCCGAGGCGCTGGGCCTCCTCCTGCCGCGAGCCGAACGAGCCCGAGACCTGGATGGCCACGGTCGCTTCGGGCAGGTCGACCGAGAAGTTGGCGACCTTCGAGACCACCAGCACCGGTGTCGTTCCCTCGCGGAACTCCTGGTAGAGGCGCTCGCGTTCATCGATGGGCGTGGCACCGGTCAGCTGCGGCGCGCCGAGGGTCTCGGCGAGCTCCTCGATCTGGTCGAGGTACTGGCCGATGACGAGGATGCGCTCGCCGCGGTGGTGCTCCACGAGTTGTCGCACGACGCCGAGCTTGGCCGGAGCGGTCGCTGCCATGCGATAGCGCTCGTCGTCGGCGGCTGCCGCGTAGGAGAGCCGATCGCTCTGCGGAAGGTCGATGCGCACCTCGTAGCAGGCGGCGGGGGAGATGAAGCCCTGCGCCTCTATCTCCTTCCATGGCGCGTCGAAGCGCTTGGGGCCGATGAGGCTGAAGACGTCGCCCTCGCGGCCGTCCTCCCGAACGAGCGTGGCCGTGAGGCCCAGGCGGCGGCGCGCCTGCAGCTCGGCGGTCAGCTTGAACACCGGTGCGGGCAGCAGGTGCACCTCGTCATAGACGATGAGTCCCCAGTCCAGCGCGTCGAGCAGGGCGAGGTGGGCGTACTCGCCCTTCCGCTTGGCCGTGAGGATCTGGTAGGTCGCGATGGTGACCGGCTTGATCTCCTTGGTCTGTCCCGAGTACTCGCCGATCTCCTCCGCCGTCAACGACGTGCGGCGCAGCAGCTCGTCGCGCCATTGCCGGGCCGACACGGTGTTGGTGACGAGGATGAGGGTGTTGGTCTTCGCTGTCGCCATCGCCCCGGCTCCGACGAGCGTCTTGCCGGCGCCGCAGGGAAGCACGACGACGCCCGAGCCGCCCTCGAAGAAGTTCGCGACGGCCTTCTTCTGGTAGTCGCGCAGGTTCCAGCCCGAGGTCTCGAGCTCGATCGGGTGCGGCGTGCCGGGCGTGTAGCCCGCGAGGTCCTCGGCAGGCCAGCCGAGCTTGACGAGCTCCTGCTTGAGCGCACCGCGCGCCCACGGCTCGATGAGGAACGTGTCGGGGGTGGGATGCCCGATCAGCAACGGTGCGATGCGCCGGGCTCCGGCCACCTCGGTCAGGACGGGCTGGTCCACCGAGCGCAGCACGAGCTCGCCGTCGTCGTTGCGCTCGATGACGAGGCGACCGTAGCGGCTCACGGTCTCGGTGATGTCGATGCTTACCGTCTGGGGTACCGGGAACTTGCTGTAGCGCTCGAGCGTGCCGAGCATGTCGGCTGCCTCGTGCCCCGCCGCTCGCGCATTCCACAACCCCAGGCGCGTGATGCGGTAGGTGTGGATGTGCTCGGGCGCGCGCTCCAGCTCGGCGAACACGGCCAGGTCGTGGCGCGCATCCTCGGCGAGGGGGTGCGCGACCTCGAGCAGAACCGTGCGGTCACTCTGGACGATCAGGGGTCCATCAGGCATAGCCGTCAAGTCTACCGGGTCGCCCGTCATCACTCGGTGCTGATGCCCGCGATGGCCGAGAGCGGCAGCGTGCGCTCCATGTCCGCTCGTCGGTCACGCGCCCGCATGCGCCCGCCGGCGACCGCCGTCGGTTCCAGCAGGTAGTCCGAGATCGCGCCGCCGGGCATCCGTACGCTCACGGTGAGTGCGCGCCTCTCCCGGATGGCCACCTCGATCTGGCGCGTGAGCCAGGCCTGGCCGGTCTCGCCCAGCTCCTCATCGGCTGCCCTCAGGCGCGCGACGAAGTCGGGATACGGGTCCGTCCGCTCGGGCGCGGACTGGCGGGCGAGGCGGCGGCGCTCGAGGTGCACGATGGTGCCGGCCGCATCCTCGGCCACCACGGGGTAGCGCCCGTCGCTCAACGCCCAGAAGACGATCTTGGGTTCGAACCTGCTGATGAGCCGGCCGGGGCCTGCGGCCACGAGCGAGAGTGCCGAGAGCGACTTGTCGACCACGATCTGGCTGAGCAGGCCGGCGTCGTCGGAGCGCACCTGGGTGCGGCCGGGATCGGAGGGGATCGCGCTGACGCGCACCCGGCCGTAGCGGGCCGCCGTCTCCTCGATGAGGTAGCGCAGCGGCTGCGGCATGCCGCTCAGCGAGATCTCGGTGAGGAAGGAGGTGAGGGAGGCGGCATCCTCGCCGGCCGCCAGTGCGCGGCCGATCGAGGACGCGTTGACGCGGTAGCTGGATGCCAGCTCTCGGCTCTCGACGTCGGCGAGGGTGCGCAGCCGGGCGTCAATCGCGGGGGTGAGGGGGCCGGGTGCCACGATCGTGAGGTCGTGCTGCAGGTAGACCTTCTCGACCTCGGCAGGGAGGTTGCCCGCCAGCTCGGCCCGTGCCTGCTCCAACCGTCCGAGCAGCACCAGGCTGCCTGCCGCCCCCGGGGTTCCGCCGGCGACGATGCCGAGGTACTCCGCGTCTTCGCCGAACTCGTCGATGCGGGCTTCGAGAGTCTCGACGGCGGCGGGGTAGAGCCAGCGTACGAACGCGCGCAATCCGTTCCACGGAACCCGAGCCGCCGCGAGGATGTCTTGCACGTCGCGCGGCAGGGCCGCGTGCCACGCCGACACGAGGATGAGCCAACGGTCGGCGGTCGAGCTGGCGAGCCAGGTTGAACCGGCATCGGCGACGAGCCAGTCCGCGCCCGAGCGGCCGACCAGTCCTGCGCGAGCCGCGATGCGCAGGTGGGCCGGAACACGCTCGAGCGGCACCGCCATCGCCAGCGCCAGTCGCTTGCTGTCGGGCAGCGAGAGCCCGCCCTTGCCGAGTTCGCGGGCCGGCTCGATGTCGACGGCGGTCACCAGTTCCGCGATGGCCGCCGTGGTTCCGAAGGCGTGCTCGGCCGCGAGGCGATCGACGAGCCGCGTGTCGACGGTGTCATTCGTCGCGACGGGTGTCGGCGGGAAGAACGCCGCGAGCGCTGCGACATCCGGCAGCCCCTCGGCGGGCCAGGCGGCGAAGCGCTCGGCCACCTCCCGGAACGGCAGCACGCCCTCGCTGTCGGCGACGCAGAGGAAGAGGTCGCATAGCTCTGCGGCGATTCTCGCGACGTCGGTGCGGGGCAGCGGCTCACCACGAAGTTCGGCGAGAGCCGAGACCAGTTCGTCGTAGGTGACGCGTGCGGGATCCGCACCCGGAGCGGCGTTCCGGGAGGCGACGGCGAGCACCGCGAGGTGCGTGCGATCGAGCTGGGCGAGTTCTCTCTGGATGGCCTCGGGCGTCAGCAGCGCCTCGGCCAGGTCGAAGAAGTCGCGGATGCCCGTGGTCGCGGCATCCCGACGTCGCAGGGCTTCGATCAGGATTTCGGGTGGGAGAGTGCGCAGTCGGGTCGCAAGGGGAAGCATCGCCGTCGCCTCAGCCTCGCGGTCCCGGCGCAACGCATATCATCTGCCAAGGATAGATCAGCCCCCGGATGCGGTCGCCGCGGCATCCTCTCGCGGGCGTGCGTACAGGTGGAATGCGGCCGCGAACCCTTATGCCCATTGACGCTCGTACCGCGTATTGGGGGATCTCCGTCGCGCTCGCCGACACGCCGACACGGTGCGATTCGGCCGGTTCAGGCGCGCTTGGCCTCGCGCGAACGCCTCACCAGGCTCGTGACGAGCCACGCCACGATGAGCACGAGACCGATGGGCAGGCCGATGCCGGGAATCCAGAAGACCACCTGCCAGAACCCCTGCGAGAGTTCCGTCTGGCTCAGCCCGGATGCCGCGGCGATGAGCACGGCGATGATGCTGATGATCGACAGGCCGATGCACGCGGCAGCCATGGAGGCGATGACGCGCTCGGCCCGATGGGCAGGCGCCCCGTTGGGTTCAGGACTCACCCCACCAACAATAGGAGCACCGCGCCTCTAAACTGGACACCGGACGGCGTCGCACTTCGGCGCGCCCACAACCAAGCGAGGTTCACATGCCCACCGGCAAGGTCAAGTTCTACGACGACGAGAAGGGCTTCGGCTTCATCAGCTCCGATGACGGCCAGGAAGTCTTCCTGCACGCGTCGGCACTGCCCGCCGGCGCGAAGGTGAAAGCCGGCACGCGCCTGGAGTTCGGCATCGCCGATGGCAAGCGCGGCGCTCAGGCGCTCTCCGCCCGGGTCATCGACGCCCCGCCGAGCCTGGTGAAGATGAATCGGCGTCCCGCCGACGACATGGCTGTCATCATCGAAGACCTCCTGAAGGAGCTCGACATCATCGGCGTCGGCCTCAAGCGCGGCCGCTACCCCGAGTCCGCTCGGGCGCACAAGATGGCCGCCGTTCTGCGCAAGGTGGCTGACGAGCTCGATGCCTGAGGCCGAGAGGGAGCTGCTCGACGCCGTCGAGCTGGCCTACGCCGCCCTGCTCGAGATCACTCCGGCGGAGACCGTCGGCGAGCCGGCCGGGCACGTCCTCGAGGAGGACGGCACGGTCTCGCTGCTGTTCGAATGCCGGATGAGCGGATACCCCGGCTGGTTCTGGACGGTGACGGTCGGGCGCGCCGAGGGGTTCCCGCCCACCGTGCTCGAGGCCGAGCTCATGCCGGGTGAACGCGCGCTGCTCGCACCAGACTGGGTGCCGTGGTCGGAGCGGATGGCCGATTACCGTGCGGCCTCCGAGGCGGCGGCCGCCGAGTCGGCCGCGGGCGACGACGACCTCGACGAGGACGACCTCGATGAGGACGACGCGGATGACGTCGACATCGATGACGCAGACCTCGACATCGATGACGCAGACCTCGACGACGACGACGACGACGACGATGACGATGACGACGACGACGACGATGATGATGACGACGTTGACGTTGACGCGGATGCCTTCGACCCCGCAGACGACGACTCGTTCGACGACGATCTCGACGTCGATGTCTTCGGCGACGGCGACGAGAGCGACGAGAGCGACGAGAGCGACGACGGCTCAGTCGCGGCGGCGCCGGAGGAGCACGACGACGAAGCCGACGACGCCGAGGGCGACGCCGATGAGGCAGACGGTGATCCACCACTCATGACCGGCGGCGACGAGGCGTCCACGCCAGATGAGGGCGGCCGCGAGGGCGAGTAGCCACGCGAGGGTTCCGACCACGACCGCCTTACGGCCGTCGGCTCGCGCCGGCTCGGGATCGGGCCGGCGTTCGCCGTCTTTCAGCCACAACCGCATCCGCGCCGCCTCAGAGGTGCTCGACGACGTACTCGATCGAGGCGATGAGGGCGCGCACGTCGTCGGGCTCGATGGCCGCGAAGGTCGCGAAGCGCAGCTGGTTGCGGCCGAGCTTGCGGTAGGGCTCCGTGTCGACGACGCCGTTGGAGCGCAGCGCGGCCGCGACATCCGCCGCCTTCACCGACTCGCTGAAGTCGACCGTGACGACGACGGGGGAGCGGTGCTCGGGGTTCGCGACGAACGGCGTCGCGTACTCGGCGCGCTCCGACCAGTCGTAGAGCAGGCCGGAGGACTCCGCGGTGCGGGCACCGGTGAAGGCGAGCCCGCCGTTCCCGTTCATCCACTCGAGCTGGTTCTCGAGCAACAGGAGCGTCGAGATGGCCGGAGTGTTGAGTGTCTGGTTGAGCCGGGAGTTGTCGAGGGCGTTCTTCAGGCTGAGGAACTCGGGAATGTAGCGATCGGCTGCGGCGATGGCCTCGATGCGCTCGATGGCCGCCGGCGAGAGGAGCGCGAGCCACAGGCCGCCGTCGGAGGCGAAGTTCTTCTGCGGCGCGAAGTAGTAGGCGTCGGCCTGGCTCGCGTCGAACCCGATGCCGCCGGCGGCGCTCGTCGCATCGATCACGGTGAGAGCGCCCTCGTCGCCGTGCACGCGCCGCACGGGAGCTGAGACGCCGGTCGAGGTCTCGTTGTGGGTCCAGGCGTAGAGGTCGACGCCCTCGATCGGCTCGGCCTCGCTGCGCGAGCCGGCCTCGGCCGAGCGAACATCGGGGGCCTGCAGCCACGGGGCACCGGCGGCGGCGGCGAACTTCTGGCCGAACTCGCCGAACACGAGGTTCTGGCTGCGGTTGTGGATGAGGCCGAAGGCGGCGGCATCCCAGAAGGCGCTCGATCCGCCGTTTCCGAGCACGACCTCGTAGCCCTCGGGAGCCTGGAAGAGCTCCGCGATGCCGGAGCGCACGCGGCCCACGAGGTTCTTCACGGGTGCCTGCCGGTGCGACGTGCCCATGATCTGCGCCCCCGCGCCGGCCAGGTAGGCCAGCTGCTCAGGCCGCACCTTGGAGGGCCCGCATCCGAAACGTCCGTCGGCGGGCAGGATCGATGCGGGAATGGTGATCTCAGGCATGGGTCGATTCTATGGGCGGCCCTGCGCCCGTGACGGTGAGCGTCGCGGGCGACGGTAGGCTGTGACCGAAGTTCGCGGCAGGGCACTCGCGGCGGGAAGGGGAGGCGTGCAGTGACGGATCTCATCGACACGACGGAGATGTATCTCCGCACGATCCTCGATCTGGAAGAGGAGAACATCGTTCCCCTCCGCGCCCGCATCTCCGAACGCCTCGGTCACTCCGGCCCCACCGTGTCGCAGACGGTCGCGCGCATGGAGCGCGACGGGCTCGTGGTCGTTTCGGAGGATCGGCATCTCGAGCTCACCGATGCGGGCCGCAGCAAGGCGGTGCACGTGATGCGCAAGCACCGGCTCGCCGAGCGGCTGCTCGCCGACGTGATCGGGCTCGAGTGGGAGTTCGTGCACGAAGAAGCATGCCGCTGGGAGCATGTCATGAGCGAGCAGGTGGAGCGCAAGCTGCTCAGCATCCTGAACCATCCGACAGAGTCGCCCTACGGCAACCCGATCCCCGGTCTGGAGGAACTCGGCGCGACCGCGTCGGCGCCGTTCATGACGGGAGTCGTCAACGTCGTCGACCTCGTTGCGGCTTCGGCGCTTCCGGTTCAGCGCACCGTGCGCCGGCTCGCGGAGCCGGTGCAGTTCGATCCTGAACTGCTCGCCCAGCTCAAGCAGTTCGGCATTCTTCCCGGTGCCACGGCCACCTTCACCCAGGCGGGCTCCTACGTGCGCGTCGATGTCGACGGCGCGGACGGAGGGCTCGAACTGCCCAACGAGGTCGCGGGCCACATCTTCGTCGAGGCCTGATCCGCTTTCTGTGAAAGCGCTCCCAAAGCCGGCGGAGCACTGGTCTGGATGCGACATCCGCGGCCTTCTCACGTAGCGTCGTTGAGTCCCACTGGCCGCTTACCAGGCCGAAGGACTCGGGTCACGACGCCTCCCACCCCGTCTCGTGACGCCCGATGAGCACGCGATCACCGCAGTGGACGGGGGCAGCCAGAAGGCCGCCGGAGGCGCCGGAGGTAACTTTGGCCCAGACCAACACCCGTCATCCCGCACGCCGTATCGCCGCCAATCTCACGATCATGGGCGTCGCCGCTGGACTCGTTGCCACGATCGCCCTGCCCGCCTACGCAATGACACCGGGCTCGAATGAGGCGACGTTCGCGACAACCGATACGTCCAAGCGCATGAAGGCCGGCGAGCAGAAGGTGGACGTGCCCGAGACGGCCGCCACCATCACGGTGGCACGCGACGGTTACGCCGCCACCTCGAAGGCGGAGATCGACGCGGCTGCGGCCGCAGCAGCCAACGCCGCCGCGGCGGCCGCTGCCGCATCCGCCCGCACGCAGATGGCGTCGTACGGCGCCTCGTACTCCGGTCCGTCCGTCGGCGACTTCCTGGCGAACCCGCCCTACCCGAACTTCGACCTGGCGTCGGTCTACAACGTGGCGCTGCAGTACCAGGGCGTCCCGTACGTCTATGGCGGCAACACTCCTGCTGGCTTCGACTGCTCCGGCTTCGTGCAGTACGTCTACGCGCAGTTCGGCGTGGCGCTTCCGCACTCCTCGACGGGGCAGGGCGCCGCGGGCACCCGCATCTCGATCGATGACGCCCGTCCGGGCGACCTCGTGATCATGGACGGTCACGACGGCTTCTACGCCGGCAACGGCAACATCCTGCACGCGCCGTACGAGGGCGCATCCGTGCGTGTGCAGCCGCTCTGGACGAGCGACTACTTCATCGTGCGACTCGGCATCTGAGCGCTTCGCCGTGTGAATCCTGCGTTAACGGATGCGGGCCCGGCGCGCCTCGTGGAGCATCCGTCAGTTTCGTGGTTTAGCCTGTAGGCCTGACCAACCGATTCTCGGGAGCGCCGATGAATGAGCCACGCAGCATCCGCACCACGGATGAGCGCTGTGCGTTCGTTCGCCGGCATTCGCACCGGCACGTTCACCATGCTGTGGTGAGGAGGGCACTGTCTTCGTGACAGTGCCCTTTTTCGTTGCCTGCGCGCCCTGAGGGGCGGTGGGTCAGGGCAGTTCGAATAGCTGGAAGCCGTCCAGCAGTTTCGAGAGGGAGACAATGCGCACTCTGGTCCTGAACGCCGGATACGAACCACTCGCCGTCGTGTCGTTCAAGCGGGCTCTCATGCTCGTGATGAGCGGCAAGGCGACCATGCTGCAGTACGACGCGGACCACCCGGTGTGGGGCAATACGGGGTCGTGGGACAGGCCGTCGGTCATCCTGCTCACGCGCTACGTGCATGTGCCATACGGCAAGGAGATTCCCGTGAGCCGCCGCGGGGTGCTGAGACGGGACGAGCACCGCTGCGCCTACTGCGGCAAGTCGGCGAGCACGATCGACCACGTACTCCCGCGGTCGCGTGGCGGGCGGGACGCCTGGGAGAACCTCGTCGCGTGCTGCGTGCGCTGCAACAACCAGAAGGCGGACCGCACTCCCGGCGAGATGGGATGGGCGCTGCGCGTGAGCCCGCGGATGCCCCAGGGAACGGCCTGGCTCGTGCGCGGATTCGAGCATTCCGCTCCAGAATGGGATGAGTTCCTGGCACTCGCTGCGTGAGAGCGATCTCTCAGCCTCGAATGCGCGCCGTGACAATCGCGCGCTCGTCACGTAGTCTGGGGCAGGTCTTGCCGAGGGTGCTCCCTGGTGCTCCTGCGAGACACTGGCCTTTGCACGACAACGTGGCGCCGATCTGCGCCCCGGAGGACACACTGTGACAGAACCCGGCGACATCCAGCGGCCCGACGACGGGTCCCGCTCGGAGAGCACCGGAGGCGACGCTGCAGTCGTGCTTCCCACGCGTCGCTCCTTGCGCGCCCAGCGCGAGAATGAGGCGGTGCCCGCCGTCGAGCCGCACGTGCGGGCCGTGCCGGTCGCACCCCGGCCGCCCGCAGCATCCGTCGCCGTGCCGGCCGCGAAGCCGTCGGCCTCGACCGGTCCCAAGGGCAAGAAGAAGCGCAGCGTCTTCAGCAGCCTCGTGACGCTGCTCGTGGTTCCGGGCGTGTTCCTGACGGTCGCGCTGCCCGCGTACGCGTTCGCGCCCGGCAGCGGCGAGACCCAGTTCAAGGCATCCGGCGCGCACGTGCTCGCCGAGGCGAACGCACAGAGCGTCGAGGTGCCGAGCGTCTCGGCCAAGATCACGGTCGCGCGCGACGGCTACACGGCCGTGAGTGGCGCGGAGATCCGTCGCAAGACTGAAGAGGCGCAGCGCGCCGCTCGTGCCCAGGCGGCAGCCGAAGCGGCGGCGAAGGTGAAGGCCCAGGGCGGGTCGTACTCATCGCCCGGTGCCCGCCAGGAGGGCGACGACTACCCGTGGCCCGGCGGCCCGGTGGGAGTGCTCTCGCCGCTGAACTACGAGTACCGCGAGTGCGTGGACTTCGTCGCCTGGCGCCTGAACCGCGACGCCGGCGCGACCGGCCCGTGGAAGTGGGTCTGGTCGAACATGACCCCCGGCGGCGGAAGCGCCTGGAACTGGGCCAACGCGTGGGAGAGCCACGGCTGGGCCGTGAGCCACGACCCGATCGTCGGATCGGTCGCCTGGTTCACCTACAACCACGTTGCGTACGTGCAGTCGGTGAACGGGGACGGCACGGTCACGATCGAGGAGTACAACCAGAACAGCGACCACAACTACCACCGCCGCACGATCGCGACGGGCTCGGTCGCCCTCTTCCTGTACCCGCCTCCGTAGGGCGCGCGGCGCCCGCCGGCCAGCGTGCCCTGCCCTGCCCGCCCTGTTGCGCCACCTCCCCGGCCTTTGCGCCAGAACAAGGGGCGCAACGCCCGCCGAAGTGGCGCAAAGCTGGGCTTGCGGCGGCGCCCGCATCCGTCCGCCACGCCTCCCGGAGCGCACCCGGTAGACTCGTCAGCGGTCAATCCGCCTCTGTAGCTCAATGGAAGAGCAGTTCCGTCCTAAGGAAAGGGTTGGGGGTTCGAGTCCCTCCAGGGGCACCCACCGAATCGCCGCGAGCCCGTGACGGATCTCATCCAGAGTGAGACCCGTCTCATATCGGTGAGACTGATCGCCTTCCCAGCGGTCGGCATCGATGGCGCCGATACAAGAAGGTAATTCCTGATCGAGCGCTATTCACCCGCCATAGATTGTCCAGCAGGTGCTGTGAGCACCGATGAAAGCTCGTGAGTTCGGCCGTAGCTCAGGGTGACGTCCCGCGGTGTGGTGGAGTTTCTGGGCACCGTGCGGGTCAGCTGTTGTTGATTATGCCGTAGTGAGTTCGGGGATGTTCGCCTCCTCTGTTTGGGTGTTCAGGAGTTCCATGGAGTGTTCGCTGAAGTAGCGGCGGTCGGCGCCGTCCCATTCGTCGTGCTGCTCGATCAGGACGTGTCCGGCCAGGCGCAGCAGCGCGGCGGGGCACGGGAACTAACGAGGGACTATGCGGGTTTGGTCCACCGGCTCTCGGCGCGGCGCGCCAAGTAGGCCGCGCGCCGCTTCACCGACATGGTCATTCCTCGACCGTGGAGTAGAACCCGCCGCCTCTCGCGGTTGATGTAATCCCGAACAAGTTGTTGAACATCGTCGTGCAGGAGCTCGACATGCATGTGGTCGCCAGATAGCTCAACACCGTGAGCATTCTGAGTCAGGAAGACGGTCTTCAGGCCGATCAGAGATTCGGCGAGCCCGCTGTCATCGGTGATGAAGACGACAGGGGGCCTCGTGTGTCGAGCCAACGCGGACTGAGCCATGAGCGCGGGGAGGCGGGTGTACATCAGGTCCCACGTCGCACCCCAGATCGCTTCGCGTGGATCTCCAGTGCGATCGAGTTTCAATAGTCGCCGAGCGCGAGCCGGAAGCTCTTTTTTGCCACCCAGCAGCTGGAACCCGATCCACGCCTCCCGGCTCGCCGAAACTTGGAGTTCCCGCTCCATCCAGAAGCGGAACTTTTCCACACGCTCCACACGAGTCAAGTCGACCTCGGCGTGGATGGCGGCCGCAGTAATCAGGGCCGAGTAGGAGACCATAAACCAGGAGTGGAGATAGTCGAATGAGTCTGACGCGGCCTCATCCTTCGACTCGATGACCAACCCGCCGCTCTCGCCGCCGTCCAGCAAGTGAAGAAGGTAGTCACGCGCGTCAGAGAGATAGACCTGGGCGGCGCTCGCGCGGCCCAGGTAGCGGACGATGTTTGCCGGACGGGGAGCGCGACGGGTTTCCGGCTCGGCAGCGCTCATTCCGCCGACCACCCAAGCACTCTCCGGCATCGTTAGAGCTAGATTGCGCAATCTGCTCTTCTCCACAGAGCTGAGGTTGAGGGGTGCAAATGCGGCTTGGCGTCGATGGATGTGCTCGATGCGAGCGCTGATGTTCCAATCCATAACAACGGTTCCAGCTGAGGCTAGTCCGTCCGACGGAAACTGCAGATAGTGGTCGCGCATGAGTCGATACCCTCCCGAAGCGCGACGCTATCCGATTCCAACGAGCGCGCCGCGTCGCGCCTCACCGCCCAAATGGGTGGTGGGCCCGCCGGACCAGCGCAGCTGATTGGTGGGATTCGCACGCATAAATAGCGTGCACGCATTAAATGCGTGTATACTTCGAGTATGAAGTTTCCCGCCCTCGCGGCGTTGCTACGTGCTGCGCGCGAATCCAAGAGCCTCGACCAGGGGGCTGTCGCTCGTCATCTCGGCCTACGGCAGCAGGCCGTCAGCACTTGGGAACGTGGGGGATCGCGGCCCCGGCTGAATCAGCTTCCAGTGCTATGTGAACTTCTCGGTATCGATGTAGACGCTGCTCGTGTCGCCGGCGGGTATGAGTCTTCGGCCGCTCCGGCGGGTCAGCCGCGCATCCGATTCCTCCCGTTCGACCAGCTGAGCGACGAGGCCTTTGAAGCTTTCGTGAGGGATCTCTACCGCGGTCTCCACCCGAGTTGGGAGGTGACCCGAAACGGATCCACGGGCTTTGCGCAATATGGCGTCGATGTCTTTGCCAACGGGGACCAACAGCGCATAGGAATTCAGTGCAAGCACGAGCAGAACTTCGGTCCGAAAGATGTGGACGCTGCAGTCACGGCGGTGCTGCCCGAGGCGCGTACAACATCAGGGCTCATTGCGTTGAGTCGGCTAACTGCGACGCCAGGGGCGCGACTAGAGGTGGCAAAGAACCCCGGGTGGTCGCTGTGGGATGGGGAGGATATTGCCGCGCGTGTCCGTGAACTCCCGAAGGAGAAGCAACTCGCGCTCGTCGACGCATATTTTCCGCGTCTGCGAGAGGAGTTTCTTGGCATCGCCGCTCCATCGCCGTGGCTCCCGGTGCAGGAGTTTGAACCCGCACTTGCCGGGCGTCTTGGCTATGACCGTCAGTTCGATCTCGTTGGACGCAGCGACGAGCTGGATCATCTATGTCGACTTGTCACCGATCATCAGCCAACGGTGTTGGTTGTCGGTCGCGGCGGAATCGGAAAGACACGACTTCTTACGGAATTCGCCCGCACCGACGCCGGTCGCGAGGTACGGTTTGCGTCTCGAGGACCGATCGCACCGGACATGTTTGACCTGCTACCTGAAGGTGCACCGGTCGTAGTCCTCGATGATGCGTTGAGTTTGGACACCAACGTGACGGCGCTCGTATTGGGCATTCGGTTGGCGCGCCCCGATGCCACGGTTGTGCTCTCTGTGCGGCCGAAGTCGGAAGCTGACCTACTCAGCGCTCTGTCGATTCCCTCTGCGGCGGCCAAGGAAGTCCGTGTAGAGGTTGGGGACCTGACGATGGCGAAGGCGGAAGAGCTTGCTTTGCAGGCGCTTGGTGCGGGTGTCTCTCCCGAGACGGTAGAGCTGCTCGCTCGCGTTGGATACGACTGTCCCCTGATCATTGTCATTGGCGCCCACCTCATCCGTGAAGGACATCTGCAGCCCAACGCTTTAGCCGGGAACGGTGGGCTTCGAGAGGAGATCCTTACCCACTTCGCCGATGTCGTTATGCGCGGGTCGAATGGCGACGTTCGGCGCGCGGTTCTCGATGCCGTTGCAACGGTTCAGCCCGCGCGCCTGGACCAAGCGGAGTTTCTCGATTCTGTGACTGGTCTGAGTGGACTGCCGCAGCATGTGGTCGTCCAGACCGTGGAGGAGCTGGAAGACCTTGGGGTTGTGATGCGGCGCGGGCAGTCCGTGCGCGTCGTTCCGGACCTTCTTGGGGAGGCTGTACTGGAGCGGGTACTTGTATCTCGGACCGGAATCGACACCAAGTGGGCGACGCGAGTCGGAAGCCTGGTTCGCGGTGACGCGCTGGGTAACGCCATCAGGAATGTAAGCCTGGTCGACTGGTACCGACGGGGAGTTGCTGATTCTCGACTTGGCGAGTCTCTCTGGGAGGGCCTAGCGGAGTCTGTCCTGAAACTCGGGAACACTGACCGCAAGAGCATGGTGCATGGTGTCGAATCCGTGGCTGCTGTCTATCCGCAGCGCGCCATGGAACTCGCGGAACTGATCATGGAGAACCCAGCCCCAGACGAAGATGATGCTCTCGCCCAGTTGTGGGGCGGCGAGCCCTACGTGACGGCAACGTCAACCAATCGGGCTTTGAGCGGGTTGATTCGCAATGCATCCTACGATCCGGAGCAGCTCGAGCGAGGCATGACTTTGCTCTTCACGATCGGTCGGGACGATCCGCGCATGGAGAATCAGAATCCCGATCACGCTCTCCGGGTGCTCCGCGAGATCGGCGAATACCACCCGAATAAGAGCGTCAGCATCAACGCGAAGTACATCGAGGTCCTTGGCCGATGGCTAAACGGTGAGGATTTCATCGCTGAACGGGCGAGAGTGCTTCGTCTGCTTCTGCCGGTGCTTGCCGACGAGGTCACAATCACGAGATCGAAAGGGCCGTCGATCGAGATGTCGCGGCGAACCATCAATTTGGACCTTGTCGAATCGTTGCGGATCCAAGTCATCGAGCTCGCCGGCAATCAGCTGCGAGAAGACATCGGAACCGCAATTGCGGCGATCGAAGTACTGGGGGCGGCCCTTCGCAGTGGTCGGCACTTCGACCACGTCACGCCGGAACTTAGGCTCGTCTGTGAACTTCTTGGCGACACGCTGGAGGATCCGACCGTGCCCGCTAGCGTGCGCCTATCGGCCTACCGGGCGCTCAACTGGCAAGCGGTCTATGGGGAAGGGGAGCCTCGTGCTCTAGCCCGCCAAACTCGGCAGAGGCTCTACATCGACGCTGACTATCAGGCTGCTCGTTTGCTTCGGGCTGGGTGGGCTCTGGATGAAGATGACGAAGGCGAAGATGACCCCGACGGCGAGGGTGCGGAGCAGTCGATGACCCGCTATCAGCGTTCTGTCGAATCCTCTCAGCGGCTCGTTGACCTCGTCGTCGATGCGTGGTCGACGGCGCTCGGGGATGAGCAAGTTCTGGAGCACTTGCACGTTCTCATGCGCAACGAGCAGCAGGCTTCGGGCGGCTTCCTGGCACCGGACCACCTTCTGAATCGTCTCTTTGAGGCTCGTCCTCGTGTGGCCCGGGAATTGCTTCGTCACCCCACGCTCGACGACGCGGCCGTCATGGCTAGCCAACGTGTCGCAATGACGACTCTTTTCGCGAAGGAAGACCCGAGAGCGGGGAAGGCTGCGGAGACATTCATCGGGATGGGAGCCAAGGGAGCCTTGCTAGTTGTCGAGGCAGTAACGGCCCGCCGAGGTCAGGTTGTCGACGGTGAAAGGAAGCAGATTGTTAGGGCTCTCGCGTCGCTGGACAGCCTCGTTGTCTCGACTCGCCTCGTAGCGGCTGCTCGGTGGTGGGAGCCTGACGACCACGACCTCGTGCTCGAACTCATCATGGCCGCTCCGGTCGATACTGATGCCAAACTAGCCGAGGCGGTTGCAGAACTCCTTGTTGACGGGAGGATCGTTGGGTGGTCAGACCTAACCGATGTCGAACGAGCGTCTCTGCTGAAGCGGCTGGTCAAGACGCCGTCGTTAGACGGGTATGACTTTGGGCGACTGCTAAACGCGCAGATTCGGATTGATCCGGATTCTGCCCTTCAATTCCTAATGGATCGGGTGGACCTGTCGATTGAGGAGGGCGGTTCCTACGATGCCCTTCCGTACTCGTGGGGTGAGGAGCTGGCGTTTAGGGGAACGAGTAGTTTTGCGAGGCTTCTGACTGAACTGACGGATTGGATGTTGCGAAGCGAACGCCGGCAGTGGGCAATGGCCGGGTCGGAGTTGTTCGAACAAGTCGCGGGTGCCATTGACTCCGAAGTGCTGGCTGTTCTGCTCGACCTCGTTCGATCCGGGAACGACAACCGGGCGTTGCTGGCGGCCAGGCTCATGCAGAACGCCACGCCGCGATTTGTCCTCGAGAATGCCGAGTTTGTCGAGGAGGTGTTGAAGGCAGCTGAGTCGCTTGATGAGGACAGCCGACGATCGCTCCGGCATGGACTACACAGTCCTGCCCTGTATGGAATGCGTTCACGATCGGTCGGCGTCGATGATCCCGAAGACGTCGCGCTCCGCGACGGCGCCTTGGCAGTGGCCGCACGCCATCCGAGCGGTTCTCCGGCTCGCAGCTTCTACGAAGAAGTTGCGACCTATGCGGAACAGCGACTGCGCGATGAGAGAATCAGCGACCGGTCATTCTGGGAAACGCGTCGGTGGTGAGTTCGCATAGCGGGACCCTCGTTTCGTTGTCGGCAGGGCCTTGAGTGGTCGGCTACGCCCTTGCGGCTGCGCGGCCGAAGCGAGTCAGTTGCTCGAGCGTGCGTCCACGATGACTAGGCCCGCCAAACCGTTTGTTTCCAATCCCATCGGATTATCTCCGGCGAGAGCGTCCAGTACATAGCTTGGTGGAGTCCGCCTGAGACCTCTCAAAATCTGAGGAAAGTACGGGGTGTACATGTGTCCCTGATCAATTGGCAACGATGTGAACACGGGATCATCGCTGATCGTGCCGACCATTTCTTCTTCAGCCAGCGAAAACTGCCCGAATCGAATGCGGCACACTTGCTCGATCAAGCTCTTTGCGAACTTTCGAGGACCACTTTGCGGCTGAAATAAGAACTCACGCAGTTCGGCTTCGAGCTCGAGACTTGGTAGAACCCACGGGCTCTCGATCTCGACATCAGGATCGGCAAGATCCTCGATAGGAACCGAGCGGGCGTACGCCTCCGCTGGGTCATTTCCCACCCCGCAACCCGGCGTCGCCAGTATGGCTGCGAGGAATGAAACCGTCTTCCGGTTACATCTCTCGCACGCTTCGAAATCGGAGGGATGGTCGTCCGCCCCGCAGTCGATTGGGCTCCTGTAGTTCGGTGAACCGAAATAGAGAGCGTAGGTGGGGGCCACCTTGAGGGCGTCAGCAGTGGCGAGCAGGCTCCTTAGCTGCTGGCCCGAGTTATACCCAAAGTCGATTTGCCAGGGCCCTCCATCGCGCTTCTTTAGACGCTTGGCCTGCACGAGCGTGCCGAAAGACACGCCTCCCTCGCCGACCCACCACCAGAGCCAGTCAGCGCCGGTCCCGAAAGCGCCGCCCTCTTGGCGCTTCGTGAAGGGTATGAACTTCACGAACGGACTAGCGCCGACTAGAACGAGCTCAGTAGCGGTTTCTTCTAGCCAGGACAAGCCATACGCTTCCGCTCGCGCCATATGTGCTTGTGCAGAGACCCTCGCTCGGGCGAATGCTCCCAGCCGTGCGGAATCAGCATCGATCATCCCGTCATCATGGCAGTCGGGCGAAGCGGCCGAGTTGCAAGCACCGAGTTGGCGGTCCACATGCAGCGCTGAGATCATGCCCTCGCGGAGACGGTGGCGTGTGGCCCACAGCCCAGTCAAGCTCGTTCCCAGGTCGCGAGAACGCACTCCAGTTCTCGGGGGCCACGACAAGCATTCACAAGGTTCTCCGGTGCTGGGCTACCGCCCGGCGAATGCCAACTTGCTGGCTGGGTGGGGGTGCTGCGCGGCTATCGCCGGACAACGGTGACCGCCGCCGTAAGACCCGCCCGTCTCCGAACTCGGTCTGTTCGTTGAGTCGTTCAACCTGTGCTTCGCGGACCCGCCGTTCCGCCTCGAGGGTGAACTTGTGGATGTCGACTTTGATCCAGCAGCCCACATCGGATTGCCATTGTTCGCCGACTTGTTCATCGATTCGGACCATCCGGTCGAGGGCACAACGGATGTTCCGTTCCTCTTCGGTTTCTATCTGTTTCATGTGAACCCGCATCCAGTGGTGGGCGGGTTCGTTCGCGTGGATCCAGGCGCTGTGAACCGCACTGGGTTTAGTGGACGCTTCTTTCTCAACGAAAGAAGATGAGTCATGGTCAGTG
>NZ_JBBELO010000016.1:0-668 GCF_037404875.1 Rathayibacter sp. YIM 133350
AACCATGCGACATTCCGGGACGCCCGTTCACTGGACGGCGTAGACCTCGGGGCACACGTTGACCGCTTCGACGCTGAGGTTGCGATACAAGACGACTGGGAAGCCGGACACCCCCGAGACCCCGACAATTACCGCGACAGGTGGAGGCCTACTCGCACCGGGATGCGCCTTTCTTGCTAGGGCACTAGCTCCACTCAATCGGGTGTGCCTTGCGCCACCTGCGCGCCCTCCAACCGCTCGCATTCTCGCGCCGGCGCAGCTCGCCCTCATACGCGGCTAGGATGAGCCCCGCCCGCCTCGAACGGTTCTCCAGGTGGAAGAGCATTCTGGCCAGAGCCAAGCTCAGCGCGCTCACCACCACCAGCGCAGCAAGCTGAGCCCATGGCCCGAAGCTGAAACTAAGCGGCTCGAGCCCGAGCCAGCTGTACGGCCAATCGCTTATCGTTGCTCTTTGGGCCGGGATTGCCGTAAACACGATCGCTCCGTAGCCCAGAAAAACCGTGTACACGACCGACATCATCGGCGCCATGTGCGCGGATGCACTTCTGGCCACCAACGAGCGCAAGGCTGTCAATGCGATGCGCTGTTCTTCGTTTGGCGCCTCCGCAAAGGCCCTAATGCGCTCAGCGCTTGCGTCTCCGTCGATAAACACGTGGCGGGGGAATTCG
>NZ_JBBELO010000017.1:0-167066 GCF_037404875.1 Rathayibacter sp. YIM 133350
TGGCTGCCCTGCACCCACCATTTCTGCGGGCTCGCTGCGGGCGCACCCACCACTTCTGCGGGTTCGCGGGTGGCACTCACCACTTCAGCGGAGTCGATCCCAGGCGTTACCACCACGGTGTCGGCATGGCCCAAGGCCCGCACGCTCTACGGACTCGATGACCTGAGTTCCCGAATCCGCAGTAATAGCGGGTGTTGGGTGTCCTGGACCCACCATTTCTGGGGGCTCGCTGCGGGCGCACCCACCACTTCTGCGGGTTCGCGGCGCGCACCCGCCATTTCTGCGGACTCGCGCGTGGCGGCCACCATCATTTCTGCGGACTCTGGCCCGGGCCTGATCACCACGGTGTCAGCATGCCGCCCAAGACCCGCAACATCTGCGGACTCGATGACGTGAGTTCGCCGAATCCGCAGTTATGGCGGGTGTGGGGTGCCCTGCACCCACCATTTCTGCGGACTCGAGCGCCGCAGCCACCACTTGTTCGGGATGGAGGCCTCGCGGCGGCCCCCATTGGGGTGGACTGCGCGTGTCGCGGGGCCTCAGTGGCGGTTGGGCTCGGTCAGACTGTGGATCTCGGCGACCCGGACGCTGCCCATCTGTAGACGCCCCACCCAGCGAAGGAGCCGCGTGAGCCTCTCCGATGAACGCCCCCGCGGCCGACACGCGGCCCTCGACGTCGAGGTGGATGCCGTGCGCACCCCGCCAGGAGAGGTAGTCCCAGCAGCTTCCCCGCCGCTGCCGAGTCCGGAGCGGCAGGCCGAGTCGGAGCCGGCAGTCCAACCCGACCCTGCGGCGATCGGTGAGCCCAAGCCTGTGGCCGAACCAGAATCCGAGGCCGAGGCCGAGGCCGTGGCGGAACCTGAGCGTGTGGCGGAGCCCGAGCGCGAGCCTGTGGCCGAGCGTGAATACGAGCCAAAGCGCGAGCCTGCCGCGGAACCTGAGCGGGTGGCGGAGCCCGAGCCTGTGGTGTTGCCTGAGCGGGCGGCGGAACCCCAGCCCCAGCCCCAGCCCGAACCTGAAGCCGAGCCGGAACCCCAGCACGAGCCCGAAGCCGAGCCGGAACCCCAGCCCGAGCCTGAGGCCGAGGCCGCACCGGAGCCCGAGCCCGCGCACGACCCGCAGCAGCAGCCGGAGCCCGCAACCGAGCCACAGTCCGCATCTGCGCCCGAGCCGGATCCGGAGCCGGAACTCGAACCCGCGGTCACACCGGCTCTCGACCCCGAGACCGACGGCATCGACGACCCGGCTCCCGGACACGGGAGCACGTGGTCTGCGGAGGCACTTCCGAGCCCGCCGACGCTTCCCGCTCCGCCGTCGCCGCCCGCCTTCTCGCCCGTCTCATCCGATGCGCCGGAGGTCGCACCGCCGGTGGCATCCGCGCCGATCGCGGCGCTGACGCCGCCTGCGCCGGTGACGCTGGCTGGGCCGACTCCGGTGACACTGCCCGCGGCGATCCCCGTGGCAGCTGCCGAACCCGCGCCCTCGCCCGCATCCGAACCCGCGCCCTCGCCCGCATCCGAGCCGGCATACGCATCTGCGACTGCGACTGCACCCGCATCCGCGCCGCTGCCCGCGCCGCTACCCACCGCGCTGCCGCTGCCCCTGCCCGCCCCCGCTCCCGTTGCCGTACCCGTGGCCGCGTGGACGCCGCCGCTGCCCGAAGCGACGGATGAGCAGGCGCCGATCGCGTCGGAGCCGCCCGCTTCTCCCGCCGGCCCGCAGGCATCCGCCTCGCCGAAGGGCAGCGTCGCAGGGGGCAGCGTCGCAGGGGGCCTGGCCCTCGCCGCGCTCATCATTCCCCTCGGCGCCCTCGCGTGGATCGCCACCTGGGGAATGGGCTACGTGACCTCGGCCGTCGCCGCCGGGGTGGTGCTCGGCGCGTGGGGCCTCTACCGGCTCGTCGCGAGGCGTCGTGTGAGCGCGGCGACCTACATCGGGCTTGCGCTCATCGTGGTCCTCACGCTGGCGCTCGGGTTCCTCGGCGGACTCGCCGCCGACCACGTCGCGGCATCCGTCGACGGAACCGACATCGTCGGCCTGCTCTCTTCGGCCGAGTTCTGGCAGGCGTACTCGAGCCTCGTCTTCAGCGCCGACACGCTGCGGCCCGCCGTCGGAACCCTCGGCGCTGCGGCAGCCTGCGCGCTCCTGGGGATGGTGGTCGTGTTCCTGCTTCTGAAAGCGGATGCGCGGGCCTCGCGCAGCCGGGCGGCCTGAGCGGGCGAGCTCCGAGGCCTCAGCGCAGGGCGCCGACAGAAGCGAGAGCCTGCCGCAGCAGTGTGCCGCGGCCACCCTCCATCTCGGCCGCGATCGCATCGGATGCCGCCTCACTCGGCGTCATCCAGGTGATCTCAAGCGCATCCTGTCGCGGGTCGCAGGTACCCGTGACGGGGACGACGTAGGCCAGGGAGACCGCGTGCTGGCGGTCATCGCTGAAGGCCGACAGGCCCGGAAGCGGGAAATACTCGGCGACCGCGAACGGCACGGGACTGGCGGGCAGCTGCGGGAAGGCCATCGGCCCGAGGTCCTTCTCGAGGTGGCGGAAGAGCGCGTCACGCAGCGTCTCGCCGTACATCACGCGCCCCGACACGATCGTCCGCGTGATCTGGCCCACGGCGTTCGCGCGCAGCAGGGCCCCCACCTCGACGACCTGACCGAGGCCATCCACCCGCACGGGCACGGCCTCCACGTAGAGCAGCGGCAGCCGCGAGCGCACCTCGGCGAGCTCGACGTCGCTCAGCCATCCCGGGTTCGCCGACGGCGCGGGAGGCTGCTGCTCCGGCAGCCAGTCGGGATCGGGGTCGGGAGTGCGCACGCTCATGGTTGCCATTCTGGCACTGCCTCCTGCGCCACCCGCGAGAACGCGGGCGCGGAACGCGCACAATGGAACGATGAGCATCGCGATCGACGAGGCAGCCGTGATGTGGTCGGCGGGCGCCGCCGACCGCGTCGATCGTCCCCTGCTCGTGCTGCTGCACGGCTACGGTTCCCACGAGGGCGACCTGTTCGGTCTCTCCCCCTACCTGCCCCTCGCCCCGGCGATCGCCTCGGTGCGCGCTCCCATCCCCCTCGCGCCGGGCCACGCCTGGTTCGACCTTCGCGAGGGTCCCCACGGCATCGTCTCCACCGTCGACGAGGTCGCCGAGGCGACGGATGCGCTGCTCGCCTGGATCGACGCCCTCTCGCCGCGCCCGTCCTCGATCGGCCTGCTCGGCTTCTCGCAGGGCGGTGCCATGGCCCTGGAGTTGCTGCGCGCCCGCCCCGGCGAGTTCGCGTTCGCGGTCGTGCTCGCGGGATTCGTGGCTGGCATGCCGGGAACCGGCGACGCCGCGCTGGCGCAGGCAGCGCCGCCGGTGTTCTGGGGACGCGGCACGGCCGACGCCGTCATCCCGGCCGATCTCATCGATCGAACGCAGGCCTGGCTGCCAGGGCACTCGACGCTCACCGAGCGCATCTACGAGGGTGTTCCGCACGCCGTCTCGGAGGCGGAGTTGAAAGACGTCGTCGCCTTCCTGCGGGAGCGCTACCGCCCCTGAGCCTCGCGCCGCGCCTTGTCGCGCTCCTTGATGCGCACCTGCTCGGCGCGCACCTCGGCCTGCGTCGCTCGTTCGGCCACGAGCCACTGCGGCGGGCTCTTCAGCAGCGCCTGGATCTCTTCGGTGGTAAGCGGTTCGGTCACGCCCGCCCGCGCGAGCCCCGAGGTCGAGACGCCGAGCTTTCCGGCGACGACGGGACGCGGATGCGGGCCGTTCGCACGCAGGTCGGCAAGCCACTGCGGCGGGTTCTGGTTCCAGTCATCCAGCTGCTCACGAGTGATGGGCTCGGCGACGACGGATTCGGGCATCGCGGCGAGCAGCACCCCGAGCTTCTTCGCCGCGGTCTCCGGCTTCATGCTCTGTTGCGCCTTCTGACGACGTGGGCTCTGGCCGGACTCGGTGCTCATCGATCCAGCGTATAGCCTGAAGGTTGATCGGGAGGGGGCGCGCATGCTCAGGCTCGGCTTCGTCGCCGGGGTCACTCCGACGAAGTGGCTGCGCATCTGGAACGAGCGGCGTCCGAACGACCGCCTCGAGGCCTTCCCCACCGACCCCGCACAACAGACGGATGCCGTTCGCCAGGGCGACGCCGATATGGCCTTCGTGCGCTTGCCCGTCGACGCCGACGGGCTGAACCTCATTCCGCTCTACAGCGAGATCGCGGTCGTCGTCGCACCCAAGGACTCCGCCATCGCCGCCGTCGATGCCCTCACCCTGGCCGACATCGCGGACGAGCCGCGTGTCCCGGACGCCGACAGCCTCAGTCTCGACGTGGTGATGGAACTGGTGGCTGCGGGCACGGGCATCGTCGTGCTGCCGCACTCGCTCGCCCGGCTGCATGCCCGCAAAGACCTCATCTCACGCCCGGTCACGGATGCGCCCGAGAGCCGCATCGCATTGGCGTGGCGCGTCGGCACGGGAGGCGACGACATCGACGAGTTCGTCGGCATCGTGCGCGGTCGCACGGCCAACAGCTCCCGGGGCGAGGCCGTGGCGAGCGGCGCGACGCCGGTGAAGCGCGCCGCGATCGCCAAGAAGGCGGCGGCCGAGCGCCGAGCGGCCGCGGCCAAGTCGGGAACGAAGTCAGGAGCCGGGAAGCCGGCATCCAAGCGCGGCGGTGCGGCATCGGCCCACAAGAAGAAGCGTCGGTGAGTGCCGATGTTCCTGCTTCTCACGATCCGGCCTGAAGACGACGCCGCCGCCGGCGAGTACGCCTCGGTGCTCGAGGCGAGCGGGCTGCCCGCATCCGCATTGCGCCAGCATCGTCTCGACAGCGAGCCGCTCGGCGACGCGCTCGAGGGCGTCGAGGGCGTCATCGTGGGCGGAAGCCCGTACAACGCGACCGACGAGCTCAAGCCGCCGGCACAGCTGCGAGCGGAAGACGACCTCGCGCGACTGACGCGGCTGGCGCGGGACAACGACCTACCCACGATGTTCACCTGCTACGGCATCGGAGTGGCCGCCGCCGCCCTCGGGGGAACGGTTGAGCACGGCGTGGGAGAACCCGTCGGCCCCGCGAACATCGAACTGACACCCGACGGCGAGCGCGATCCCCTGCTCGTCGGCCTGCCGTCGCGTTTCGAGGCCTTCGTCGGCCACAAGGAGTCCGTCACGCAGTTGCCGGCCGACGCGGTTCTGTTGGCGTCCTCGCCCCACTGCCACGTCGAGATGTTCCGCGTCGGCACCGCCCTCTACGCGACGCAGTTCCATCCCGAACCCACCGCAAACGACCTCATCGCCCGGGCGCGCATCTACCAGCACCATGGCTACTTCCCCGTCCACGAACTCGCCGTGGTCGAGGAGCGCATCGGCGCGTCCCGGGTAAGCGTGCCGCGACGGATGCTGCGCCGATTCGTGGAGCATTTCTCCGGGTAGGAGGCGGGCGAGATCAGTCGATGAGGCCGAGTTCGATGGCCCGCCGCACCGCCGACGTGCGATCGTTCACGCCGAGCTTCTCGAACGCACGGCTGAGGTAGGTCTTCGCGGTCGTCTCGCTGATGAAGAGGGCGGCGCCGATGGCGGCGTTCGTGCGACCCTCTGCCGCCAGTCGCAGCACGTTGACCTCCTGCATCGACAGGCTCGCCGCCGCGGAGGTCGGCGTCTGCACACGTGTGAGCAGCACCGTCGCCGCCGAGCCGGCCAGCACGGTCTCACCCCGCGAGGCCGAACGGATCGAGCGCGCGAGCTCATCGGGTGCGATGTCCTTGAGCAGGTAGCCGGAGGCTCCCGCCTCGATGGCACGCAGGATGTCGTGGTCGCTCTCATAGGTGGTGAGCACGACCACGCGCGAGGTTCCCGCCGAGACGATGGCGCCGGTCGCCTCGACCCCGTCCCCGCCCGGCATCCGCAGGTCCATCAGCACGAGGTCGGGGCGAAGCTCTGCGGCCAGTCTCACCGCTTCGGGCCCGCTCGCTGCCTGGCCCACCACCACGATGTCGTCGTAGCCGCCGAGCATGCCCCGGATGCCCTCACGCACCATCGGATGATCGTCGACCAGCAGGATGCGGATCATCGCGACCCTCCGTTCGCCAGCGGCACCCGCGCGGTCACCGTCGTTCCGGCCGACGAGTCCGAGTGCACGGTGAAATCGCCGCCGGCCTCCGCGACCCGGGAGGCCATGCCGCGCAGACCGAACCCGCCGTTCTCGGAAACCCTGACCGCATGCGGGTCGAACCCCACGCCGTCGTCGACGATGCGAACGAGCACGTCATCGCCCGTGCGTTCCAGACTCACGCGCACCCGGGACGCGCGGGCGTGCTTGCGGATGTTGGCCAAGCTCTCCTGCACCACCCGCAGCAGCACGACCTGCTGGCTCGGCGACGTCGAGACCTCAGCGTCCGGCGTCTCGAAGACGGCGACGACCCCCGTCTCCTCGGCGAAGGCGGCAACGACCCGCCGCACCGCCTGCGCCAGTGACGCGTCGTCGAGCGGGGCGGGAGTGAGCGCCGCGATGATGCGACGCGATTCGGCGAGGTTCTCCTGAGCAGTGGCCGTGATGGCCTCGACGTGGCGGCGTGCCGCCTGCAGATCGGAGTCCAGTTCTGCCCGTGTCGCGTGGCCGAGCGTGATGATCGAGGTGAAGCCCTGCGCGAGCGTGTCGTGCATCTCCCGGGCGATGCGGGCGCGCTCGGCCGATGCGCCGCGTGCGGCCGAGAGCGCCGCCACCTCGGCTTCACGCTCGTGCAGCTGCTCGATGAGCCGGCGCCGTTCGTCGTTCTCGGTGCTCACGGCCAGCATCCGGCTCGAGATGAAGATCGAGAAGGCGATGACGAACACGCTCGTGCCGACGGACTGGATGAGGTCGGCTCCGGCGAGGCTGCCGTCGACGATGCGCACCAGAAGGGGAAGGGCGTTGAGCAGCACGATCGACCCGGATGCCAGCCACGGCGTGAGAAGCAGGAACATCTGCGGGGCCAAGGCGAACAGTGCCAGGTTGGCCCAGGGGTTCAGCACCACAGCGATCGTGAAGCCGAGGATCGCCAGCACGGCGTAGGCGATGGCACGGGGCGAGTTCTCGCGGATGCCGGCCAGGCTCGGGCGAGCGAGAAACCAGTAGACGACAGTGACAGCCAGGATGATGCCCGCCGCGGTCAGGGTGGGCACCAGCCCGGTGAACGGGTTGGCCACCACGAGCACGGCAGAGGCGAGGGCGGAGAGGCCGACGAAGACCAGCCAGTCCGCGAACGTCTTGTCCTCGACGAGGGTGCCGTGGTGTTCGAACATGCTCAGACCCTAGCCGCGGCGTCAGCGCTCTCGCTCGTCACCACGGCGGAGACTTGGCCCTTCGGGTAGAGCGCCCCGAGCAACGCGACCACGATCATGGCCACGGCCATGCCGGCGAATGCCCAGGCCACCGACTCGGCATACCCGACCTGCACGGCGTTCTCGAACTGATGCCGCACCGTCGCGGGGAGTGCGGCGAGCGCGGCGCCGTCGCCGTGCCCGCTGATGGTATCCAGAGCGCTCCGCGCATCCGCGCCGGTGGCGCCGAGCGCGGTGAACGATGCGGTGAGCTTGTCGCCCAGAACGTTCGTGACGACCGTCGAGAAGACGGCGAGCCCGAGCGCGCCGCCGAAGTTGCGCATGGTCTGCGAGATGGCCGTCACCTCGCCGTAGGATGCGCCGATCGCCCGGTTCACGGCATCGGTCGACGCGGCGCTGATCATGAACCCGATGCCGGCACCCGCGAGCATGATCGGCCAGGTCTGCGGGTTGAAGAACCGGTCGGGGTGATCGGGGATGCGGGTGAGGGCCACCGCGAGCCAGGCGTACCCGGCTGCACCGATCAGGCCGCCGATCACCAGCACGCTGCGCGCGCCGAGGCGGTCGAACCGCGCCGCACCCACCCGCGAAGCCACCACGAACCCGATGAAGAACTTCAGGAACAGCAACCCGGTCGAGAGCGCGCTGAGCTGCAGACTCACCTGACCGTAGACGCTGAGGAAGAAGAAGGTGGCGACGAATCCGATCGAGGCGAACAACGTGGAGAGCACCGCGATCACGAAGCCCCGATCGCGGAACGCCGCCAGGCGCACCAGCGGCTGGGCGGTGCGGCTCTCGATGAGCACGAACAGCCCGACGAGGGCGAGCCCCACGACGATGGAGCCGACGACGGCCACGCTCTGCCATCCCCACGACCCCGCCTGCTGCAGGCCGAACACGACGAGGGCGAGACCCGCCGCGATCACGAGGCCTCCGCGCAGGTCGACCCGCTCGCGTCGGCCCTGCGACCGCGCGGCCGAGATGGCCACGATCACGAAGGCGATCACGGCGAGCGGCACGTTGACCCAGAAGATGGCCCGCCAGGTCCAGACGCTGAGCAAGCCGCCGGCGATCGGCCCGAGCGCGGTCATCGCTCCGGTGATGGCGAAGAACGCCGCCATGGCCTTGCCCCGCGCGGCCCGCGGAAAGCCCTGCACGACGAGCCCGATGGCCGCGGGGAACATGACGGCTCCGGCGATGCCCTGCAGCGCTCGCGCGGTGATGAGCCACGGCGCCGCCGCGGCGCCCTCAGGAGCCAGGCCGCACAGGAGCGACGTCAACCCGAACGTCGCGATGCCCAGAAGCGCCATGCGCTTGTGGCCGACGATGTCGGAGAGCCGCCCGCCGAGCAGGAAGAACGCGGCGGTGGCGATGAGGTACGCGTTCACCGCCCACTGCATGGCGTCGTGGGTGATGCCCAGGTCGGCCTGGATCGTGGGCGCCGAGAGCGCCACGATGGTCTGGTCGATGGTGGTCATCGAGACCGCGACAATCAGGCCGGCCAGTGCGAGCGTGTTGCCCTTCGCCGAGACGAGCGACATGAGGAGTCTCCTTCGATGAGGTGGGAGTTCCAGCGTGCCCGCCGTGGAATGCCGGGGGCACCGCCGAGCGGGCGGGACGCGTGTCATCCGATCGGAGGACAGGCGGCCTATCCGACCCTCCCGACGCGGTCAAGCCCCCTGTGCTCGCGGGTCATCACGCCTACCGTAGGGGCAGCGAGGAGGTACGTTTCATGAGCGAGACCGATCCCAACGGCCAGCCCGGCATCGTCGATGACGAGCTGACGGAGTCCACCGAGGATGAGCGCGCGCAGGCGCAGGCGGAGCAGAATCCCGGCGGCGCGGATTCCGTCGCAGACACGGCCATCGACGAAGACATCATCGAGGCGACCAGTCCCGGAGGCAGTCCGGGCTGAGCCCCATCAAGACCCGTCGGCGCACCCCAAGCCGATGGTCGACGCCCCCGGATCACCCGTAGTGCCCGAAGATCCGGGGGCGCTCTCTGCCTCGCAGGGCATGCCGTCGCTCTTGCCCCCCGGCGGGATCCGACACGTGAATCCAGCGAACCCACTACGAACGAAGGATGCCATGCAGGACACCGGCCTGACCGCACTCGCACTCAATTGCAGCCTGAAGCCCTCGCCGGCTCCTTCGAGCACGGAACTGCTCGCCCAACAGGTGCTGGATGCGCTCGGCGAGAGCGGGGTGAGCGGCGAGATCGTCCGCGTCGTCGATCACGACATCCGCCCCGGCGTCGAGGCCGACATGGGCGACGGCGATGAATGGCCGGTGCTCCGGCAGAAGATCTTGGCGGCCGACATCCTCGTGTTCGCGACACCGACGTGGGTCGGCCACCTCTCGAGCGTCGCCCAGCGCGTGATCGAACGGCTGGATGCCGAGATCGGCGCGACCGACGACGAGGGTCGCGCGCTGCTCGCCGGAAAGGTCGCCGCCGTGGCGGTCGTCGGCAATGAGGACGGCGCGCACGCGATCATCGCGGACGTCTACCAGGCGCTCGTCGACGTCGGCTTCTCCGTCGCCGCCCAGTCGGGCACGTACTGGAACGGCGAGGCGATGGGCTCCGTCGACTACAACGACCTCGACGAGACGCCGGAGTCCGTGGCCTCGACCACCAAGACCCTCGCCGCGAACACGGCGCACCTCGCCCGCCTGTTGAAGCAGAACCCCTACCTGCCGCCCGTCAGCGGCTGAACGAACAAGGAGCACCCCGTGTCGAATGCCGTCTCATCCCAGGTCGACGTCGACGTGCCGATCGACGTCGCGTACAACCAGTGGACCCAGTTCGAGTCGTTCCCCCACTTCCTCGGCGGGGTGCGCGAGGTCAGCCAGCTCGATGACA
Organism: Rathayibacter sp. YIM 133350; assembly: GCF_037404875.1. Taxonomy (NCBI): domain Bacteria; kingdom Bacillati; phylum Actinomycetota; class Actinomycetes; order Micrococcales; family Microbacteriaceae; genus Rathayibacter; species Rathayibacter sp. YIM 133350. The sequence goes on from NZ_JBBELO010000017.1 coordinate 10,155, forward strand.
AGCGCACGCACTGGAAGGTATCGATCCTCGGCGTCACCCGGGAGTTCGACGCCGAGATCTTCGAACAGGTTCCCGACTCCCACATCGCCTGGCGGAGCACCGACGGTCCGTTCCAGTCGGGCAGCGTGGAGTTCACGCCGATCGACGCCAAGCACACGCACATCACCCTGACGATCCAGTGGAATCCGCAGGGCTTCATCGAGTCGGCCGGAGCGGCACTGCGACTGGATGACCTGCAGGTCTCCGCCGACCTCACGCAGTTCAAGGCGTTCATCGAGAAGCGCTCCCATCAGACCGGTAGCTGGCGGGGAGAGATCCACGAGGGTTCGCCGGCTTCCGCACCCGAACCGGAGGGCCACCTCGGACGTCTCGGAGAAGACCCCGACCTGGCACCGCCGGCCTGATTCCCCCGAACCGCTGCGGCATCCGTTCCCGAATGACGGATGCCGCAGCGCCGCGTCAGCCCTTCGACCCGGTCGTGGCGATTCCGGCGATGAAGTGGCGCTGGCCGAGGAAGAAGATGATGATCATCGGAATCGTCGTGATCACGCTCGCCGTCACGACGATCTCCCAGTGCCAGTCGCCTCCGAACCCGTAGCGGTCCAGCAACGCCTTCAGCCCGCGCTGCACCGTGAAGGTCTCGGTGTCGCGCAGGTAGATCAGTGGTCGCATGAGATCGGTCCACGCCGCCTGCACCTCGAAGAGCAGCGTCACGATGAGCGCCGGCCTGCACAGCGGGAGCGCGATCGACCAGAACACCCGCCACTGGCTCGCGCCATCCACCCGCGCGGCCTCGAAGAGCTCCTTCGGAAGGCCCAGGAAGAACTGCCGCAGCAGGAAGATGTAGAACGCGCTGCCGAACAGGTTCATCGCCCACAGGGGGGTCAGTGTTCCCGTCTGCCCCAGCCCGTTCCAGATGAGGTAGGTGGGGATCAGCGTGACGGCGCCCGGCAGCATCATCGTGGCCAGCAGCAGGCCGAAGAGCAGGTTCCTTCCCCAGAATCGGAAGTGCGCGAAGCCCCAGGCCACCATCGCGCTCGAGAGCGTGACGGTTCCCGCCGCGAGCACGGTGACGATCACCGTGTTCAGCAGCCAGAGGCCCAGCGGCGCCGCCTGCCAGACGGTCACGTAGTTCTCGAAGGTCAGCGTGTGCGGGATGAGGGCGTTGTCGAAGACCTCGCCGCGCGGCTTCAGCGACGCGCTCACGAGCCAGATGAACGGGTAGAGGAAGACGACCGTGAGCACGATCAGGGCGATCGTGGTGACGATGCGGCTTGTCCGTGAGCGGGGCGAGCGACGTTGCTGCCGCGTCGGGCGCTGCTCGTCGATGGGTGCCGGGGCCACGGCCACACCCGCTTCCGGGCGCTGCGTGATGGCGGTCATCAGTCATCCCCCTCGTAGTAGACCAGCCGTCTCGAGACGACCACCTGGATGAGCGAGATGGTCACGATGACGACGAAGAGCAGCCAGGCCAGCGCCGAAGCGTACCCCATGTGGAGGAACTGGAAGCCCTGCTGGAAGAGGTAGATCACGTAGAACAGGGCGGCATCGTTGCTGTACGTGGAGTTGCCCGCACCGAAGAAGGCCGTGTACGTCTCCGAGAACTGCTGGAAGCCGGCGATCGTGGTCACGATGGTCACGAAGAAGATGGCGGGACTGATCATCGGCAGCGTCACCGACCGCGTCAGTCGCCAGGGTCCGGCACCGTCGATGCGGGCCGCCTCGTACAGCTGGGTCGGAACGGCGCGCAGCGCCGCCAGGAAGATGACGATCGAACCGCCGATCGTCCACAGGCTCATGAGCACCAGCCCCGGCTTGACCCAGTTGGGGTCGGTGGTCCAGTTCGGGCCCTGGATGCCGAACCAGCCGAGCACGACGTTGATCAGCCCGTTCTGGCCGTTGAAGACGAGGAGGAAGAGCACGCCGACAGCCACGGCCGGGGTCATCTTGGGCAGGTAGAACGCCGTGCGGAAGAACCCGGATGCGCGCCCAGCACGATCGAGCAGGATCGCGAGCGCGAGCGAGACGATCACGTGCGCGGGAACCGACAGCAGCGTGTAGACGAACGTGTTCGAGAGTGCGAGCAGCGCCTTCGGATCGGTGAACATCTGCGCGTAGTTGTCGAGGCCGATGAACCTCGGCGCCTGCAGCCCGTCGTAGTCGGTCAACGACAGGTAGAAGCTGTAGATGATCGGCCAGGCCGTGAAGACGAGGAAGCCGACGATCCACGGGCTGATGAAGGCGAGGGCGCTCAGGGCGTTGCGGCGCCGACGCGCCCGCTCACCAGGACGCGGAACATGCCGGGGAGCACCCCCGGTGGCGGATGCCGGGGGCCGCGCCCCTGCATCCGTCACCGTCGGCGTGACGGTGACCATGCCGCTCAGCCCTTGACCTTGGCCCAGGCGTCGTCGAGGGCCTTCTGCGCCTTCTTCTGGGCGGCCTCGAGAGAGGTCTTCGGGTCGTCGCCGTTGGTGAGCACGGCATTCACCGCGTCCTGCCAGATCGTGGTGAACTCGGCATCAGCCGGGTTCGCCGGCAGGCTGAACGAGTGCGAGTTCGCCTCGTACATCGCGTCGATGGCGCTCTTCCACGGCTCGGGGGCACTGTTTCCGACGAGGTCCTGGATCTTGTCGTCGGCCACCGCGTTGCCGGTCAGGATTCCCGTGAACGGCTTGCCGTCGGCTTCGCGGGTCTTCTGCCGGTTCTCGGCTGCGGCCATCCACGAGTCCACCGACACCATGTCGCCGGCGAAGGCGCACGCGGATGCGGCGTTCTTGCTGCCGGCCGGAACAGCCCAGGCCGATCCCGACGAGTAGGCGAGCGGGTCGCCCTGCCGGTCGCGCACGGTGTCGAAGGCCAGGGGCGCGTCGGGAGAGACGTCGTTCAGCACGTTGACGTACCACTGCTCCATCGGCATGGCGCCGAGAGTGGAGGTGGCGAACTGATTGCCAGAGCCGAAGAAGTCGGCGGAGTCACGGAAGGCCTTGACGGCACTGAAGCCGCCCTGGTCGTTATAGATCGAGACCGCCCACTTGAGCGCCTCGACGGCCTTCGGGTCGTCGAGGTGTGACTTCTTGCCGTCGTCGCTCAGGATGTCGACTCCGTTGGCGTGCGCCCAGAGCGGGAAGAACTCGGGCAGCTTCGAGTCGTACCCGATGACCGAGACGGTGCCACCGCCGGTCTTGGCGAGGGCCTTGTTCGCGGCGCTCACCGCATCCCAGTCCGATCCGTTGACGTCGTCCAGGGTGAGACCGGCCGCGTTCAGCAGGTCGGCGTTCGCCATGGTGACCTCGACCTGATTGAACTCGGGGATGCCGTAGAGATCGCCGTTGATGGTCACTTGGCCCACGGCAGGCTTGCGGAACTGGTCGGTCTCGATCTTCTTCTCGGAGACGCAATCCGCCAGGGGCACCACCGCGCCCCGGGCGGCGAGCGATCCGATCTGGTTGCGGTTGACGTAGATGAGGTCGGGCGGATCGCCGGCAGCGACGGATGAGAGGAACTGCTGCAGATCGAAGTCACCCTCGGCCAGCTTCACCTTCACGCCGTCGAGGTCTTTCTCGGCGCGCTTCAGGCGGGTGTCGGCGACATCGTCCGAATTCGAGAACCCCATCACGTTGAGCGTCTTGTCGTTACCCGAGTCCTTGCTGAAGCTCAGGGCGGAGTCCGACGACTTCAGCGACGTCGCACATCCCGCCAGGAGCAGGGTGAGGGCGGAGAGCCCCGCCACGGCTTGGAACGTCTGTCTTCTCATGAGTACCCTCCGTGTGCCGCAGGGCGGCCGCGTCAGCCCCGGGCGTCTGCGTCCGGGGGCGATACCCCCGGACAGGGGTCATCGCACTAGCAGCATCCGCCTACGCGGGGAGAGCGGCAAGGGGATTGAGAAGCGCTCACAAGTGGGGTAGAAGCGCTTCTCGACAGGTCTGCCCTATCGGGCCGCCAGGTCGGGACTCGGAGCATTACCGACGATAGGAGTCCTCACTCCGTGGGGCGAGGGGATTGACCTCTCCCCGGGAGCGGTGTTAGCGAAGGCGCGATCCGCCGTCCGATCGGCACTTCAGCCGATGGACTGGAGCTCCTGGCCACCGAGTTCCACGGCGTCGGCTTCCATGTTCTCGGGAGTGAGCTGGATGCCGCCGGTGGTGTTCGCCGAGCGCAGGATGCGCTCGATCCATTCCCGTTGCAGTTCCGGTGGGCGGGGGCCGCTGAACTCGAAGCGCAGCGCGATCGACTCGTGCATCCAGATGGTCGTGCGGCCCTTCTCGACACCGTCGGGGTGCGTCCACGACAGCGAGAAGCTCTCCCCTCGACGCAACTTCGCGACGACGGCGGCTTTGAGGTGCGCGAGTGTGCGATCGTCCATGGGTATCGCTTCACTCCCGTAGAAAAGTGTGCCCATACCGCACATAGTAGTTCGTCCGAAGCATGCATCGGCATCCAGTGGCGATGGCATGCTCTCACGTCATCACAGCGCCGGTCACCGGGTGGATGACGGCCGATCAGGGCGCTGAGGCACCGCGGCTCACCCGCGTGGCGCGCCTGCGCTCGGCCGGGGGAAGTCCTCGAACACCACGATGGTGCGCGTCGCGCGCACGTTCTCGATCGACTGGATGTCTTCGAGAACGACGCGTCGCAGGTCGCGGTTGTCGCGCGCGCGCACGAGTAGCAGAACGTCGAAGTCGCCTCCGACGAGAGCCATGTGCTCGACTTCTTCGATCTCGGCGAGCCTGTCGCTCACCGCCTGCCACGAGGCCTGATCGATCGTGAGGGCGACATAGGCGGTGCTGTGCATGCCGGCGGCGACGGCATCCACGCGCGCGCCGTACCCGGTGATGACCCCTTCGTCGGTCAACCGTTTCACCCGCGCGTAGGTGCCCGCGCGGGAGATGTGGGCGAGCTCGGCGAGCGCCGTCATGGAGGCGCGCCCGTCCTGGCGCAATGCCCCCAAGAGGATGCGGTCGGTCTCGTCCAGTTCCATGCGGCTCCTTCGCCTCGAACCCTGCCCCATTCTCCGACGAATCGAGCGATTATCGGGCGATTGGAACGCAATCGTCCAACAATCGGTCGCCCGGCTGTGAGCAGCGTCCACGAAATGCGATCCTGACCCTCGAGATGTCTCGACGGAGAGAAGATCGATGAAGACTGCGGCCGAGCGCCTGCTGCCCCCGGATGAACCGGTGCAGCTCATCGAGGCCGCGGGCAGCCTTCGGGAGCACCCCGACGCGGAACTCCCGACCCGTGACGACCTGCTGCGTGCCTACCGCGGGCTCGTTCTGGGACGCCGCGTCAACGACCAGTGCACCGCCCTGGTACGCCAGGGACGCCTTGCCGTCTACCCCTCCTCCCATGGCCAGGAGGCCTGCCAGGTCGCCGCGGCACTGGCGCTCGAGGAGCGCGACTGGCTCTTCCCCACCTACCGCGACTGCGTGGCCATGATCGCCCGCGGTGTGCCGGCTGCGGAAGCGCTCGTGCTGCTGCGCGGCGAGTGGCACTCGGGCTACGACCCCAACGCCTACCGGGTCGGCCCGCAGACGACACCGCTCGCCACCCAGCTGCTGCATGCCGTCGGGTTCGCTCACGCCGCCCGCCTGCGCGGCGAGGACACCGTGGCGCTCGCGCTGTGCGGTGACGGAGCGACGAGCGAAGGGGACTTCCACGAGGCGCTCAACATGGCGGCCGTGTTCCGCTCACCCGTCGTGTTCTTCGTGCAGAACAACGAGTTCGCCATCTCCGTGCCGCTCTCCCGCCAGAGCGCAGCCCCCTCCCTCGCCCACAAGGGCATCGGGTACGGCATCCCCGGTCGCCGGGTCGACGGCAACGATGCCGCCGCCGTGCTGGCCGTGCTGCGTGATGCCGTCGCACGAGCCCGTGCCGGGGAGGGTCCGACCCTCATCGAGGCGCACACCTACCGGATGCAGCCGCACACCAATGCCGACGACGACACCCGCTACCGTGACTCCGCAGCGGTGTCGGCATGGGCGGAGCGAGACCCGCTGACCCGGCTGCGCACCCACCTCCGCGCGGTCGGAGTACTCGACGACGACGAGGAGACCGCGATCTCGAGGCACGCCGAAGCGGTGGCCGCAGACCTGCGCGACGCCATGAACCGCGAGCCGCAGCCGGATGCCGACGAGTTGTTCGCGCACGTGTTCGCGCAGCCGACCCCCCAGCTGCTCGAGCAGCGCGACCAGTTGCGGCGCGAACGGCTGCAGTCCCAACCGGAGGCGATCCGATGAGCGTTCTGGAGAGGGTGGCGACGCCCACGGCGGCCCGAGACGCGCGGACCCTGACGATGGCGGGAGCCGTGAACGCAGCCCTCGCCGACGCGATGGCGCAGGACGAACGCGTGCTGGTATTCGGTGAAGACGTCGGCGCCCTCGGCGGCGTGTTCCGGGTCACCGACGGCCTCACCGCGCGGTTCGGCGAGAACCGCTGCTTCGACACTCCGCTCGCGGAGTCGGGCATCGTCGGCATGGCGGTCGGCATGGCGATGAACGGCATGCGTCCAGTGGTCGAGATGCAGTTCGACGCCTTCGCCTACCCAGCCTTCGAGCAGGTCGTCAGCCACGTCGCGAAGATGGGCAACCGCACCCGCGGTGCAGTCCGGCTGCCCATGGTCATCCGCATTCCCTACGGCGGTGGCATCGGCGGGGTCGAGCACCACTGCGACTCGTCGGAGGCCTATTACGCCCATACGCCGGGCCTGACCGTGCTCTCGCCGGCGACGCCCCAGGATGCGTACTCGCTCCTGCGCGCGGCGATCGAGTACCCGGACCCGGTCGTGTTCCTGGAACCGAAGAAGCTGTACTGGTCGAAGGGCGAGGTCGACACGGCCCTCAGCACGCCGATCGGGTCGGCCCGCGTGGTGCGGGCCGGCACGGATGTGACGCTGCTCGCCTACGGACCCTCCGTCGGCGTGGCCCTGGGCGCGGCCGAGGCGGCGGGTGAGGACGGGCGCAGCGTCGAGGTGATCGACGTCCGCTCGCTCGTGCCGTTCGACGACGCCACCGTGACGGCGGCGGTGCGGCGCACCGGCCGGGCGGTCGTGATAGCGGAGGCACCGGGCTTCGCGAGCGTCGCGTCCGAGATCCAGGCACGCGTGTTCGAGCGCTGCTTCGAGTTCCTCGCCGCACCCGTGCGCCGGGTGACCGGCTTCGACACCCCGTTCGCCTCGCCCGCGTACGAGCACTGGTACCTGCCCGACGTCGACCGCGTGCTCGACGCCATCGACTCGCTGCACTGGGAGGACGATTGAGCACGCCGGCGGCGACGACGCGGGCGTTCCTGCTGCCCGATCTCGGAGAGGGCCTTACCGAGGCCGGACTGGTCGGCTGGCTCGTGGCCGTCGGCGAGAGCATCCGCGTCGACCAGCCGATCGCCGAGGTCGAGACGGCCAAAAGCATCGTGGAACTGCCCTCGCCCTTCGCCGGGCGGGTCATCGCGCTGCACGGCTCGCCGGGCGACACTCTCGCGGTGGGTTCCCCCGTGCTCGAGGTCGCCGCCGACGACGCGGCCGAGGACGTCTCCGAGAAGGAGGCGTACCGGCAGGAGGAGCGCGCGGGATCGGGCAACGTGCTCATCGGCTACGGCACGAGCGAGGCAGCCGGCCCGACCCGTCGTCGCCCGCGCAACAATCCCCTGGAGCGCGCTGCCGCCGCTACGCCTGCTGCCGCCGCGCTTGGTGTTGGGGCGACGCGGAGCGATGGCCCCGTCGCGGTGCGCTCGCCGATCGTGCGCCGGCTGGCCCGCGACCTCGGCGTCGACCTGCGCAGCGTGACGCCGACCGGGGCCGACGGCGCCGTCATCCGGTCGGACGTGCTGAGTGCAGCCGTTAATGGATCGCTCGCGGCACGCGCCGGGGCGGGGACCGACGGCGACCGTGCGGGCGAGAACCTCGCCGTTCTCGCCGAGGAGCCGCTCTCCATGCTGCGCCGGGCGGTGAGCCAGAAGCTCGGGCGCAGCCATGCGGAGATTCCCGACGCCACCGTCTGGGTCGACGTGGATGCGACCCGGCTCTGGGAGCTGCGCGCGGCGATGAGCGCGTCCGGCATCACGGCCCCATCGCTCACCGCGTTCCTCGCGCGCTTCGCGCTGCTCGCCCTCGAGGACTACCCGCTGCTGGCGGCTCGCCTGAACCAGGACGCCACCACAACCATCCGATTCGAGGGCGTGAACCTCGGCGTCGCGGTCGATACCGACCGGGGCCTGCTCGTGCCCGTCGTCCCGCACGCCGACCGTCTCCGCCTCGCCGACCTGCACGAAGCGCTCAACGAGGTCGCGAGTGCTGCGCGCAGCGGCTCGTTGCCGGCCGGCAGGCTCGGCGGTTCGACGTTCACCCTGAACAACTACGGGCCGCTCGGAGTCGACGGCTCCTCGGCGATCATCAATCACCCCGAGGTCGCCATCCTCGGAATCGGGCGCATACTCGAGCGTCCCTGGGTCGTGGACGGTGCCATCGTGCCCCGGCGGATCGCCCAGCTCTCCCTCGTCTTCGACCACCGCATCTGCGACGGCGGTTACGCAGCCGGATTCCTGCGCCGAGTCGTCGACGCGATCGAACAACCGCTCTCGGTCTATGGCCGCATCTGAGGCGCGCGCATCCGAGGCGCGCGCATCCGAGGCGCGCGCATCCGAGGCGCGCGCGTCCGAGCAGGCACCCCCGGCCGCCCTGCCGAGGAGCGTCGGCGTGCTCGGCGGTGGACGCATGGGCGCCGGGATCGCCCACGCCTTCGTCGTCTCCGGCTGCCGAGTGAGCATCGTGGAGCGCGATGCGGACGCGGTGGACGGCGCCTCCCTCCGCGTACGCGCGTCGCTCGAAGCGAGCGTGGCACGAGGCCACGACCCGCACGGCTTCGGTGCCTTCACCGTGTCGACGGACCCCGCCTCACTCGCCGACTCTGAGCTCGTCGTCGAGGCGGTACCCGAGCAGTTCGCACTCAAGGCCGCGGCGCTGCGGCGCGTCGAGGCGGTCCTCAGCGACACGGCCGCCCTCGCGAGCAACACCTCGTCCCTCTCGATCGACGCCCTGGGCGCGGAACTCGAACGCCCGCAGCGGTTCCTCGGCCTGCACTTCTTCAACCCCGTGCCCGCGTCCGAACTCGTGGAGATCGTGCTCGGCACGGCGACGGATGCGGCTCTCACGCAGGCGGCGCTCGGCTGGGTCGAGGCCATCGGCAAGACCGCGGTGACGGTGCACGATTCGCCGGGGTTCGCCTCCTCCCGCCTCGGTGTCGCCCTCGGACTCGAGGCGATCCGCATGCTCGAGGACGGCGTCGCCTCGGCTGACGACATCGACGCGGCGATGGTGCTCGGCTACGGCCATCCCGTCGGACCGCTGCGACTGACCGACATCGTTGGGCTCGACGTACGGCTCGGCATCGCCGAGTACCTCCACGAGCAGCTCGGCGACCGCTTCGAACCCCCTGCCCTCCTGCGCCGTCTCGTCGCCGAGGGCCGGCTCGGCCGTAAGAGCGGCCATGGCTTCTACATCTGGAGTGAGCAACGATAACCGACCTGCTGCCCAGCTTCGTCAACGGATCCTGGTGGACTCCCGGCTCGGATGCCGGGGCCGTCACGGTGCGCGACGCGTCGACGGGCGAACCGATCGCACGCGTGTCGACGAGCGGCCTCGACCTCGACGCCGCCCTGGAGTACGCGCGTACCGCCGGCCAGGCATCGCTTGGCCGACTCACCTTCCACCAGCGCGCGCTGCTGCTGAAGCGTTTCGCGCTCGCCCTGACCGAGCGGAAGTCCGAGCTGTACGAACTCTCGGCCCGGACCGGGGCGACCGCTGCGGACTCCTGGGTCGACATCGACGGCGGCATCGGGGTGCTGTTCAGCTATTCGTCCAAGGGCCGACGGGAGCTGCCCAACAGCATGGTCTACGTCGACGGCGGGGTCGAGGTGCTCTCGAAGGACGGTTCCTTCCTCGGGCGCCACATCTGCACCCGGCTGCCGGGGGTTGCGGTGCAGGTCAACGCCTTCAACTTCCCGGTGTGGGGCGCCCTCGAGAAGTTCGCCCCGGCGTTCCTCGCTGGCATGCCCACGCTCGTCAAGCCAGCGACCCCGACGGGTTACCTCACCGAGGCGTTCGTGCGCATCCTCACCGAGTCGGGGCTGCTGCCCGACGGGGTACTGCAGCTGGTGAGCGGCTCGGTACCAGACCTGCTCGACCACCTGCGCCTCGGCGACCTCGTCGCCTTCACGGGGAGTGCCTCGACCGCGGATCGGCTGCGCAGCCACGCGTCCGTGCAGACGGGCGGAGTGCGATTCACGACCGAGACCGACTCCATCAACGCGTCGGTGCTCGGAACGGATGCCACGCGCGGCACCCCCGAGTTCGATGCCTACGTTCGCCAGCTCGTGACCGAGATGACGTCGAAGGCCGGCCAGAAGTGCACGGCCATCCGGCGGGCCGTGGTGCCCGCGGCATCCGTCGACGACGTCATCGAGGCCGTACGCCGACGGATCGCGGAACGCGTCGTGCTCGGGGATCCCAGGCAGGAGGGCACGACGATGGGCCCGCTGGCCAGCCTCGAGCAGCGCGTGGAGGTGCTGCGCCAGGTCGAGCGGCTGCAGGCGGCCGGCGGGCGCGTCGTCGCGGGATCGACGGATGCCCCGGAGGGCATGAATGCGGACGGCGCGTTCGTGCGTCCGCTGCTGCTGCGCTTCGATGACGCGAGTGCACCGGCCCTGAACGAGGTCGAGGCGTTCGGACCGGTCGCGAGCATCGTGGGATACGACTCCCTGGCCGATGCCGCGGCCATCGTCGCACGCGGAGGTGGCTCACTCGTCACGAGCATCGCAACGCATGACCCGCAGGTCGCCATCGAGCTCTCGGGAAGGATCGCCGCCTTCAACGGCCGGGTGCTGTTCCTGGACCGCGACGATGCCCGCAGCTCGACCGGCCACGGATCGCCTCTGCCGCAGCTCGTTCACGGCGGGCCCGGGCGCGCCGGCGGCGGCGAGGAACTCGGCGGCATAAGGGCCGTGCTGCACCACATGCAGCGCACGGCCGTTCAGGGCTCCCCCGAGATGCTCACGGCCGTCACCGGAATCTGGCACCCCGGCGCGGTCTCTCGCTCCGACGGCGAGCATCCGTTCCGCAAGAGCCTGGCCGAACTGCGCATCGGCGACCAGGTGGTTTCCGGCGAGCGCGAGGTGACCCTCGACGACATCGAGACCTTCGCGAGGTTCACCGGCGACACCTTCTACGCGCACATGGACGAGAGCGCCGCCGCAGCGAACCCCTTCTTCCCGGGACGGGTGGCACACGGCTACCTGCTGGTCTCGTGGGCGGCCGGCCTGTTCGTCGATCCGGATCCTGGCCCGGTTTTGGCCAATTACGGCCTCGAGAACCTGCGATTCGTCACCCCGGTCTCGCCGGGCGACCGCATCCGGGTCGAGTTGACGGCCAAGCAGATCACGCCGCGCGAGACGGATGAGTACGGCGAGGTGTGCTGGGACGCCGTGCTGCGCAACCAGCGCGACGAACTCGTCGCCCAGTACGACGTGCTCACCCTCGTCGCCAAGGAACGGGTCGCCGCCTGAACTCAGCCGGCGGAGCAGGCGCGCACTGGCGCGCAGGCTCGCACAGTGCGTGCGGCGCGCAGGTCAGCGGCGACGCAGTCCGTCGAGCGCGACCGTCAGCACATCGTCGGCGAGGCGGTCCGCATCCTCGGCGCCGCCGGGGCGATACCACTCGACGATCGAGTTGATCATTCCGAACAGCAGTCGCTCGGCCACACGCGGATCGATGTCGGCACGCAGGGCTCCCTCATCGCGCGCCTCGAGCACGAGTTGCGTGACGGCGCGGTCGAAGCCGCGTCGGCGCTCGAGGGCACGACGTTCGACCTCGGTGTTGCCGCGCACCCGGAGCAGCAGGGTCACGTACGCCAGCTTGCTCGCGAGCACGATCACCGCACCGTGAAGCACCGAGGCGAGCCGATCGATGGCGCTGCCGGCCTGCGCGGCGGCGAGCACTCCCTCGAGGCCGTCGAGCGCTTCGCTCAGCGCGCGGTCGAGCATCTGCTCCTTGGACGCGAAGTGGTGGTAGATCGCGGACTTCGAGATTCCGAGGCGTTCGGCGAGAACGCTGATCGAGGTGGCGTCGTACCCGTGCTCGATGAAGAGAGCCACCGCCACGGCGAGCACGCCGTCGCGGTCGTAGCCGGGACGGCCGCGTCGTGACTCTGCGACCTCTGCCATGGTGCGACCAGTCTGGCATGAGCCGAACGAGCGCTCGGTCAGCGGCCGACGGGATTCGCGAGCGGCACGGGCGTAGTGTCGAGGAATGATCTCGGGCGATCCGCCATCCCCTCGCGGGTTGCTGCCCGCTCGCGAGCAACTGCGCAGGCTCGTGGGCGATCCCCGCGGTGCGCGCCTGGTCTCGACGACTGGATGGCCCGAGGCGGAGGGCGAGAGCCGGGCCGCGGCCGTGCTCATGCTGTTCGGAATGCTCGACGCCCGCTCCAGCGACCATCGCGCGCACGAGGGAGCCGTCTCGCGGGACCTCGACGTGCTGCTGCTGCGCCGGGCCGCGACCCTGCGGTCGCACGCCGGCCAGGTCGCCTTCCCCGGCGGCCGCATCGATCCCGGGGATGCGGGACCGGTCGAGGCCGCGCTGCGTGAGGCGCACGAGGAGACGGGGCTTGATCCCGACGGCGTCGAGGTGCTGGGTGCGCTGGAGGACATCCCGCTCCCCTACTCGGCACATCTCGTGACGCCCGTTCTCGGATGGTGGACGCGACCGTCGAGCGTGCGGGTGGTCGACGTCGCCGAATCCGCCTTCGTGTTCCGCGTGCCCGTGGCCGACCTGCTCGATCCCGCATCGCGGTACACCTCCGTCGTCGAGCGCGACGGTCGCACACGAACGGGGCCGGCCTTCCTCGTGCACGCGGAGGGCGTCGAGCACCTCGTCTGGGGCTTCACCGCCTTCCTGCTCGACGGGCTCTTCGACGCCCTGGGCTGGACCGAGGCCTGGGACGGGGAGCGCACACTCGTGGTGACCTGAGCATCCGACTTCGTACTGACCGAACGATCGGTTAGTATATGGGTACCGAGTGTCCAGGTGTCCAGGAGTCGATGATGACCAGCCCCACGCCCGAGCAGGCGCAGTTCGATGCGATCATCGCGGCCGACGGCCGCATCGAGCCGCGCGACTGGATGCCCGAGGCGTATCGCAAGACGCTCGTGCGCCAGATCAGCCAGCACGCCCACTCCGAGATCATCGGGATGCAGCCCGAGGCGAACTGGATCACCCGTGCTCCCAGCCTGAAGCGCAAGGCGATCCTCATGGCGAAGGTGCAGGACGAAGCCGGTCACGGCCTCTACCTGTACTCGGCCGCGCAGACGCTCGGAACGCCACGGGAGGAGATGACGGCGGCACTGATCGCCGGACGGGCCAAGTACTCCTCGATCTTCAACTACCCGACGCCGACCTGGGCCGACATGGGCGCGATCGGCTGGCTCGTCGACGGGGCGGCGATCTGCAACCAGGTTCCCCTCTGCCGCGCCTCGTACGGTCCCTATGGCCGGGCGATGGTGCGCATCTGCAAAGAGGAGTCGTTCCACCAGCGGCAGGGCTTCGAGATCCTGCTCACGCTCATGCAGGGCAGCGATGCCCAGAAGCGCATGGCGCAAGACGCGGTGAACCGCTGGTACTGGCCGTCTCTGCAGATGTTCGGCCCTCCCGACGACGCCTCGCCGAACTCCGCCCAATCGATGGCCTGGAACATCAAGCGCTTCTCCAACGACGAGCTGCGCCAGCGCTTCGTCGGAATGCTCGTGCCGCAGGCCGAGGCTCTCGGCCTCACGCTGCCCGACGCGAAGCTGCGGCTGGATGAGGGCACCGGCCGATACGAGATGAGCGAGATCGACTGGTCGGAGTTCAACGAGGTGCTCGCTGGGCGCGGTCCGATGAACGCCGAGCGCCTGCGCCGCCGCCGCGAGGCGCACGAAGAGGGCGCCTGGGTGCGCGAGGCCGCCATCGAGTACGCCCGCAAGCGCGCCGCCGCCACGGAGCGTGCGGCATGAGCACGCCGGGCGCATCCGCCGTGGACCCGTGGCCGCTGTGGGAGGTCTTCGTGAGGGCTAACCGCGGGTTGTCCCACGTTCACGTCGGCTCGCTGCACGCTCCCGACGCCGAGATGGCACTGCGCAACGGCCGCGACCTCTACACCCGCCGCAACGAGGGCGTCTCGATCTGGGTCGTTCCCGCCGACGCGATCACGACGAGCGACCCCGATGCGAAGGGCTCCTTCTTCGAGAGCCCGGCCGGCAAGAACTACCGCCACGCGATCTACTACACCGCATCCGAGGGGGTGAAGCACCTGTGAGCAGGCTGGCTCCCGAGGTGCATGACGGACACGGCGACGTGCACGTCGATGAGCTGGTGCTCTCGGACGAGCTCGCCGGCCCGGGCGACGCGATCGCGACGGCCGATGTTGCCGAGTACGCGCTCTGGCTGGGCGATGATGCCCTGATTCTCGCCCAGCAGCTCGGCTGGTGGATCAGTCGCGCGCCCGAGCTGGAAGAGGACGTCGCGGTGGGGAACATCGGCCTCGACCTGCTCGGCCATGCGCGCTCGCTGCTGCGCTACGCCGGCACGGCCACCGCTCGCACGGAGGACGATCTCGCCTACTGGCGCGACGAGCCCGAATTCCGGAGTGCCTGGCTGTTCGAGCAGCCCAACGGCGACTTCGCGCACACGATCGCCCGGCAACTCGTGGCATCCGCCTACCTCTTCGAGCTCTACGCGCGCCTGCGCGCGTCGGCGGATGCCACTCTGGCGGCGATCGCCGAGAAGGCCGTGAAAGAGGTGGACTACCACCGCGACCACGCCGTGCAGTGGACCCTGCGCTTGGCCGGCGGAACGGAGGAGTCCCGGCGGCGCATGATCACGGCACTCGACGACATCTGGCCGTACGTGGATGAGCTGTTCGTCGACGAGTTACTCATCGACCGGCTCGAGGGCGTCGCCGTGCGCCCCTCGACCCTGCGCCCCGCAGTGGATGCCGTGCTCCAGTCCGTGTTCGACGAGGCGGACCTCACGCCCAGGAGCGCGTTCATCGCCGCGGGAGGGGGCCGTGCCGGCCGTCACTTCCCCACCCTCGGTTACCTGCTGGCCGAGCTGCAGGTGCTCGCCCGGCAGCATCCGGGGGCATCATGGTGAGCCCGGCGAGAACGCGCGCGTGGAGGATCGCCGCGACGGTGTGCGACCCCGAGATCCCCGTGCTCACGATCGAAGACCTCGGAGTGCTGCGCGCGGTCCAGGAGGAGGGCCGGAGCGTGCGCGTGCGCATCACGCCCACCTACAGCGGATGCCCGGCCATGGAGGCGATCACGGACGACGTGACGAGCGCGCTGCGGGACGGCGGTTACGCCGACGTACGCGTCGAGCTCGTTCTCTCCCCCGCATGGACGACCGACTGGATGAGCGCTGCTGGCAGGGCCAAGCTCGCGGAATACGGCATCGCCGCCCCGTCGGGCGAGGCCGCCAGACGGTCGGACGGCCCGGTGCGTCTGGCTCTGACCGTCAAGTGCCCACGGTGCGACTCGCTCGACACGCGGGAGCTGGCTCGCTTCGGCTCGACCTCGTGCAAGGCGCTCTACGAGTGCCGCAACTGCCTGGAGCCCTTCGACTACTTCAAGGTGCTCTGATGACGGGCACGAGCGAACGACGAACGGATGTCGCGCCGCGGCCCGCGAAGAGGCGCGCGCGCTTCCACGAACTCGAAGTCGCCGAGGTGCGCACGCTCACCGCCGACAGCGTGGAAGTGCGATTCGCCGTACCCGAGTCCTTGACCGGCGAGTACGACTACGTCGCCGGGCAGCATGTGGCACTGCGCGCAGTCGTCGACGGCCGCGAACTGCGGCGCAGCTATTCGATCTGCCGGCCGCCGCAGCGCCCGGCGACGGGAGAGGGCGCGCTCAGCATCGCGATCAAGCGCGACTTCGGCGGCCGGTTCTCGACCTGGGCAACGAGCGAGCTGCGAGCCGGCGACCGTATCGACGTGATGAGCCCACAGGGCTCCTTCACGACGGGCCTGGCCGATCTGGAGCACCGGCACCTCGTGGGCATCGCGGCAGGAAGCGGCATCACGCCGCTGATGGCGCTCGCGCACACCGTGCTCGCCGCCGCCGAGACCGCCCGGTTCACCCTGCTGTACACGAACCGGTCCTCGCTCGACGTCATGTTCGTCGAGGAGCTCGCCGACCTGAAGGACCGCTATCCCTCCCGTCTCGCGCTGCACCACGTGCTCAGCCGAGAGCAGCGCACCTCGCCGCTGCTCTCGGGGCGCATCGACGAGGCGAAGCTCGGCACGATCCTCGACGTGCTGATCCCGCCGGCGAGCGTCGACGAGTGGTTCCTCTGCGGGCCCTTCGAACTCGTGCAGCGCTGCCGCGACAGCCTCGAGGCGCGCGGAGTCGACCCCGCACGCATCCGTTTCGAGCTCTTCACCACCGGGGAGCCGGGCGAGGTGGCTCCCGACTCCGGTCGGCCGGTGCTCGTGAGGCAGGGTGAGAGGCTCGTGCAGATCGATTTCACCCTCGACGGTCAGTCCTCTGCAGTGCAGAGCCCGGCCAGCGCACACGAATCGATCCTGAACGCGGCACTGCGCGTGCGCCCCGATGTGCCGTTCGCGTGCGCCGGCGGAGTCTGCGGCACCTGCCGCGCCCGCCTCGTTCAGGGGAGCGTGAACATGACCGAGAACTACGCCCTCGAACCGGAGGAGCTCGAGCGTGGCTACGTGCTCACCTGCCAATCCCATCCGACGAGCGACCGCGTCGTGGTGGACTACGACGTCTGAGGAGACCGGATGATCCAGACCGCCATCGAGCACGACGTCGCCCGCGTCACGCTGAACGCACCCGAGAAGCTCAACGCGCTCGACGAGACTGCGCTCGGAGAGCTCTCGGAGGCGTACGAGCACGCGGCCGTCGCCGGCGTGCGCGCCGTGGTGCTGCACGGCGAGGGCCGGGCCTTTTGCGCCGGCCGGGACATCTCGGGCCTCGACCCGCGCGATGACGACGTCGAGCGGTTCCTCGGCTCCCTCGTGACACCGCTGCTGCGGCAGATCGCCCGGTTCCCCGCGCCGACCTTCGCCGTCGCACACGGCGCCTGCCTCGGTGTGGGTCTCGGGCTGCTGATCGCGTCGGATGTCGTCTACGTCGCCGAATCGGCCAAGGTGGGCTCCCCATTCGCGAACCTCGGCGCAACGCTGGACTCCGGCGGCCACGCCTTCTTCTACGAGCGCATGGGGGCGCACAAGACCCTCGACCTGATCTATACGGCACGCCTGATGAGCGGCACGGAAGCGGTCGCATCCGGTCTGTTCTCACGGGTCTTCCCCGACGACGACGTGCTCGCCGCCACCCTGGCCGCCGGCGAGAGCGCCGCACGGGGCGCGACCGAGGCCTTCCTGGCCAGCAAGGCGCTCATCTCCCGGCTGCGCGATGACCGCCTCGGGCTCTGGGATGCCATCGCACTCGAGAACGCCGCGCAAGCCGCCCTCTGCGAGACCGACGACTACCGCGAGGGGTTCGAGGCCTTCCAGCAGAAGCGCACGCCGACCTTCGCCCGGTAGGCCGGCGCCGGCATCCGGCTCACGCCGCCCGCGCGGAGACCGAACGGCGCGTGCGGCCGTCTTCGTCGGGGCGCCACCAGAGCCAGAACTCCCCGGCGAGCACGTGCATCCCCAGACCGAGCCAGAAGGCCGGGGCGAAGCTGTTCTCGAGCGAGAGCACCTGGAAGCCGGCGAACAGCCCGACCCACAGCCGGATGGTTCCGACGCCGAGGGCGACGGCGAAGGCACGGATCATCCAGCGCCGGTGCCACCGCACGTGCCCTCGGCGAATGGCCCGATAGGCGAGCGCCAGGCAGAGCAGGAACCACGAACCGAAGACTGCGGTGGCGAGTGACTGCCACGCCCCTCCGTACGAGAACGGCACGCCGAAAGCGAGGGCGAACACCCCGCTCGTCAGCCCGAGAGTGAGCAGGATCCGCCCGAAGCGCCGATGGAAGGTGAAGTGGCGTTCCCGGAAGCGCCGCGACAACTGGAAGGGGGCACCGACGAGGTAGAGCACTCCGGGAACGATGTGCAGGTAGGCGAGCCAGGGGCTCGCCACGTACCGATACTCGAAGCTGTCACTCTCGGCCGAGGCGCCCGCCATGAGGAACGGCGTATCGGTACCGACGCGGATGCCGGCGAAGACGAGCACGACGGCCATGAGCACGAAGATGGCGCCCCACACGGAGACCGACACCACCCGCTCCATGATCAGTCCGGCCGCGCCTGGTCGAAGACGAAGATCACGTTCCCCGCCGGATCGGTGATCGTGGCGACGCTGCCATCGGGAATGGGGCGGGGCGGCGAAGCGACCTTCATCGCGGGATGCTCGGCGAGGAATCGCTCCAGGTTCTCGACCTCGTACATCGGGCCGGCTGGGTCGGGTTCGGTCGAGAGCATGACCTGCAGATCGCTGCCCGGGATGCGGAATGCGACGGTGTCCTCGCCCTCACGCCAGGCCTCGTCCCAGCCGAGCACGTCGCGGTACCAGGCGAGCCCGGCGGAGAGATCCGGAACGGGCGTGTAGAGGAAGCGAAGTCTCATGCGCCTCTCCATAACTGAGTTATGTCATTGCCGAGGCCGAATATACTCGGTCCTTCGCCACCCGGGTCGAGCAGCCGATCCGCTCGAGCGGTACCTCGTGAGCCTCGTCGATGCGCCGCAACGCCTGGTTCCGCGGCTGCTGCTCGCCGCGTGGCGCGAGGCGCTCACCCTCGCGCCCCTCGCATCCGTCTCGATCGGCGAGGCGGATGTCACCGAGGTGCGCGCCGCTCTCGCGCTCGCGCTGCATCCCACGGACTGAGCACCGCCTCAGTGCCGGTTGAGTCCTGCCGGGTTCTGGTCCGCGCGGAGGTACGTTCCGCGCCCGTCCACGACGAGTCCGTCCTCATCGAAGATCAGCACCTCGCTCACGAGGGCGCCCTTCTGATTGCGGTAGACGATGACGATCGTGTCGATCCCCGCGTAGACCGACACGACCTCGAATCGCAGGTCGGGGATGAGCGCGAGACCTCGCTCCCAGTACTCGCGCACGGCCGCTTTGCCCCGGAAGACGCCCTCGCTGCCGGGGATGACCTGAGCGCCCACCGGCGAACGGAACACCACGCTCTCGCTGAAGTGCGACAGCAGCCGATCGAGGTCGTGGGCGTTCCAGGCGTCGCACCACTCGGTGCTGAAGGTGGTGGGGTTCGGCACTGTCATGGCAATCCCTTCCGCGTCCGATCCTGCACGAGACGGATCTCTCGGCGCCGATCCCCGCATCCGCACCGAGGGTCAGATCTCGACGTCGCTGCCCATCGTGACGGTACGCAGGGCGGGCAGTCCGAAGCGGGCTGCCGGATCGGCGGCGTTGTGGGCGAGGGCGACGAAGAGTGAACGCCGCCACGGGGACATCTTGCTCTCACGTGTGACCCGGATGGCGCCCCGCGAGATGAAGTACGAGGCGCGGGCGAAGTCCCCGGCCTTGAGCGGCAGAACGCCGGCCAGGCAGGCGGCACGAAGGGCCCGGGGAATGTCGGGCTTGTCGGAGAATCCGAATCGTATGGTGAGGTGCTCGATGCCGTCGTCGGCGTAGCCCAGATCGTCGTACTCGTATGCCTCGAATGCCGGCACATGCGGAACGGATGCGGTGATGATCGAGACGATGATCACGTGTTCGTGCAGGACATGGTTGTGCTTGACGTTCGCGCGGAGAGCGAGCGGCGTGCTGTCCTTATTCGGGTGGGGGAAGATCGCGATGCCGGGCACTCGCGGCAGGTTCTCCGTGCGCACCTCCTCGATGAACTCGGAGAGGGAGCCTTCCTTCTTGCGCCGGTCTTCCTGAACCAGCTGGCGACCCCTGCGCCAGGTGGTCATCACCGTGATGACGGCCGCAGCGATGAGCAGAGGCACCCAGCCGCCGTTCACGATCTTGGACAGGTTGCCGGCGAGGAAAGCCAGCTCGAGACCGCCGAACGCGATGGCGGCAACCACGATCTTCCAGGGGCGCCAGTGCCAGAGCGGCCGCGCCACCAGCAACAGCAGCACCGTGTCGACCACGAGCGCCCCTGTGACTGAGATGCCGTACGCCGTCGACAGGCGCTCCGACGATCCGAACGTGAGCATCACGGCCATGACCCCGATGAACAGCAGCGCATTGACCGCGGGAAGGTAGATCTGTCCCCCTTCCCGAGCGGACGTCTGCCGAATGGTCAGGGGCGGCAGCAGCCCGAGCTGGAACGCCTGACGCGTGAGCGAGAACGCACCGGAGATGACCGCCTGACTGGCGATCACCGTCGCGACCGTGGCGAGGATGACCACAGGCAGCCGGCCCCAGTCCGGGATCAAGAGGAAGAACGGGTTCGCCTTCGCCCCGGGATGATGCAGGATGAGCGCCGCCTGGCCGAGGTAGTTGATCGTCAGCGCAGGGAAGACGAGGAAGAACCAGGCACGGCGGATCGGCGAGCGCCCGAAGTGGCCCATGTCGGCGTAGAGGGCCTCCGCCCCGGTGATCACGAGTACGACGGCGCCGAGCGCGATGAACGAGATGGACGGGTGGGCGACGATGAAGACGATGGCGTACGTGGGAGAGAGCCCGAGCAGCACGGCCGGATACTGGATGACCATGGGCAGTCCCGCCGCCGCGAGCACGATGAACCACAGCACCATGACGGGACCGAAGAGCACGCCGACCTTGCCCGTTCCGTAGCGCTGAACGACGAAGAGCGCGATGAGGATCACGGCCGCAATCGGGATGACGAGGTGCGCGACAGCCGGCACGGTGACGTGCAGGCCCTCGACCGCGGAGAGGACACTGATCGCCGGAGTGATGATCGAGTCGCCGTAGAACAGCGAGACCCCGACGATGCCGATCACCAGCAGCACGCCGGCACGCCGTGCGCGACCGGAGTAGAGCCGCTGGGCGAGCGCGGCCAGGGCCATCACGCCGCCCTCACCGTCGTTGTCGGCTCGCATGAGGATGGCGAGGTACTTGATGGAGACGATGATCGTGATGCTCCAGAACATCAGCGAGATGACCCCGAAGACATCCTCCTCGTTCGCCCGCACGGCACCGTTGTCGAGCAGGAACACGGTCTTGAGCGCATAGAGCGGGCTCGTGCCGATGTCGCCGAAGACGACGCCCAAGGCGGCGATCGCCGCGACGGGAAGAGCGCGCGCCGCGCGCCTGGCCGCACGGGGTGTGCGGGACGGTTGAGCTGGTGCCGGATCGGCGGGAGCCGGAGAGGGACACGCCTGCTGGGTCATGTCACGTCAGGGAGCATGAACGGTGAGACCATGTACGTCGCATTGCACCAACGTTACCCGCCGACACGGGTGATCACGCTCATCACTCGACTCGCGGTCGCCGCATCAGAACAGACGTGCTTCACGCCTCCGACGACGAGTGACCAGCGCGCCCACGCCTACGATGACGGCGAGCACGGCCAGCACCGACGCCTGCGTGTTGTCGCTGCCCGTCTTCGCCAGCCCGCCACCGCCACCGCCGCTGCCGGTGGTCGAGGCCCGGTTTGTGATCGTGAGAACGACGGGAACGTCGCTGCTGACAGTGGCGAGGTGGGGACTGTCGTCGAGCTGGTATCCGGTCGGCGCTACTGTCTCCACGACGGAGTAGTCCCCGACAGGCAGGCCGTCGATCGATGCGTTGCCGGCGCTGTCGGTCGTCATCGTACCCACAGTGTCGCCCGCACCGGTGAAGACCGTGAACTGCGCACCGGCTAGCGGGATCGACGCGTTGGCGGCATCGACTTTGTGCACGCTGATCGAGCCGAGTTGCTGCTCCGTGATGGTGAGCTCCGCGGTGGCCCTGACCGTCGCGAAGGTCGCCATCGATGCGACGATGATGTCCTGGGTCCTGACATCGGGGGTGGCGCTCGTGATGATGGTGCCCGGGAGTATGGGGGCATTCTGTACCGTGGCGCTGATGGTGACGTTCGTACCCGGCGGCAGCGAGCGAGCGTCGATCCAGAAGCTGTCGTCGTCACCGATCGGACCTGTGATGGGGTCCCCGTCGTCATCCACCACAGCGCCCGCATCGACCGTGACGGTAGCGCCCGTGGGCGACGTCGTCTCGACGACGAAGGGACCTGCGAGAGTTCCGGCGGGTGCCGTCGGGTCATCCGGTGTGATGTCCAGCACGCTCACGGGCTCCGTTCCGGTCGCTTCAGCGTGGTCGAGCAGCCAGACCATCAGCTGCTGGATCACGGTGGAACGCGGGTACGTCGCCACATCCTGCGGCACTGTCGTTGGCGACGGGAACAACCGCCCGCCGGCGAGGGCGGGATCGGTCAGGTTCCAGATCGCGAACTGAGTTGCGGTGATCGCGTCCTGATCGGTGATACCGGTTATCCCTGTCGTCGCTGACAACTGTGCGCCCGTGAACGCCGGATACGCGTTCTGCAGGATCCACTGGACCTCGGCGGCGTTGGCATTGAACTCGTTCCGAGACGCATCCGACCACGACGCCGTCTGATAGGGCTCGAGGATGGCGATCGGGATCGCGGCCTCGACGCAGTAGGAGAGGGTGGACGTCGTCGCCCCGCCGTCGTCCGTCCAGGTCACGCGGAACATGTCACCGTTCTTGCCCGCGACGGTGCCGTCAGGCTGCGGCATGCCGTAGAGAGAGCCCTTGTTGGAGTTCGTCGGGACACCCCTGGGGTCAGCCGTCGCGACCCCCGCGCCCAACACCGCCAAGACCAGGCCGACGACGCCACCGATCAGGCCGATTCGACGCCATCGCGCATCCGACTTCATAGGCAGATTCCCAACATGAGTTGGCTGCTCAGTATTCTCGAGCAGCACCGTCCGTGGAGTTCAACGTGCTTCGAGGTTAGCCTCGCACTTTGGCCCCTACAAGGGGGGGCGGCACGGCGCACTTGCGGCCACCGTGCCGTTCGGACAACAATGACAGAGGCGAGGGATGCTCAGATCGGCTCGGATATCCATGCCGGTCGTCCCTCGGGTCCGTGGCGTGGGGACGCCCGGGAGGGAGCTGAGGACGTGTTCCGTATCTCCAGACAGGCGCTCATGCGCGCCTCGGCCGCCGTTGCCGTCGGCGTCGTCCTTGCTGTCAGCGCAGGTGGCGCAGCACAGGCGGCGTCGCCGAACCTTATCGACCCGAGCGCACTGGGCTCGATCACCGTCCACAAGTTCGAGTCTCCGCCCGGCGGCGACAGCGGCCTGCCCAACGACGGCTCCGCTATCGATCCGTCGCAACTGGCCGGCCTCACGCCGCTCGCCGGCGTGACCTACACGCTGCAGCGCGTCGACCCGGCAACCTACGACCTCACGACGAATCAAGGCTGGACGAACCTCTCGAGCTTGACTGTCGAAGAGGCGACGACGGCTCCCTTCGACAGTCAGGCATCCGCCACCACCGCAGCCGAGGGCGTCGCCGCATTCGCCAACCTGCCCGTCGGGGTGTACCTCGTGACGGAGACGGGCCTTCCGCCCGGCGGAGTCCCGAGCGCGCCCTTCCTCGTCACCGTCCCGCTGACCAACCCGAACGACACCACGCAGTGGCTGTACGACGTCAACGTGTATCCGAAAGACGACATCACGACAGCATCCAAGACGGTGAGCGACACTACGGCGATCGCCCTCGGCGACCCGGTCGTGTGGACCATCACGTCGGACATCCCACAGGCGACGGCGGTCGACGGGTACCGGATCGCGGACCCGATCGCATCGCAGCTGACGTATGCCTTGGGTTCCACCATCGTGGCCCTCGGGGGAACTCCGCTCGTATTCGGCGTCGACTATGCAGAGACCTATGCGCAGACCGACCCTGCTCTGGCCGATCCAGTGCTGTTCCCGAACACGCTCCAGATCGACCTCCTCGCACCTGGCCTGGCGAAGCTCGAGGCGGACCCCGCGGGACAGGTTTCGACGACCGTGAAGACAACGGTCGCCCAGATCGGCGAGATCCCGAACACCGCGTGGATCTATCCGGACCTCGCCAGTCAGACGATCACGCCCGGGCAGCCCGGCGGCCCGACTCCGACCGACGATCCGGTGACGAAGTTCGGCAACGTGACGCTGCACAAGACGTCGACGGTCGATCCGACGATCAACCTCGCCGGCGCGAAGTTCGCCGTGTACCCGACTCTGCCGGATGCCCAGAACGACACGAACCGCATCGACATCAGCGGAGTCAGCACCTGGGCGACCGACGCCAACGGGAACGTCACCATCGACGGCCTGCGTTTCTCCGGCTGGGCCGACAATCAGGCTCTCCTCCCGTCGGACCCCGGCTATCAGCCGTACTACGTCGCCGAGATCGCCGCCCCGTCCGGCTACGACCTGCTCGCTCAGCCCGTCCAGGTCGTCGTCGATGACCTCGACAACGAGGTCGACTACCTCCTTGCCGATCCGCCGCACAACGGCGGCTTCCCCCTTCCGTTCACGGGAAGCATGATCGGCGCGTCGCTGTTCTACGGCGCAGGAGCGGTCATCCTGGCCGGCGCGATTCTTCTTCTTATCCGAAGCCGCCGCAAGGCAGCAGCTCGCGCGCACGACTGAGGCTCGGCGGGCGTGACCAAGGGCGGAGAGACCCGCCGGCGCGGCATCTTCCAGCGGATGCTCGTGCTCGTGGTCGCGGCTGCTGGACTGGGCATCATCCTGTACCCGGCCGCCGGCTCGTGGATGAGCGCTGCGGCCATCAGCAACGACCTGAAGGCGTATGAGCAGCAGGTCGAACGCTCGGCGTCGTCGAGCAATCAGCAATCCCTCGCCGCCGCCCGAGCGTACAACGCGAACATCCCGCACGGGGCACTACGCGATCCGTACTCCTCCGCGACGAGTCGCCAGCAGGCCACGGACGACTATCAGAACTACCTGCGTCAGCTGGAGATGCCGGGCAGGTACGCCATGGGCACGGTAAGGATCCCGTCGATCGGAGTGAACCTGCCGATCTACCACGGCACGTCCGACGCCGCGCTCGACCGCGGGGCCGGACACCTCTACGGATCTTCACTCCCCGTCGGCGGTCCGAGCACGCACGCGGTCGTCACAGCGCACGCGGGCCTGCCGAACGCGACGATGTTCACCGACCTGCAGAAGGTGCGCAAGGGCGACACCTTCGCCGTCACGGTCCTCGACCAGACCCTCTACTACCGGGTCGACCAGATCACGGTGACCCTTCCCAACGACACAACGGCACTCGACATCGTTCCGGGCGAGGATTACGTCACGCTCCTTACCTGCACACCGATCAACGTGAACTCGCACCGCCTGCTCGTGCGCGGAGAACGCATCGCCCCACCCGAGACAGCATCCGGTATGGTCGTGAAAACCAATCCCGGATTTCCTTGGTTCATTCCGATCTTCGTCGCCGGTGTCGCGGTCATCGGCGCGCTCCTCTACCGTCGCCGTGACGCGGCGCAAAGAGCCGCCTGACCAACTGTCGAAATGCGATTCTGGCAACCGCTGCGATCGCGCCTTCAGACCTCCGGTGCGCGCCTCACTGCTTCGCCATCGCCACCCGGAAGCGCTCCTCGGGCGAGATGAGGTGGTCGAGATCCTCGGCTGCCGCGTCGATGTCGAGCTGGACCCAGGCGATCCGGCCGGTGAACTCGTTGCCACTCGGTCCGTACTCCTCCGAGACGGGAGCACCCGCATCGCTTCCGACCTCGGTGGTCTCGTCCATCGAGAAGATGCCCCAGTGGGTTCTTTCGACGCGGCCGGATCCTGCCGACGTCCCGTCGATGTAGAGGGTCACGTCGCCACCCTTTCCGATGCCGCCGCCGTCGTAGACGAACTCCATCCGCACCTGGTGGGTACCGGTCGGCAACGGCGCTTCCGCACCGACGTAGTAATAGCGAGCGCCGGTGAAGTTGTAGGCGTAGCGCAGCCTTCCGTCGAGCGCGTACAACGACCAGCCGCCGGTCTGGCCGCCCTGGGCGACGATCACACCCTCAGCGCCCTCCTCGGGCACGGTGATCTCCGCCGCGACGGAGTGCGATTTGTTGCGGATATTGATCACGACGTTCTCCTGCAGCCGTCGCATCCCGCCGTACAGAACCTGGCTGTCGCCGACGACAGGGTTGGGACGGCCCGCGAGATCCGCGTTGAATCGCTCGGCGAAACGCGGCTCCAGCGGGAACACGTTGTACTTGCCCGCCTCGAGTTCGAAGAGCCTCTGCAGGGCTTTGAGCTTCTCGGGCAGCTCGGCGGCCAGATCGTGGGCCTGCGTCCAGTCGACAGCGGTGTCGTACAACTCCCAGACGTCAGCGTCCACGTCTTCACTCCGACCGGAGAACTCCCACGGCGTCGCGTGCTTCGTCACCGCGGTCCAGCCCTTGTGATAAATGCCGCGATTGCACATCATCTCGAAGTACTGCGTCTCGTGTCGTTCGGCCGCCTTTTCGTCGTCGAAGCTGTAGGCCATGCTCACCCCGTGCAACGGTTCCTGCTGCACGCCGTTGACGGCGGTGGGGAACGGGAGGCCCGCGGCCTCGAGCACCGTCGGGACCACGTCGATCACGTGGTGGAACTGCTGCCGGATCTCGCCCTTCGACTCGATGCGGCTCGGCCAGTGCACGATCGTGCCGTTACGGGTGCCGCCGAAGTGCGAGGCGATCTGCTTCGTCCACTGGTAGGGCGTGTCCATCGCGTGGGCCCAGCCGACGGCGTAGTGGTTGTATGCCCGCGGAGTGCCGAGGTCGTCGATCCGGTCGATGAGCCATTCCGGGGTCGACAGGTCGGGGGCCTCGGAGACCATGATCTCGTTGGTCGTGCCGATCAGGGTGCCCTCCCCGGATGCGCCGTTGTCGCCGATGATGTAGTAGATCAGCGTGTCATCGAGGATGCCGAGTTCGTCGAGGCAGTCGATGACCCGGCCGACATGGTGGTCGGCGTACTCGAGGAAGGCCGCGTAGACCTCCATCTCGCGGGCGAGGACCGGCTTGAGCTCCTCGGGCTGGTCGTCCCAGGCGGGGATCTCGCTGGGGCGCGCGGTCAGGTCGGCGTCGGCGGGAATGACGCCGAGCTGCTTCTGGCGGGCGAACATCTCATCGCGGAGCGCATCCCATCCCGCGTCGAAGCGGCCCCGGTACTTCGCGATCCACTCCTCGGGGACGTGATGCGGGGCGTGCGTCGCGCCGGGCGCCAGATAGGTGAAGAACGGCTTGTCGGGTGCCATCGACTTCTGCTGCGTGATCCACGAGATGGTGTGGTCGGCCAGGTCGGCCATGAGGTGGTAGCCCTCCTCGGGCGTTCCCCACGGCTCGACGGGGGTCGTCTGTTCGTAGAGCGCCGGGTACCACTGGTTGTTCTCTCCACCGATGAATCCGTAGAAGTACTCGAAGCCGCCGCCGGGATGCGGCCAGTGGTCGAACGGGCCGATCGGGCTCGATTCGAACACGGGCACCTCGTGGCACTTGCCGATCTGGGCGGTCGAGTAGCCGTTCAACCGCAGGATCTCCGCGAGCGGGGCGCACGTGTTCGGGCGCAGCGAGTTGTAGCCGGGGGCCGAGGTGGCCATCTCTGTGATCGCACCCATGCCGACGGCGTGGTGATTCCGCCCGGACAGCAGGGCAGCCCGCGTGGGCGAGCACAACGCGGTGGTGTGGAAACGGTTGTACTTCAGACCGGATGCCGCCAGACGCTCCGCCGTCGGCGTCGCACACGGTCCCCCGAACGCACTCGATGCGCCGAACCCGACGTCGTCCAGCAGAACCACCAACACGTTCGGCGCACCCGCGGGCGGACGCAACGGCGTGATGGGCGGAAACTTCGTGTCGGGATCCTTCGTCGTGTACGTGGTGAGAGTGACCGGCTTCGTGTCGGGAATCGGCAGCACCTGGCGGGGAATCTCAGTCATCGAAAGCACCCTCTTCTCTCAACACACGCGAATGTCTTCACCCTACGCACGCCGCGCCTCGCGAACCAGAGCACGGTAGACGACCGGCTTCCGATCAGCCCTCGTCGTTGTAGTAGGGCCACGGAAGGAAGCGCCGCTCGCCGCGACGGTCCGGGCCGTTGGATGATGGGGGCGAGAGTTGAACTCGATCGGCGGCCGCGACTCAGACGCGCTCGAAGACCGCGGCGAGCGCCTGGCCGCCGCCGATGCACATCGTCTCGACCGCGAGTGAGCCGTCGAGAGCAGGCAGTTCGTGGGCGAGGGTCGCGAGCATCCGCAGCCCCGTCGCGCCGATGGGATGGCCGATCGAGATGCCGCTGCCGCGCGGGTTCAGCCGCGGATCCTCCGCGTCGATGCGCCAGTCCGCGAGGCAGACGAGAACCTGCACCGCGAACGCCTCGTTGAGCTCGATCACATCGATGTCCGACCACGAGAGCCCGGCGCGCTGCAGGGCCCTGTTCGCGGCGGGCACGGGCGCGACGCCGAAGACGCGCGGATCATTTCCCGCGACCGCCCACGACCGGAGCCGGAGCAGCGGAGTCAGTCCCAGCTCGTGGGCGCGCTGCGGGGTCGTGACGATTGCGGCGGCCGCTGCATCGTTCTGACCGCTGGAGTTGCCGGCCGTGACCGTCGCATCCGGGTCGTCGCGGCCGAGGATGGGGCGCAGTCCAGCCAGGGCCTCCAGCGTCGTGTCGGCCCGGGGATTCTCGTCGTGGAGGACGACGACGTCGCCGCGTCTGCCCGGGATGGTCACCGGCACGAGTTCCGCGTCGAAGGCTCCGGACTCCTGTGCTGCGACAGCACGCTGGTGCGACCGGAGCGCGTAGGCGTCCTGAGCCTCTCGCGGGATGCCGTACTGGCGTCGCAGTTCTTCCGCCGAGCCGATATTCCCATCGGGCGTCGGGAAATTCCGGCCCCCGACCGTCTCGCGGCCACGGGCGAGCGCGTCGTGCAGCAGCAGACCGCCGGGAGGGAGGCCCCATCGCCCCTGCTCGGTGTACAGAGGCGCGAGCGACATCGATTCCGCCCCGAGGGCGATCAGCACGTCGCCGGCGCCGGTCTGCACCTCCATGGCGGCATTGATCACGGCCTGCAGCCCCGAACCGCAGCGGCGGTCCAGCTGGTAGCCGGTTGTCGTCACGGGAAAGCCGGCGTTCAGCGCGGCGACGCGTCCGAAGGCGGGCGCCTCCATCGTCGGGTACCCCTGTGAGCCGATGACGCCCTCCACCGCCGCCGGATCGATGCCCGTCCGCTCGACCAGAGCGCGCAACACCGTCTCGGCGAGCTGCAGAGCAGGGAGGGGCGCGAGCGCGCCGCCCATCCGCCCGACCGGCGTCCGGAGGGGCGAACAGATCACGACCTCGCGCAGCTCAGGCATCCACGGCCTCCAACGCGATCGTGAGCGGGGCGCCGGTCGCGTCGATCACCTGCTGCTCGCTGACGCCGGGGGCGAGTTCCCGCAGCACGAGCCCGTCGTCCCCGACGTCGATGACCGCGAGGATGCCGACGACGCGGGCACGGACAGTGGCGAAGGGCGTGCACTGTTGCGCGAGCTTCGCGGAACCGTCTTTCGCGCCGTGCTTCATGACCACCACGACCCTTTCGGCACCGGTCACGGGGTTCATGGCCCCGCCCATGCCCTAGACCATCTTGCCGGGGAGGCCCAGCTGGCGACGCCGCCTGGGGCGGATAGCCCGAACCCACGATCCGTGGGTTCGGGCTATTCCGATGTCCTGAGACATCACATGGCGGTACCGGTGGGATTTGAACCCACGGTGGACTTTCACCCACACAACTTTTCGAGAGTTGCACCTTCGGCCGCTCGGACACGGTACCGCCGACGATTCTAATGGCGCGACGGCGCCATTGCGAATCGAGGCCGACCAGCTCCTCCTCCACCCGATGAACCTGGCGGCTTTTCCCGAGCGACGGCGCGCGTGCGAGCGGTGTCGGCAGCGGCACGTACGCTCGAAACCGCAGCGGTTGTTGCAGGCAGGAGACGACATGGCGACGAAGACGACCCCCGGCTACCGGTGCGTGGAATGCGGGTGGACGGCCGTGCGCTGGGTCGGCCGCTGCGGCGAATGCCAGCAGTGGGGAACCGTGACCGAACTCGGCGAGCAGGCCGCGCCCTCGCGCGCCGTGAAGCCGGTGACGGTCTCGGCCGGTCGCTCCGCTCGACCGATCACCGAGGTGAGCACCGAGCAGGTCGACCGCTGGCAGAGCGGCATCAACGAATTCGACCGGGTGCTGGGGGGTGGCATCGTTCCCGGCGCGGCGATCCTGCTGAGCGGCGAGCCGGGGGTCGGCAAGTCGACGCTGTTGCTCGAGGTCGCCGCCCGCGCGGCGCGGAGCGGCCGGAAGGTGCTCTACGTGAGTGCCGAGGAGTCCGTCAGCCAGGTACGGCTGCGCGCCCAGCGTACGGATGCGCTCGTCCCGACCCTGTTCCTCGCCTCGGAGACCGACCTCGCCACCATCCTGGGACAGATCGATTCCGTCGAGCCGGAACTGGTGATCGTCGACTCGGTGCAGACCGTCTCGAGCTCCCTCTCCGACGGTTTGGCCGGCCAGCCCTCACAGGTGCGCGAAGTCGCCGCGACGCTCGTGCGGGTGGCGAAGGAGCGCGACCTTCCGATCCTCATCGTGGGACACGTGACGAAAGACGGCTCGATCGCCGGCCCGCGTCTGCTCGAGCACCTCGTCGACGTCGTCTGCCAGTTCGAGGGTGACCGCCAGACGGCACTGCGATTCGTGCGAGCACTCAAGAACCGGTTCGGGCCGACGGATGAGGTGGGATGCTTCGAGATGACCGGCGACGGCATCGCCGAGGTGCCCGACCCGAGCGGCCTGTTCCTCAGCCGTGGTTCGACGACCGTGAGCGGCACCTGCGTGACCGTGGCACTCGAGGGCCGACGGGCCCTGCCTGTCGAGGTGCAGGCGCTTCTCGTCGAGTCGACCGGGCCCCAGCCCCGGCGGGTGGTGAACGGCGTGGACCCATCGCGTGTCGCGATGATCCTGGCCGTGCTCGAACGCCGGGCCGGCCTGAAGGGGGTGGGGGCGAACGATGTCTACATCTCCACGGTCGGCGGCGTGCGCCTGACCGAGCCCGGCGCCGACCTCGCCATCGCCGTCGCCATCGCCTCCGCACTGAGTGAGCGACCGGTACAGCACGAACTGGCGGCGTTCGGCGAGATCAGCCTCGCCGGCGAGGTGCGGCCGGTTTCAGCGGCGGCCCAGCGGGCATCCGAAGCCCGACGTCTCGGCTTCACCACCGTGCTCGACGGGGAGATCGGCAGTGTGCGGGCGGCTCTGGAGCGGCTGCGGCTGGCCGACGGCGACGCCGCCAAGAAAGATGAGCGCGCCGCTCGACGAGCGGCCGACCGCGACCAGTGGGAACGCGAGCTCGATCGCTCGTTCTGAATCATCACGCCGACCCCGATACGACTGCGGCGACCCGTGGCCGCGCCGAAGCCGGTCAGGCGTCGAGAGCGGCCAGCAGGTCGGTGGGCGAGGCCTGCATCGGATGCGGTCCCGCGATGTCGAAGAAGACGGTGCTGATGATCTCGGCGTTGGCGCCGAGGAAGGCACGCAGCCACGACGGCGACTGCAGGCCGACGGCCGGAGGAAGGTTGGCGGGCTTGTTCGCGGCATCGCTGAAGAGCAGCAACGCGATCTCGCCGGTCTCGGGAGAGCGGTAGGTCCACACCTCGCCCGCATCCAACGGGTTGTCGCGCGGCCCCGGCTTGACGAGGGGAACCACGGTGTTGCCATTGCGCAACGCCAGGGCGACCGCAGCCATGTCCTGGCGCTCGAGGGCCGTGGCCAGCGCATCCGAGCGGAAGGCGGTGCGTTTCGCCGAGGGACGGGCAGCGGGCTTCTTGCGCGATCCAGAGGCCATGCTCTGAGCCTAGCCTCCGGCCACACGGCATGCGGCGTGCCGAGCGCCGGGGCCGGCGGTCAGCGCGTCAGGGCGGACGACCTCAGCCGAGCATGAACTGGGTCGACTCGGAGTCGACACCGTCGACCGACACGGTCAGGTGGTACGACGCACCGCCCGCCGGCACGCCCTCGCGAGCAGAATCGCACGTGTCGGCAGCGGAGCGGGTGCGATCCCACGTGATCGGAGCCGCGGATGCGATCGGCACTCCGGGCTTCAGGGTCACCTGCGCGTCGACGGCATCGGACTGGCAATCCGTGGAGACCCAGTACTTCTCGTCACCACTCGTGATGGTGAACACCTGCTGCTTCGTGCCCGCGTTGAACACGCACGGCTTCGAGCCGGTGTTCGTGATCGAGAGCGAGAGCTGGGGGTTCTCGCCGGGCGCGTACGTGGTCTTGTCGGTGATCGCGCTCACGGCGATCACGCTCTTCTTGCATGCCTTCCCGTCGGCCTCGGTGGCCTCCGTCGGGATGGTGGTCGAGTTCGCGGCCGTGGACGGGGTGGTGGTCGTCGCCGTCCGGGCGCTGGAATCGCTCGGCTCCCCGGAGCTCGCCCCTGGTCGCACGACGATGAGGATGATGGCGACGATGACGGCGATCAGGCCGAGACCGAGGAGGATGCGCCGGCGCCAGTAGACCTTGTTTGGCTGCGGGCCGACGGGATGCTTGAGCGTCGACATACCCACAGGGTAGGCACCGTACCGGCATTCGCCGTGCACCGTGTCGGCGGTTCATCGAACGGATGCCCGCGCGCCCGGTTTCCGGCGGAGATGGGCCCCTCAGAGCCTCTTCAGCATCCGGGTGTTGCCCAAGGTGTTCGGCTTGACCCTGGCGAGGTCGAGGAACTCCGCCACGCCCTCGTCGTGCGAGCGCACGAGCTCGGCGTAGACGGCCGGATCCACGGTCTCCGAACCCATGTCCTGGAAGCCGTGGCGTTGGAAGAACCCCACCTCGAAGGTCAGGCAGAACAGTCGGGAGAGCCCGAGCTCGCGCGCATCCGCCTCGAGCACTTCGAGCAGCGCGTGCCCCACCCCGCTGCCGAGACGATGCTCGGCGACGGCGAGAGTGCGCACCTCCGCCAGGTCTTCCCAGAGCACGTGCAGCGCGCCGCAGCCGATGATCTCCCCGGCGCTCGTCTCGGCCACCCGGAACTCCTGCACCGACTCGTAGAAGACGACCCGCTCCTTGCCCAGCAGGATGCGACGCTGCACGAGCGGCTCAACGAGCGCGACGATGGCGGGGACATCGCTCGTGCGGGCCCGGCGGACCTCGAAGGCACTCATGCCAACACCCTATCGAGCGGCCAGAACACGGCGACGGATGCGGTGCCTCGGCGTACGGTGAAGACACCGCTTCCGGCGTCGGAGAGCCGAGAGTTCCACGGAGAGGACGACATGGCAGATCAGAAGAAGTTGAAGAAGGCCGCCGAGAAGGCACTCGCTGCCGCCCGAGCGGCGGTGAAGGATGCCCGGCATGCCGTCAAGAAGCTCGACAAGGGCGCACGCAAGAAGGCCGAGGGGGAGGCCTCGAGGCTCGCCAAGGCCGAGAAGAAGGCAGAGCGGGCGGGCATCCACGCCGAGAAGCCGCACACAGCCGCCGAGAATACGTCGGCGTCGGTCGAGGCCGACGCGCTGTCTGAGCGGAACGTGGGACAGCCGAGTGCGGAGGTGGAACACGCGCCTGCGGAAGCCACAGCTTCCGGAGCCCGCGCCGCCGCCGGGGATATCCCGGACGCTTCGCATAGTCCGATCGATTCCGAACGCTCGGTCGACACCGGAAATGCGATCAAAACGGAGAGTTCACTCGGCGCCGGAGGTTCCGCCGACACGGACGCGGCGCTCTCAGCCCTCACCGTTCGCGAATTGCGCGAGAGGGCACGCGCCGCGGCGATTCCGGGCTACTACTCGCTCAACAAGGCCGCACTCGTGGATGCGCTCCATCGGCGGGAGTGAACCCCACGCCATGCCGGGCGCTGATCAGGCCGACGTACGGGCGCGTTCCTTGAGCCGGGCCTTCGATGACTTCTCGACGAGCACCGGCACGAAGTCGCGCACGGGGCGTCCGGTGAAGGAGAGGTGCTCCGCATGCACGATCTCGGCGATGACCGCCGGGTCGACGTCGGGGAACTTCTTCGACAACCGCTCGACGACCTCATCGACGGCCCGCTGTTCGTTCTTCTCAGCATCACGCACGAGTCGAGTGTGCGGCTGAGAGCGCTTTCATGTCAAATGGGCGCTGATCGGCCCGCGGCGGGCATGAGAAAGGGCCGGGTGACCCGAACACCCGGCCCTTCCCTGATGGGCTTCTAGTCGCTCGTGACCGCGAGGTCCGGCGTCACCGCGCCCGTTCCGACGGATGCTCCCGCACCCACGCCGGCTGTGAGCTCACGACGCGACGTGGTGAACACGAACTCGCCGTTCTGGAAGTCGACGTACACGTGGTCACCCGACCCCAGCTCACCGTGGAGGATCTTCTCCGAGAGGCGGTCCTCGATCTCGTGCTGCACCGCGCGGCGCAGCGGGCGAGCGCCGAGTGCGGGGTCGAAGCCGACCTCGATGAGGCGCTCCTTGGCGGGCAGGGCGAGCTCGACCGTCATGTCGCGGTCGAGCATCCGCTCGCTGAGGCGCTTGATGAACAGGTCGACGATCTGCAGCAGTTCCGGCTTGGACAGCTGCGGGAACACGATGATCTCATCGACGCGGTTGAGGAACTCCGGCTTGAAGTTCTTCTTGAGCTCGTCGTAGACCTTGCCGCGCATGCGGTCGTATCCGGTCGTCGGGTCACCCTCGATCTGGAAGCCGACGGGGCCGCCCGAGATGTCCTTCGTGCCGAGGTTGGTCGTCATGATGATGACCGTGTTCTTGAAGTCGACGACGCGACCCTGGCCATCGGTCAGGCGCCCCTCCTCCAGAATCTGCAGCAGCGAGTTGAAGATGTCGGGGTGGGCCTTCTCGATCTCGTCGAACAGCACCACACTGAAGGGCTTGCGACGCACCTTCTCGGTCAGCTGGCCGCCCTCTTCGAATCCGACGAATCCGGGAGGGGCGCCGAACAGACGCGACACGGTGTGCTTCTCGCCGTACTCGCTCATGTCGAGCGAGATCATGGCGGCCTCGTCATCGAAGAGGAACTCCGCCAGCGCCTTGGCGAGCTCGGTCTTTCCGACGCCGGTGGGGCCGGCGAAGATGAACGAGCCCGACGGGCGCTTCGGGTCCTTGAGCCCCGCCCGCGTGCGGCGGATCGTCTTGGAGAGGGCCGCGATGGCCTCCTCCTGGCCGATGACGCGCTGGTGCAGCGCCTTCTCCATGAAGACCAGGCGCGAGCTCTCCTCCTCGGTGAGCTTGAACACCGGGATGCCGGTGGCCTGGGCGAGAACCTCGGCGATCAGGCCCTCGTCGACGACGGCGGTCGTCTTCACGTCGCCCGACTTCCACTGCTTCTCGAGGCGCAGGCGCTCACCGAGCAGCTGCTTCTCCTCATCGCGCAGCGAGGCGGCCTTCTCGAAGTCCTGGTCCTCGATCGCGGTCTCCTTGGCGGCGCGCACCACGGCGATCTTCTCGTCGAACTCGCGCAGCTCGGGAGGCGACGAGAGGATCGAGAGACGCAGGCGTGCGCCCGCCTCGTCGATCAGGTCGATCGCCTTGTCGGGCAGGAAGCGGTCGCTGATGTAGCGGTCGGCGAGGTTCGCGGCAGCGACGATCGCGCCATCCGTGATCGACACCTTGTGGTGGGCCTCGTAGCGGTCGCGCAGTCCCTTGAGGATGTTGATCGCGTGGGGCAGGCTCGGCTCGGCCACCTGGATCGGCTGGAAGCGGCGCTCGAGGGCCGCATCCTTCTCGAAGTGCTTGCGGTACTCATCGAGCGTGGTGGCACCGATGGTCTGCAGCTCTCCACGGGCCAGGAGGGGCTTCAGGATGCTCGCCGCGTCGATGGCGCCCTCGGCCGCACCGGCGCCGACGAGCGTGTGGATCTCGTCGATGAAGACGATGATGTCGCCGCGGGTGCGGATCTCCTTGGTGACCTTCTTGAGGCGCTCCTCGAAGTCGCCGCGGTAGCGGCTTCCGGCGATGAGCGAGCCGAGGTCGAGCGAGTAGAGCTGCTTGTCCTTCAGGGTCTCGGGAACATCGCCCTTGACGATGGCCTGGGCCAGTCCCTCGACCACGGCGGTCTTGCCGACGCCGGGTTCGCCGATGAGCACCGGGTTGTTCTTGGAGCGGCGCGAGAGAATCTGCATCACGCGCTCGATCTCCTTCTCGCGCCCGATCACCGGGTCGAGCTTGCCTTCGCGCGCAGCCTGCGTGAGGTTGCGGCCGAACTGGTCGAGGATCTGCGAACCGCCCTGAGCGGCCTGCTGCTCGTTGGCGCCCACCTGTACCTGCTCCTTGCCCTGATATCCGGAGAGCAACTGGATGACCTGCTGGCGCACGCGGTTGAGGTCGGCGCCGAGCTTGACGAGGACCTGGGCGGCGACGCCCTCGCCCTCACGGATGAGACCGAGCAGGATGTGCTCGGTACCGATGTAGTTGTGGCCGAGCTGGAGCGCTTCGCGCAGGCTCAGCTCGAGCACCTTCTTCGCACGGGGCGTGAAGGGGATGTGACCCGTCGGCTGCTGCTGTCCCTGACCGATGATGTCCTGAACCTGCTCGCGCACGGCATCCAGTGAGATGCCGAGCGACTCGAGTGCCTTCGCCGCGACGCCTTCACCCTCATGGATGAGGCCGAGCAGGATGTGCTCGGTACCGATGTAATTGTGGTTGAGCATCTTGGCCTCTTCCTGGGCCAAAACGACGACACGACGGGCTCGGTCGGTGAATCTCTCGAACATCTCTACTCCCCTCGGCTTCCACGCGGGTGGGTCGCCGATACATCGAGAGTAACGAGGCGCTCGCGCGGAATCTGCGGTGTTCGCCGTGGGCGCACCGGCTCTCAGTGCAACTGAAGGGCAACCACCGAGCCCAGGTGCAACCTCGCCCCGTTTCCCTGGGGTTACCCACCAAAAGGCACGCGAGTACTCTTCACCTGGAGCACATCATGCATTCGGTGTTGAAGTTCGCAGTGGGCGTGGGGGTTGGGGTCGGGTTCGCGGTCATCGCGACCTCGCCCTCCAGTGCGGATCCCATAAGCACCGGATTCGCGTTCGTGGAAGGCGCCCCGAACCAGACGTTCGTGGTTCCGAGCGGGGTCTGCCAGGTCTCCGTGGTCGCACTCGGGGGCGGTGGGGCCGGTTTCTCGGAGTGGTCATCGCTCTACGTGCCTCGGTCTGCGGGCGCGTCGGTGAGCGCTGTGCTCCCCGTAGCGGCCGGGGATACGCTCGGGTTCGTCGTGGCCGGAGGCGGCGGTCTGGGTGATCCGTCCACGCCCGGCCCCGGTGGTGCGGGCGTCGTTTCCGGAGGTGACGGCGGCCGACCAGGGATTCCGCTCCCGAACGATGAGCTCGGTCAGAACAGAAGCGCCGGTGGAGGCGGTGCAACCGGGGTTTCGCTCAACGGCCAGGTGATCATCATCGCCGGGGGCGGAGGCGGGGGTGGCCTAGGCTTCTCCGCTGAAAGCGGCTGGGGAGTTTCCTACCCCGGAGGCAACGGAGGAGCCGTCGGCGAGACAGCCGGTGGACGGGCATTCCAAGGGCGCGCGGCCGGTGGCGGTGGTGGCACGGCCGCAGGCGGAGGAACAGGCAGCGCGGGCGGTACCTGGGCCACGAAGGACCCGATAACCCAGATCGACGGTTCCCCGGGATCGGATGGGACGCAGACGGCGGGCGGCGTCGGTGGTGATAATGGCGACTCCGGAGTCAGTCCGTATCCCGGAGGAGGAGGAGGCGGCGGCGGTTACTACAGCGGTGGCGGCGGAGGTGGAGGCGGCACTACGCACTCTCGGTTTGGGGACATCTTCGAGCCCGGAGCCGCCGGCGGCGGTGGCTCCAGCCTCGGCCCGGTGAATGCCGTCTTCTCGACCGCTCCCTTGACCTCCGACGGCAACGGAGCGGTGACGCTGTCGTATGACACGAGCTCCCGTGCGGGGTGCGCGGCGCCAACACCACCGACCGCCACGCCGCATTTCGCAACCACCGCCCGAGCGACCTCAGTTCTCGTCCGAGCGCTGGATGGTGATGCTGGAGACGCCATCAGAATTCAATCCGTCGGCCAGACCTCCGACGGGACAGTCAGCATGAATCCCGACGGCACGATCACCTTCGTTCCCGATGCCGCGTTCTTGGGAACCACTGTCTTCACCTACACCATCGTCGACTCGGCCGGCCAGACAGCAACTTCAACGGTGACAATTACTGTCACGTCGAACGTGAACCCCGCGGTACTTGCCGCTTCCGGCTTCGAGGTTGCTTCACCGTTGGCAATCGCGACGAGTTCGGTCGTTGCCGGTGCGACTCTTGTGGCGTTACGGCTTCGACGCAAGGGCACGGAAGGTACCAGTCGGCCTCGATGACACCGATCAAAACCCCCTAGCCCGGCTGCGGGCGATGCCGTGTGGCGCCGTCGAGGGCCTAGCGCAGGGCGGGGAGCGTGATGGTTCGCCCTTGAACGGTGATCGTCACGTCGGAGCGCGAACTCACGCCGGCGGGGGTGTCGAAGACGGTGGTGTGGGGCACGTAGTCCATGGTGCAGACGGTGTCCGGCGGCAGGGTCACGAGCCGGGCGTCGAGCCAGTTGGGCGACTGCACGTTCAGGCGTTCTCCCGTCGGCGGGCAGGTCGAGCTGCCGTAGAGGGTGAGGGCCAGGCGATCCCCGCCGGACAGCCACGACGCGAACGGCTCGAGCCGGCTCTCGTCGGGCGTGCCCGTGGCTCCCTTGGGATAGCCGGAGTAGTCCTCGACCGGGCGATTGCCCTGCGAGGCGCACCCGGCGAGTGTGAGGGCGAGCGCCGCGACCGCAACCGAACTGCACAGAACTTGCGGCATCCGCCTCATCGCCATAGCGTCACAGTACCGGTGAAGGAAGGACGGCGATAGGGCTCATGCGAACCCTTCGACACCCCCGACAGCGCTTCGACGAAACATGAGAGCCTCTCAGGAAACGTTCTCGTTACGTTCACGTTGCGCACCACCCGACGTGCGACGACCAGCCCTTACAGTAACTTTCAGCCGCCCCGAGCGGAAAAGCTTGGGCAACGTCGCCCGTCCTTCGACACCCATTGACGAGGAACGGACGACATAATGCGAAAGACTTTAGTGACAGGGGGAGCCGGTTTCATCGGCTCGAACTTCGTGCGCTATCTGATCGAGAACACCGATGACCAGGTCACGGTGATCGACAAGCTCAGCTACGCGGGCAACCAGGAGAACCTGGCCGGACTGCCGACGGACCGGCTGCGCTTCGTGCGCGGCGACATCTGCGACACCGAGCTCGTCGACGAGCTGTTCGCCGGGATCGACGCTGTCGTGCACTTCGCCGCCGAGAGCCACAACGACAACTCGCTGCACGACCCCCGGCCGTTCCTGGACAGCAACATCATCGGCACGTTCACGTTGCTGGAAGCCGCCCGCAAGCACGACGTGCGCTTCCACCACATCTCGACCGACGAGGTCTACGGCGACCTCGAGCTGGATGACCCCGAGCGGTTCACGGAATCCACTCCCTACAACCCCTCGAGCCCGTACTCCTCGACCAAGGCCGGCTCCGACCTGCTCGTGCGCGCCTGGGTGCGCTCGTTCGGCGTGCGTGCCACCATCTCGAACTGCTCGAACAACTACGGCCCCTTCCAGCACGTGGAGAAGTTCATCCCGCGCCAGATCACCAACGTCGCCCAGGGCATCCGGCCCAAGCTGTACGGAACCGGCGAGAACGTGCGCGACTGGATCCACACGAACGACCACTCCTCCGCCGTGCTGCGCATCCTTGAAGACGGCCGCATCGGCGAGACCTATCTCATCGGTGCCGACGGCGAGAAGAACAATAAAGAGGTCGTCGAGCTCATCCTGCGCCTCATGGGCAAGGACCCGCAGGCCTACGACACCGTCACCGATCGCCCGGGCCACGACCTGCGCTACGCGATCGACTCGACCAAGCTGCGCACCGAGCTCGGCTGGGAACCCTCATTCCGCGACTTCGAGAAGGGCCTGGCGGCGACCATCGACTGGTACCTCGCGAACGAGGCCTGGTGGGCGCCGCAGAAGTCCGAGGCCGAGGCCCGCTACGCCCTGCAGGGACAGGCGTGATGGCGGCGGAGGCCAAGAAGCTCGCGCTGCGGGAGACCCCGATCCCCGGCCTGCTGGTGCTCGATCTTCCGGTGCACGCCGACGAGCGCGGCTGGTTCCGTGAGAGCTGGCAGCGTCAGAAGATGCTCGAGGTCGGCCTGCCCGACTTCGGCCCGGTGCAGAACAACGTCTCGTACAACGTCTCCACCGGCACGACCCGCGGCATCCACGCCGAGCCGTGGGACAAGCTCGTCTCGGTCGTGACCGGCAGCGTGTTCGGGGCGTGGGTCGACCTGCGTGAGGGACCCAGCTTCGGCACGGTCTTCACGACCCTCATCGATCCGTCGGTCTCGGTGTTCGTGCCCCGCGGCGTGGGCAACTCGTACCAGAGCCTGGAGGAGAACACCTCCTACAGCTACCTGGTCAACGACCACTGGAGCGCGGAAGCGGGCGCGGAGTACACCTTCGTCAACCTCGGCGATCCGGCCCTCGGCATCGAATGGCCCATTCCGCTCGACGAGGCGATCATCTCGGCGAAGGATGCCGCGCATCCCGTACTCGACGACGTCGTGCCCATGCGGCCGCGTCGCACCCTCGTCGTCGGCGCGAACGGCCAGCTCGGACGTGCCTTGCGCACGGTCGTGCCCGAGGCGGAGTTCGCCGACCGCACGGAACTGGACATCTGCGAGCCGAACCTGGCGACCGCCCGGCGGTGGCGCGACTATGAGGTCATCATCAACGCGGCGGCCTACACGAAGGTCGACGTCGCGGAATCCGAGGAGGGCCGCAAGCAGGCCTGGCGGGTGAACGTGAGCGCGGTGGCGGCCCTCACGAGAGTGGCTCACGAGAACAACATCACGCTCGTGCACATCTCATCCGACTACGTGTTCGACGGCACCAACCTCGAGAGCGACGAA
This sequence comes from Rathayibacter sp. YIM 133350, assembly GCF_037404875.1. Lineage (NCBI taxonomy): Bacteria > Bacillati > Actinomycetota > Actinomycetes > Micrococcales > Microbacteriaceae > Rathayibacter > Rathayibacter sp. YIM 133350. The sequence continues at coordinate 51,087 of NZ_JBBELO010000017.1, forward strand.
CTGGCCCCCGTGTCGCCGCTCGGCGTCTACGGCGCAACGAAGGCCGCGGGCGACGCCATTGTGTCGGTGCTTCCCCGGCACTACATCCTCCGCTCGAGCTGGGTGATCGGCGACGGGGCCAACTTCGTGCGCACCATGGCCGACCTCGCCGCACGAGGCGTCGACCCCGCTGTCGTCGACGACCAGATCGGGCGCCTCACCTTCGCGAGCGAGATCGGCCGCGCCATCCGCCACCTGCTCGACGTCGGCGCCCCGTACGGCACCTACAACGTGACGTCGGGTGGACGACCCCTGTCGTGGGCCGAGGTGGCCCGGCGCGTCTTCGAGCTGACCGGTCACGACCCCCGCCGCGTCACCGGCGTGAGCACGGCCGAGTACTTCGCGGGCAAGCCGGATGCTGCGCCGCGCCCGCTCAACAGCGTGCTCTCACTGGAGCGCATCCGACAGACGGGCTTCGAGCCCGCCGACCTGGACGTCGCCCTCGACGAGTACGTGGAGCGACTGGCATGACCACCCTGTTCTCGACCTCACCCTCAACTCACGAAACCTGACGGAGGTTCCAGTGCGTATAACTGTGATCGGATGCGGCTACCTCGGCGCTGTCCACGCCGCCTGCATGGCGGAGCTCGGCCACGAAGTGGTCGGCATCGACGTCGACGAGCGCAAGATCGCCGCCCTGCAGAAGGCGGAGGCGCCGTTCTTCGAGCCGGGGCTGCCCGACCTGCTGGCCTCGGCCACGGCGACGGGGCGGCTGCGGTTCACGACCGACATCTCCGAGGCGGCCGACTACGACGTGCACTTCGTCGCGGTGGGCACCCCGCAGAAGAAGGGTGAGAACGCGGCCGACCTGCGCTACGTGGACGCATCCGTCACCGCACTGGTTCCCCACCTCAAGCCGGGCGCGCTCGTCGTCGGCAAGTCGACGGTTCCCGTCGGCACCGCTCGGCGTCTGGCCCAGCTCGTGGCCGAGGGACAGCCCGAGGCGCTGCTCGCCTGGAACCCCGAGTTCCTGCGCGAGGGCTTCGCCGTGAAGGACACCATCGCGCCGGACCGCCTCGTCTACGGGGTGCCGAGCGATGAGACCGGCGAGACCGCACGCGGGATCCTCGATGAGGTCTACGCCACCGCACTCTCGAACGACACCCCGCGCATCGTCACCGACTTCGAGACCGCCGAACTGGTGAAGGTCTCGGCGAACGCCTTCCTCGCCACCAAGATCTCGTTCATCAACGCGATCGCCGAGGTCTGCGAGGCAACAGGGGCCGATGTCACGCAGCTCGCGGATGCGATCGGCTACGACACCCGCATCGGGCGCAAGTTCCTGAACGCCGGACTCGGATTCGGCGGCGGCTGCCTGCCCAAGGACATCCGGGCCTTCATGGCGCGGGCCGGCGAGCTCGGCGCCGACCAGGCCCTGACCTTCCTGCGCGAGGTGGACGCCATCAACATGCGCCGCCGCTCGCGCGCCGTCGACCTCGCCCGCGAGGTGTGCGGCGGCACGCTGCTCGGCAAGAAGATCGCGGTTCTCGGCCTGGCCTTCAAGCCCGACTCCGACGACACCCGCGACTCGCCTGCCCTCAACGTCGCCGCCCAGCTGCAGTTGCAGGGGGCAGCCGTGGTCGCGACCGACCCGGCCGCCATCAACAACGCCCGGCAGCAGTTCCAGGGCCTGAGCTTCGCTGAGACGGTCGAAGAGGCCGCCTCGGGAGCGGATGCCGTGCTGCTGCTGACGGAGTGGAAGCAGTACCGGGCACTCGATCCCGAGTGGCTTGGATCGATCGTTCGTGAGAAGGTCATCGTGGACGGCCGCAACTGCCTCGACCCCGCCGTGTGGCGCGAGGCGGGCTGGCGCTACCGGGCACTCGGGCGCCCCTGATCCAGGCCCGAACCAAGGAGGAACACTCATGCGCGGAATCATCCTGGCCGGCGGGTCGGGCACCCGGCTCTGGCCGATCACCAAGGGCATCTCGAAGCAATTGATGCCCATCTACGACAAGCCGATGATCTACTACCCGCTCTCGACGCTCATGATGGCGGGCATCCGCGAGATCCTCATCATCACGACACCCGAGTACAACGCGCAGTTCCAGGCGTTGCTCGGCGACGGCTCAGGCCTCGGAATCCGCCTCGAGTACGCGGTGCAGCCCTCCCCCGATGGACTGGCCCAGGCCTTCATCATCGGCGAGGAATTCATCGGCGACGAGTCGGTGGCGCTCGTGCTCGGCGACAACATCTTCCACGGAACGGGGCTGGGCACCGCCCTGCAGAACAACGTGGAACTGGATGGCGCACTCATCTTCGCCTACCACGTCGCCGATCCGGGCGCCTACGGCGTCGTGGAGTTCGACCACGAGATGCGCGCCATCTCCATCGAGGAGAAGCCGGCGCATCCGAAGTCCAACTACGCCGTTCCGGGTCTCTACTTCTACGACAACTCGGTCGTGGAGGTCGCCAAGTCGATCACGCCGAGCGCCCGCGGGGAACTCGAGATCTCGACGGTCAACGAGAGCTTCCTGCACAAGGGCGCCCTGCACGTCGAGGTGCTGGAACGCGGCACCGCCTGGCTCGACACGGGAACTTTCGAGTCGATGATGCAGGCCTCCGAATACGTGCGCGTGATCGAGGACCGGCAGGGTTCCAAGATCGGATGCATCGAGGAGGTCGCCTGGCGGGCCGGCTGGATCGACGACGAGCAGTTGTTCCGGCTTGCGGAGCCCCTGCAGAAGAGCGGCTACGGCCGCTACCTCAGCCGCCTGCTCAGCGAAGCGATTGGCGCTCCGGCCTGAGTCGTATACCCTCGTTCGGGGGGTGTCCCTTCGGCACCCTCCGCAGTTGCACACGGCGACAGCAGCAGACACCGATGACCTGATCGCTCTCGGGGGATGAGCGCGAGAGTACTGGAGCGCTCCATGCACCCCACGAATCCGGCCCTCCCCGACACCGCGATCAGACGCCGCCGACGATGGCTGGGAACCGGCGTGGTCGCTGCGCTCGTCGCCGGCACGCTCGGTGCCCTCGTTCCCGCTGGCGTCTCGTCGGCGGCCACCGACACCGTCGTCGAGAGCTTCGACTCCGTATCGTCGTGGATGGTGAGTGACGGCAGCGGATCGCTCTCGACCACGGCGGGTGCGGCATCCAACGCCGTGAAACTCTCCTACGACCTCGGCGGCGGCGACGTCATGATCGCGCGCCGCACCACGCCCGCCGCCCAGAGCTCCGTCGCCTTCACGCGCCTGGCCGTCTCGGTGAAGGGAGACGGCAGCTGGAACACGCTGTTCGTGCGACTGAAGGATGCCTCTGGCGAGCTCTTCACCTACCGGCTGGGGACCCTGCAGAGCACCTCGTGGAAGAGCCTGACGGCCGACCTGACCGCAGCGCCGGGCGCCAAGGAACGCGGCGACGGCGACGGCATCCTCGACGCGCCCATCTCGGTGGTCGACGTGCGGGTCGACCGCAACTCATCCCAGCCGGCCAAGGGGACCGTCTCGCTGGACTCGCTGCGGCTGAGCAGTGACGGCTGGGCGGCGCCCAAGGCCGATCCGCAGCGCTTCAGCCCCTCCAACGGCGGCGTGACGAAGGTCAGCTTCACCGCGGGTGGCGCCGGTGACTGGAAGCTCCTGCTGCGCGATCTCTCCGGCCATGTGCGCACCATCACCGGCACCGCGAAGGCGGCCGGTCCCGTCACGGTCGCCTGGAACGGCAAGGCCGATGACGGCAGCATCGCCTCGGGATCGATCGAAGCGACCCTGACCCATGACACGTCGGCCAACGGCGGGCTCGATGGCGCCCTGGTGCGCACGAGCAACCCGTATGCCGCCGGCGCGACGACGCGGCCGGTCAACGTGAACAGTGCGTCGTTCGTCGGCGCGAACGGTTCGCTCACGACGATCGACGATGCCGCGGAAGCCGACCACCAGGCCGCCCTGCTCGAATCGGGCCGGGTGCGTTACGTGCGCGAGGAGTTCGACTGGAACCGTGTCGAGCCGCGCAACGGCATGTTCGACTGGTGGAAGTTCGACCAGGCCGTCAACGTCGCCTGGGCGCGCAACATGTCCGTCGTGGGAAAGCTCGTGTATTCGGCCGACTGGGCCTCGTCCGCCCCCGCCGGAACTCCCGAGTCCCAACTTGCCTACTACCCTCCGCGCAACCTGGACGACTACGTCGACTACGTCCAGAAGCTCGTGACGCGCTACAAGGGCAAGGTGAAGGTCTGGGAGGTCTGGAACGAGCCGAACACGACCCAGTACTGGAAGCCCGCGCCGAGCGCATCCGCGTACGCCAAGATGCTGAAGGCCGCGGATGCGGCGATCAAGCGCATCGATCCGACCGCGACGGTTCTCGCCGGGGCGTTGTCGGGGTTCGATGTCGACTTCATGGAGTCGGTCGCTGCCAACGGCGCGGGAACCGCCTACGACGGCCTCTCCATCCACACGTTCGTGCGGGGAGCGCCCGAGACGAGCATCATGCCCACCTGGATCGCGGCCGCCAAGTCGTTCCTCGCGCACAAGAATCCCAAGGCCTCGCTGTGGATCACCGAGATGGGGTGGTCGACCTGCGGCGACGGATGCGACGGCGGGGTCGGCGAGACTGCCCAGGCGCAATACCTCTCACGGGCGTACCTGATGGCCGCCGCCGACGGCGTGAAGGCCGTGATGTGGTGGGGCCTCGCAGAATATGGATCGGGAGCCTCGCGCATCGAGAACTACGGCCTCGTGCAGAAGGACGGCAGGCAGAAACCCGCGTATGCCGCCCTCCGCGACCTCGGAAAGGCGGCGTCGGAGACCGCATCCATACGGGCGATGGCACCGACGAACGGAACCTCGAGCGTGGTCTCGAGCCTGGCGAACATCCCCGAGAGAGCGATCACCGCAACCTCGGGAAGCAACGCCGTCTCCTCCGCCAAGGCGATCGACTCGCCGTCGGGGGGCGGACTGAACGTCTCGTACTCGTTCGCGACGGCGAAGGGCTTCACGATGAAGGTCGACAAGCCGGTCAGCGGAAAGCCGAAGGCGCTCTCGGTGCTCGTCTCGGGCGACAACAGCGCGAGCTCCATCTTCATCTCGTTCACCGACGCAAAGGGCGAACTCTTCGAGGCCAAGGTGGGCAATGCCGTGGGGAAGGACTTCTCACGCAAGACCTTCTACTTCGACGGCGGCAACTCGAACTATTCGCACAGCGGCAGCGGTGTCATCGACTACCCGATCAAGGTCAAGGCCATCACCGTCTACAAGGGCATCCTCGGCGTCGAGACGGGCAAGATCGCCCTGTCGAACCTCACGGCGCATTATGGATCGATCGTGCGCGGAGACGCGTTCTCCGGGAAGGGCTTCACTCTCTCGGCCGCGTACACCATGAATCCGGGCACGCTCACGCTCCCGGTCGCCGGAGGTGCGGTGAGTCTGGGCGTACTCGATGGAAGCAGCCTCTCGGTCACCGGTGGAAGGGTCGCCGTTACACTCGGACCGCAGCCCCAGTTCGTGCGCACGGATGCTCCCTGAGAACCCGAAAAAACCTCAACACTCGCCACTGCCGGACTGTACCCTGTTCGTGGGGCACCTTTCTTTCCCTGTGTTTGACCGCACTCTCCCATGGAGTCACCGGACAAGGGCCTGAGAGACGTGCCGTTACGGAGAGGGGACTCCGATGACACGCTCCACTGTTTCCGCTATGCGCGCACGCGGCCTTCGAGCGCTCGCCGCCTCGGCTGTGGCTGTTCTGGCGATCTCGATCGCCCCGGCCGGGTTCGCCCAGGCCGATCCGCACGATCCCCCGCCACCGTTCTCCGAGACGGATCCCGTGCTGCCGAGCCCCGAGGCAGCGGCGCTCGCGAGCCAGCCCGAGACGGAACCCGCCGCCGAGCCCCCACTGAACGACGACGGCGCCCCACTGCTCGAGGACCCGGCCGCGCCTGGCGACGCGAAGGTGTGGGCACAGCCGGCGCCGGGCGTCGGAGCCGAGGCGGTCACCGACACGTTCAGCGACGCTAGCGCCTGGACGATCACCTCCGGCACCGGCACGGTGACGACGGCGACAGCGGCCGACGGCTCCCAAGACGCGGTGAGGCTCGGCTACGACCTCAGCGGCGGAGACGTGCGGATGGGCACGGCCGACACGCCCGTGCCCATTCCGAGCCAGGCGTACACGCGGGTCTCGGTTCGAGCACTGGGCGACGGAACCTACAACACGCTCTACGTGCGGTTGAAGGACGCCGCCGGCGAACAGTTCACCTACCGCCTCGGCAACATCAACTCCAAGACCTGGACGACGCTCTCGGCCGACCTGACGGCGAAGCCATCGCTGGATGAGCTCGGCGACAAGGACGGCATCCTCGATGCGCCGATCATCGTCACCGACTTCCGGGTGGTGCGCAACGGCAGCGCATCCAAGACCGGCAGCGTCACGTTCGATACCCTGAGCTTCACGACGGACGGCTGGAGCTCGCCGGCCTCGAGCCAGCGCCGCTTCTCCCCGGGCAATGGCGGCAGCACGACGCTCAGCTTCACCGCCGGGGCACCGGGTGACTGGGCGCTGGTGGTGCGCGACCTCGCCGGCGGGCACAGCCGCACGTTCACCGGCACGGCCGACGCCGCCGGCCCCGTGTCCATCAGCTGGAACGGCAAGACCGCAGACAACGTCGCCATGGCGGGCAATATCGAGGGCGACCTCTCGCACGACGACTCTCCCGACGGTTCCCTCGAATCGACTCGGGTGACCTCGGCGAGCCCGTACCTCACGGGCGCGTCCGTGCGGCCGCCGAACGCCAACCAGGCATCCTTCGCGGGCATCAACACCTTCCTCACCTCGACGGATGACGCGGCCAAGGTCGACAGCGAGACCAAGCTGCTCGAAGACGCCCGCATCCGCTACGCCCGCGATGAGTTCGAGTGGAACCGCATCGAGCCGCGCGACGACAACTTCGATTGGTGGAAGTTCGACCAGGCCGTCAACCTCGCGTACGCCCGCAACGTCGAGTTCATCGGCAAACTCGTCTACTCGGCCGCGTGGGCATCCTCGGCGCCCGCGGGAACCCCAACCAACCAGATCAAGTACTACCCGCCGAGGAACCTCGCCGACTACGTGGACTACGTGACAGCGGTGGTCTCCCGGTACAAGGACAGGGTCAAGGTCTGGGAGGTCTGGAACGAGCCGAACTTCGACGACTACTGGAAGCCGGCCCCCGACGCCGCCGCCTACGCCAAGATGCTGAAGGTGACCTACGCGGCCATCAAGAAGGTGGATCCCACGTCGACGGTGCTGGCGCCGGCCACAGCCGGCTACGACGCGGCCTTCATGAACACCCTCAGTGCCAACGGCGCGGACAACAGCTACGACGGACTGTCGATCCACGCCTATGTACGCGGCACGCCGGAGGCGAACATCTTCTCGACCTGGGTCTCGGCGGCCAAGGCCTACCTCGCCCTGCACCACCCCGGCGGCTCGCTCTGGATGACGGAACTCTCATGGTCATCGTGCACGGACTGCGAGGGCAGCAATTCCGAGCAGGAACAGGCGATCTACTTGGCGCGGGCCTATGCGATCGCGGCCGCTGCCGGCTTCAAGGCGATCACGTGGTGGAGTCTGCTCGAGTTCGGAACGTCACCGTCACGGCTCGACAACTACGGACTGGTGACCGCGGACGGCAGACAGAAACCGGGCTATCTCGCGCTCAAGAACCTCGGCACGGCCGCTGCGGAGACCACGGTCGAGGGAGAGCTGCCACCGACGGATGCGGACTCGGGAGAATTCTCGGACGTGTTCCGGCTCTCTGCCTACGCGCTTCAGCGCATCGGCTTGGGCGACGTGGCTCGCCACCTGGTGCACCTCGTGCGCGGCGGGGCGCGATTCGACTACGACGTCTCGAACGGCAAGGGCGATGAGTTCAATACCATCGTGTCCGTGCCCGGTGAGCCGAAGGCCATCTCGGTGCTCGTCTCCGGTGACGTGAGTGCCAACTCGTTGTTCATGCGGTTCACCGACCGCACGGGCGAGTACTTCGAGGCGAAGATCGGCAATCTCGACCAGACCGACCTCGCGCGGAAGACCTTCTACTTCGACAGCAACATGTCGAACTACTCGCATGGCGGGGGCAACAACAACAACGTGATCGACTATCCGATCACCATCCGTCGGCTCACAGTCTATCGCGGCCTTCTGGGCATCAACACGGGCTCGTTCACCACCACGGACTTCGTGGCGCACTACGGCAACGTGTTGCGCGGCATCAAGTACGACGGCAAGGGCTTCGACATCTCGGGCCCCTACTCGGTCGCACGCCAGATCGTCGACGTGCCGGTCGGCACCGCGACGAAGGCGACCCTCGGCCCGGTGAGCGGCCCGACGCTACCGGTGAAGAACGGCAAGGCGGCGGTCGACGTGGGACCCCAAACGGAGTACGTGCGTCACTGAGTGCGGGCCGCTCCGGCCGGTACGCGAGCGGGAGAGGGGCACCCCCTCTCCCGCTCGCGTGTCTCAGCGCAGCTGTCGCGCGATGACGATGGGGATTTACCCTCTTGCGCTCGACGTTTCAGGGCAGGCTGCGCGCCATGACGATGCAATCCATCCTCGGCCGCTCGCGTGTCTCAGCGCAGCTGTCGCGCGATGACGATGAGGAGGCTCGCGCTCTTCAGCAGGTAGGCGACGCCCATGCCGATGGCGGCGCCCAGCGGCCCGGCGAGAATCGCGCCGGTGGCGATGGCCGCGAGCACGATGACAGCGAAGACCGCGCCGTTGACGCTGACGTAGTGCTGGCGTCCCTGGGACTGCAGGATGGTGCCGAGCGGTGAGGCCAACGCGATGAACGGCAGCCCGATGAGCATCGCGGCGAGCGTGGGAGCGGAGGCCGCGAAGGCGTCGCCCATGAGCAGGACGACGATGGGCTGGGCGAAGACCGCGATGATGGCGAGCGGCACGACGAGTACCCCGAAGGCGAGGGCGACCCTCATGGCCATGCGGCGGGCGGCAGCCGCATCCTGTCGGGCGCTGTGGGGCATGACCACGTTGGCCAGTGCCGACGGCAGAAGGTAGAACGGGTTGGTGATGCGGGTCGCCGCCGCGTAGATACCTGCCGAGTACGTGCTGCCGACGGCCGCGACGATGCTCGTGTCGAGCGTGCGCACGTGAGCCGTCGCATTGCTCACCAGATAGGGCCAGGCTTCGGTCGCGGCACGGAAGGCCTGCCTGCGCGAGGACCCCGTGGTCTGGACCTTTCCGCGCATCCAGAGACGCAGCTGGGCCTGCCCGATGATCGCTGCCACGAGGGCGGCCAGGCTGAAGCTGATGATGGTGTCGAAACCGGCCACGACACCGATGGCGAAGAGACCGAACGAGATGACCCTGCGCAGCAGGATCGAGATCGCCGGGACCGCCTTCAGCCGATCGGCGACCGGAACCGCCATGGCCGTGTTGGTGTTCTTCTCGATGACGAGGGAGAGACCGAGGGCCATGAGCGCCCAGGGGATGCCCGCGCTCAGCCAGAGGATGCCGAGCACGAGCACGGTGCCGACTCCGAAGACGACGCTCGAGAGAGCGTTGAAGCGCAGCGCGTCGACGACCTTGTCTTCATGGCCGAGCGCCCGCTCCTTCGCGAGATAGCTGGAGATGCCGAAGTCGGCCACGATGACGATGAATGACATGACACTCGTCACGATGCCGATGACACCGATAGCGGCCACTCCCACGAGGCGGCCGAGCCAGATGTAGCCGAGCGCACTGAGCGCGCTGGCGATGATCTGCGCGGCGAGGATCCACACGAACTGCTTCTTCACACTGCCTCCGACGTGTCGCGGAACGGGAATTCCGCAGCGGCGCGGGGGGCGGCGACCGATCGCCACGTTGAGCCGAGCTTAGATCGGCACCACTTGTTAATGCGACCGAAATAGTGCACTGTTAGCTTCCATGTAACAAAGCGAGGATCACTCGGGTTCATTCGAGTCATCCCGTGTCAAAATCGTAATAGGCCCCCATCGTCGTGAGCCGCAATAGATGAGGACCCGTCATCGTGACCCGAATCACCATGAACCGTACCCGCATGCTCAAGCTGATGTCGATCCTCGTCGGCGCTGCTGTGCTTCCCTCTGCCCTTCTCGCTCCTGCGGCGTTCGCAGCGACAGGTGCGCCATCCGCGAGCACCCTGTACTCACCTATCGACCTCACGGCGACGGGATCCGACGAGGCCGCAGACCTCGACTGGGCGGATGGCGATGGCGCCACCGGCTACCGCGTCTACCGGCAGGACGATGCCGCGAGCGCTCCGAAGCCCGTCGGCGAGGTGAAGCAGAGCGACTTCCATGACGGCGGCCTGACCGATGGACAGCATTACAGCTACACCGTCACGGCCCTGAAGGGGTCGGCGGAATCACCGGCCTCCGCATCCGTCGCCGTGACGCCTTCGCCCGTGCCAGCACCTCAGAAGCTCGCCGCCGCGGTCGACGGAGCCACGCTCACCCTGTCGTGGAAGGGGGTGTCCGACGCCACGTACACCGTGCTGTCGACGAGCGCGGCCCCCACGCAAGACGGCGCAACGCCGCCCGCCCCCACCGTCGTGGCGGAGAAGTTGTCCGCCACGAGCACCACCGTGCCCGCACAGCCCGGCGTGCCCCTCGTCTTCACGGTCACCGCGACCCGCGATGGAGTGCAGAGCGATGCCACGGCCCTCGCGTTCACGGCGACGGATGCAGCCACTCCCCCGGCACCGACGGGCCTCACCGCCGCGCAGAGCGGCGCCGGCGTCGCCCTGACCTGGACCGCCGATGCCTCGGGCGCTCTCGCGGGATACCGGGTCTACCGCGACGGCACCGACGTCAGCGGCATCGTCGCGGCCGGAACCTGGACCGACACGTCGGCGACCGCCGCGACGATCGTGGACTACACCCTGCGCGCGCAGTCCACCGCCGGCCAGCTCTCCGTGGCCAGCGCCCCCACGCGCGTCGCCGTGCAGCCGATCGTGGCGCAGGCGACCCCGACCGCTCCCGACCTCACCGTGCCGGATGCGGCAACCACGCCGCCCGCCCAGGGTCCCGCTGCCGAGGCTCCGGTGGCGCAGACTCCGGCGGCTCAGGTTGCGGCTCAGGCTCCTGCGGCAACGCCGACCGCCACCGTTCCCACGAACATCGCCCCCGTGCAGCAGCTGCGCAGTGCGGCGTCCATCGAAGCGGCCGCGACCGGGGCGTTCACCGCCTCGTACAGCTTCCGGCCGGCATCCGCCCCCACTGTCTCGGGCTACACCACCCAGTCGGGCAGCGCCTACAGCGACGCCACCGGGTCGGGATGGGTGCGTCAGGACTCGCTCTCGAGCACCCACGTTCCGCTCGACATGAGCTCGAACACCCGGGTGCGCACGCGCACAACGGTCACCGCCGCGCAGAACGGCATCATCCACATGCAGTACGCGGATGCCGGAACCAAGGTCGCGGGGCAGAACCAGGTCGCGGGTGCCTTCGAGGTGGCCGTCGCCAACGGCGTCTACACCGTCTCGGTGAGCGTGGGCGACCAGCCGACCTATGACAGCAAGCACACGATCACCGTCGAGGGCGTTCCCGCCATCGCGTCCTTCGTCGGCACCGCGGCCAATGAATACGCGGCCGCGACCGTGCAGGCAACGGTGAGCGACGGCCGGCTCACCATCGATGCGGTGGGCGGTAAGAACACCAAGCTCAACTACGTGCAGATCGTCGGCGAGCCGCCGGCGGTGGCGCCGTTCTCGGCGAAGGTCAACTTCTCCGACGCCGGAACCGTGCCGCCCGACGGCTTCCTGCGTGACTACGGCCAGGCCTTCGGCCCCCGTACGGGCGACTTCCAGGGCAGCGACCTCAGCTACGGCTGGGTCGTGCCGGGAACGCACACCCCGCTGAGCCTGGAAGGCAACGGCCGCAACCGCAACGTCTCGGGCGTCAGCGTGGAACTCAACACCTTCATCCACGCGCAGATGACCACGGGCACGGGCGTGAAGACGCCGGGAGCGTGGGAGGCCGCCGTGCCCAACGGCGTCTACCGCGTAGGCGTGGCGGTGGGCGACCAGTCCGCGACCGACAGCACGCACTTCGCGAATGTCGAGAACCAGAACGTGATCGCGCGCTTCAAGCCGACGACCGCGAAGAAGAGCCTCTACGGAGAGGTGATCGTCGAGGTCACCGACGGTCTGCTCACCCTGACGCCGACTGGCGGCACGAACACGAAGTTCGACTACATCACCATCGACCCGGTCACGGCCGGAACCCAGCAGCCGGCGGTGCGCACCTCGACCCCGCTCAACGCGGCGACGGGGGTCGACCCCCGTTCCAGCATCGTCTGCGACCTTTTCCTCATCACGAGCGGAGTACTTCCCGACACGCTCACCACGCAGAACGTCACGCTCACGAACGTCGTCACCGGCCAGCTCGTCTCGGCGGCGGTGCTCACGAGCGGCGGCGGCGACACCATCAACGTGTCTCCCCATTCGCAGCTCGAAGACGACACCCTGTACAAGTTCACCGTCACCACCGCGGTGACGGATGTGGACGGCCGCCACTTCCTGCCCTTCACCTCGGTCTTCACGACGGGCAAGGCGACCGCCCCCGACGGGCCCGTCGCCTTCACCCAGACGGATTCCGGCGCCGCAAAGGGGGCGATGTACACCTCCCTCGTAAAGGGGCCCGATGGCAAGCTCTACGCCGGCTCGATCACCGGGCAGATCTACCGCTTCACCATCAATGCCGACGGCACCCTCTCGAACCGCGAGACCTTCAACGCCGTCGCCGACTACTCCGCGAGCGCCGCGAGCGGCGACACCTACAACCCCGGCATCCGCACGGTCATCGGCCTGGCCTTCACGCCCGATTCGACGGCCACGAACCTCAAGCTGGTCGTCAGCGACAACGCGCCGTTCCTCGGCAGCTACGACGTTCCCGACTACACGAGTCGCGTCGGCGTACTCACGGGATCGAACCTGCAGAACTACACGCCGCTCGTCATCCACCTGCCGCGCTCGATCAAGGACCACGAGGTCAACTCGGTCGCCTTCGGCCCTGATGGGGCGCTGTACTTCAACGTCGGCGCGAACTCCGGCATGGGCGCGGCCGACGGGTCGTGGGGCAACCGGCCCGAGCGCCTGCTGAGCGCCGCGACCCTGCGGCTGGACCCCAGCATCCTCGACTCGCCGACCCTGCCGCTGGATGCGCGCACCGGCGACGGCGGCTACAACCCCTACGCTCCCGGCGCACCCCTGACCATCTACGCAAGCGGCATCCGCAACGCCTTCGACCTCGTCTGGCACAGCAACGGGCACCTCTACGCGCCGACCAACGGGTCTGCGGCCAATGCGAACGCGCCCGCGGTGCCGACGACCCTGCCCGCGCAGTGCGCCAACCGCCCCGACGGCGGGTACTACGGTCCCACCGGCCTGGCCGGTATCACGCGCAATCCCGTCGCCGAGACCGACTACGTCTTCGACGTGAAGCCGGGCCGCTACTACGGCCACCCGAACCCCGCACGCTGCGAGTACATCCTCGCCAACGGCAACCCGACCGCATCGGCCGACCCCTTCGAGTCGGCCGCGTATCCGGTGGGAACGGCTCCCGACCCGAACTTCAACCTCTCCGACGTCTACGACGCGGGCGCCCACGCCAGTGCCGATGGGGCCATCGAGTACAAGAGCAGCACCTTCGGTGGTGCGCTGAAGGGCAAGCTGCTCGTCGTCCGCTACAGCTCGGGCCAGGACATCGTGACCTTCGACGTCGCGGCAGATGGAAAGCTGAGCAACCGCACCTCCGGGTACCCGGGACTGACCGGCTTCCAGCAGCCGCTCGACCTCGTCGAAGACACCGACAACGGCAACCTCTACGTTTCGCAGCTCACCGACGACCCCGCCGGCACCTCGATCGCCCTCGTGAAGCCCGCGACGGCAGCCACTCCCCCCGTGCTCGAAGCGACAGACCGCATGGTGTTCAGCGCCGTGCGGCCCTCGGGCATGGACACCAAGGCGCTCACCCTGACCAACGCGGGCGGCCGCACGATCACCATCCCGTCGGGCGGCCTGGCCATCAGCGGCGCAGGAGCGTCCCACTTCTCGGTGGGTTCGACGGCCTCGATCACCCTCGAGCCGGGCCAGTCCACTCCCGTCACGGTGACGTTCGCGCCGAGCACCGCCGGCGTGAAGGATGCCAAGCTCACCGTGACCTCGAACGCCCCGGCGGTCACGGTCACCCTGCGAGGACTGGCCACCACCGGAACGGGCGGCACCAACGAGCCCTCGTTGCAGCGCATCCTGGACACCTGGCAGATTCCGGTGAACGTCGGAGACACCGATCCGTCCACCACGAACCTGCCGAACACGCAGACCCCGATCGGCGACGAGATCAAGGCGCAGCTGTTCCGCAAGCACTACTTCGACCGGCCGATCACCATCACGCCACTCGCCGCGTACGGCCTGCAGAGCAAGGATCCCGCCATCCGGTTCGGCTGGTACGAGGGCATGAACTCGGCAGCGCGGCACGAGCTGTTCACCGTGCCCGCCGCGAACGCGCAGAGCCTCACCGTGAACCCGACCGGACAGACCGCCGACATCGATCCGGGTGAGAACGCGATCTTCGGGTTCTACACGCAGTGGCCGACCTTCTCGGATCGCCTCGTCTACTCGGAGGACCCGTTCAACCGGGCGTTCGATGCCGGCACACCGCATCACGTGCGCGTGTACCCGATGAAGGAGCCCGACGGCACCGTCGACGAGCACGCCTACGTCGTGGCGTTCGAGGAGTTCCCGACGACGTTCGACAGCAACGACCTCGTCTTCGTGGTCGACAACGTCGATCCGGCGGAGCCGGTGAGTGGCCAGTTCGCCAACATGAGCGTGGCCAACCCCGATCCCGTGCCGTTCGCCGACCAGCTCACGATGAGCAAGATCCAGGCCCCCGAGCCCGACCAGAAGACGGCCACCAAGGGAACGGTGCGCATCACCAACTCGGGCTCGGGACCGATGAAGCTGAGCGCCCTCACCGTGACCGGACCGTTCAGCATCACCAACGCGCCGGCGCTGCCGTACACGATCACGGCCAATTCGTCGCTCGATCTCACTGTGCAGTTCACCGCGACGAGCGGAGCACGCCTGCAGAAGGGCACCCTGACGGCGACCTCCGATGCGGCAACCGGGCCGACAGGCGTCGTGCAACTGGCGGGATTCTGGCAGAACGTCAACGAGAACGGCCAGGAGCCCTCGGTGTACCAGCTGTTCCGCGGCTTCGGCATGGCTACGGAAGTACCGCGCACGATCGTCAGCGTCGGCGAGGTCGCTCCCGTCGGTGACGAGGTCATCTCGCCCTACTGGCGCCAGGTCGACGCCACCAAGCCGGTCGCCGTGCGCCAGCTCGCGGCATACCACGGCTTCGGCGCAGAGGCGACCGTGCGCTGGTTCCCGCAAGGCGCCTTGGCCTCGAAGAAGGACATCACGACCTCTGCCGGCTTCTGGTCGCAATCCGTTCTGCCGCGCGTGACCAACGGCACGACGAGCGCCTTCGCAGGCGGCACCTTCACGCCCACCGGCGGCACGACGGCCGGGGTCTTCGGCTTCGACATCCTCGGCGAGCGCACCGACCCCGCGTTGAACGACCACTCCGTCGACATCACCGCGGGCTGCACAGAGCCCTGCGGACAGCACGTGCGGATGTGGCCGGTCAAGGACCGCAACGGAAACGTGGTGCCGGGCTCGTACGTGATGGGCGAGGACCTGGCCGGCATCAACTACGACTATCAGGACAACTTCTACCTCGTCACGAACGTGCGCCCGGCCAGCCCGGCGACGCCGGCTCCCGTCGCGGCATCCGGTCCGTCGAACGTGACGGTGAGCTGGTCGCCCGACCCGACCTCGGCCGGCGCTCAGTTCGCCGTGTTCCGGTCCACGAACCCGGGCTTCACCGCATCCATGTCGAACCTGATCTCGGGTCCGAACCCGATCACCGCGACCTCGTTCAACGACACGAGCGTGACGGCGGGAACGACGTACTACTACCGGGTGGCCGCGACGTACCCCGAGTTGACCGGGGTGAACTCGGTCTCGAACCCGATCAGCGTCGTGGCGGGCACCTCGCCGACGAACGTCGTCAAGGTCAACTTCCAGCCGGTCTCCTCGAGCATCCCCACCGGATACGCGAAGGACTACGGCCAGGCCTTCGCGTCCCGCACCGGTGCCGGCCAGGGGACGGGCCTCAGCTACGGCTGGGTCGGGGAGCAGACCCGCACTCCGCTCAACCTGTCTGTCGGCGGTTCTCCCGCCGGCAACGCTCGGGCTCGGTCGACCACCAACCCCGATGCGCGGCTCAACACCTACATGATGATGCAGCCGGTCGACATCCCGGGCTGGACCGGCGTGGAGACGAAGGGGGCGTGGGAGCTCGCGGTTCCCGACGGCCAGTACTCCGTGACGGTCGCGGTCGGCGACTCCGTGCCGAGCTCGTTCGTCGAGACGCACGTGATCAACATCGAGGGCGTGCAGGCGATCGCGCCGTTCACGTCGACCGGCGTGAGCGGAGCATCCACTCGCAACAAGACGGTCACGGTGAGCGTGCTCGTGGATGACGGCCGACTCTCTGTCGATGCCATCGGCGGCAAGAACACCAAGATCGACTACGTCGACGTGAGTCGCCTGGCTGACCCGGCGGCACCCGTCGCCCCGCTGCCTTCAACCATGGTGGCCCTGGGGGACTCCATCTCCCAAGCGGTCAGCACGTGCGAGGAGTACGGCGACTGCCCGACCAACAGCTGGTCGACCGGGGATGCGGCCGCCGTCGATTCGCACGCCGAGCGGCTGCGCCAGCTCGGCGCATCGGCTCTCATCGTCGACAACGACGCGGTCTCGGGGAGCAAGTCGAGCGAGCTGGCCGCGCAGGCGCAGAAAGCCGTCGAACAGGGCGCCGACTACGTGACCGTGATGATCGGCGCCAACGACGCGTGCGCCCCGACCGTGGAGACGATGACCTCCGTCGCCGCCTTCGAGGCGAATGTCTCCGGAGCGCTCGGCCTGCTCTCGCAGGGCCGGCCCTCGGCCCAGATACTCGTGGCCAGCGTGCCGAGCCTCACCCGCGTCTGGCTGCTCGGAAAGGACGACCCCGAAGCTCGGGCGGTTTGGGCGAGCGCGAAGACCTGCCAGTCGATGCTCTACAACCCGACGGGCATGAGCTCGGCCGCAGTCACCCGCCGGGCCACCGTCGAGCAGCGGCGAGTCGACTACAACGCGGCACTCGCCCGGGTCTGCGCCGCCACGCCGAACTGCGTCTTCGACGGGAACGCCGTGGCGAACTTCGAGATGAGTGCGAGCCAGATCTCCCAGCGCGATCACTTCCACCCGAACGCCTCGGGCCAGGCCGCCCTGGCGGAGCTGACCTGGGGACGCTCCCCGTACGCGGGCCGCTGAGCCCGCATCCGGTTCGGGTCCCAGCCTGGCGAGATCGGGGGTGCCGCACCATCGAACCCGCAGCAACGGTGGGTGCCTCACACCGTCGAACCCGCAATATCGGTGGGTACGGAGGCCCGGACACCCGCAGAGTCTCCGGTTTCGGTGGGGACGGCACCATCGAACCCGCAATATCGGTGGTTACGGAGGCCAGGACACCCGCAGAATCTCCGGTTTCGGTGGGGACGGCATTCCAGATCGCAGAAACTGCGGGTGCCTCAACCACTCCTCTTATTAAGCCCACAAACGCAGGATGAGCGGCACAGCGACCCTATATAGAGGTCGCTGTGCCGCTCATCCTGCGTTTCTGGGCGGGGGAAGAGGGACCGGCGGCGCGTCAGCCCCGCAGGCCCACCGCCCACGGATCCGTGACGTGCTCCACGCGGTTCTGCGTCCACACCCAGATTCCGGATGGGGCCGCCGCGATCGCCGTCGAACCCTCGCCGAGGGTCACCGGGTAGCATCCGATGACCGCGCCGTCTGCAGCGGATGCGGTCAGGCCGGCCTTGCGGAACTGGATGCCGGGGCAGCTCGCGTCACCGCGCAGCGCGACGAGGTAGCCGCCGCTGACGGGACTCACCGAGAGCACCCCGGGGATGTTGCCGCCAGCGTCCCACGCCGTGCCGCCGTCGCTCGTGCGGAAGACGACGCCGTCGTTGCAGACGAGCATCGCATCGTTGGGGTCGTACCCGTAGACGCGACGGCCCTGGCAGGGCGCGTCCACGGCGGTGCCCGCGGCGTTGACCACCCGGAAGTCCGACGGCCGGATCCACCACGCACCCGTCGGCTGCGCGTCCGTCCAGCTGGCGCCGGCATCAGTCGTACCGAACTGGGACGGCTCGCACTTCGCCGCCGTCTGGCTGATGACGTCGCCGGCCGTCGGCGACGTCGCGCTGAGCGCGAGCACCGCCGTCGGCTTCTCGTCGCGAGCGACCGGAGCCGGCGTCCAGGTCGCACCGCCGTCGGCGGTCACCTCGACGAACGCCGAGTCCGTCGAGCACTTGCCGGATGCCGAGCGCCACGCGTGCTGGTCGTCGACCGCAACGAGGAAGCGAGATCCGGTGTACGCGGGTGCAGCTGCGGTCGCCGTCGCCGTCGGTGCCGACGACGACGGGCTGTACGCGGCCGTCGAGCTGCCGTAGTCACGGGTCATGACATACGCCGCCGCCCCGAGGGCGCCCACGACGACCACGGCGACGGCGATGCCGATTGCGATGGTGCGCCCGCGCGACGCTGTGCGTGCCACCGTTGCGTTACCGTCGCGCCGCGGAATCGCCCGTGAGCGATCCGTAGGCCACGTACGAGGTCGCGTCGTAGCCGCTCTCCCGGGGGAGCATCGTGGCGACGATCCCGAGCACGGGGGCGCCTGCGTCACGCAGGGTCGAGAGCGTGCGGGTGACGTCGGCCTTGCGGCTCTTGCCCGCCCCGACGACCACGACGACCGCGCCGACGGATGCGCTCAGGAGCACCGCATCCGTGACCGCGAGCACCGGAGGCGCGTCGACGAGCACGTAGTCGAACTTCGTGCCGAGCTCGGCGAGCAGGGCGCGGAAGGCATCCGAGCCGAGCAGTTCGCTCGGGTTGCTGGGCACGGCTCCCGCCGGAATCACGACGACCTCCTGACCCTGCACTCGGTGCGTGATCTCGTTCAGGCCGACCGCGCCGGTCAGGTACTCGCTGAGCCCGACGGCGTGGCCGATGCCGAGCAGCGGCGCGATCCGCGGCCGACGCAGGTCGGCATCCACAACGACGACGCGCGACCCCGTCTGACCGAAGGCGAGGGCGAGGTTCACCACGCTCACGCTCTTGCCCTCGTCGGGACCGGCAGAGGTGACCAGGATGCTGCGGCCGCCCGTGCCGAGGTCGGCGAGCTGGATGCTGGTGCGCACCGCGCGGTACGACTCCGCCTGGCGTCCGTGTGGCGCCGAGAGCAGGACGAGCGGGTCGTTCGCGACGCGCTTGTCGAAGTCCACGGCGCCGATGATCGGAACGTCGGTGACGGCGGTGATGTCGCGGGTGCGACGGATGGTCGTGTCACTGAGGGCGCGGATGACCGCACCGATGATGCCGACGGCCAAACCGATGAGCGCGCCGAGCAGCAGGTTCGTCGGGATATTGGGCGACATGGGCGTCGACTGCGGCTCGGCCTTCTGCACCACCGTGACAGCGACAGGGCTCGTGCCGCCGCCGAGCGGCGCCTCGAGCTCGTCCTCGATCACCTTGGAGAGGCTGTTGGCCGTGGCGTTGGCGATGTTGGCACCCCGCTGGGCGTCGCTGTCGTCGACGGAGATGTTCAGCAGCACCGTCTGGATGGTGGGGAACGCGCTGATCTTCGCCTTCAGCTGCTCGGGGCTCATGTCGAGCTTGAGCTCGTCGATCACCGGGTTCAGCACCTTGGGCGTCGTGGCGACGCCGGCGTAGGAGGCCACCTTGTACTGGATGGCCTCGAAGCCCTGCCCGAATTCCGCGGTGGTCGTGGATTCGTTGTTCGGGATCGAGAAGTAGAGCGTCGCAACGGAACGGAACTGCGGCGTCGCGAAGGCCGACACGGCAGCCGCGCCCGCGACGCCGAGCGCGACGCAGACGAGGATGATGAGCCAGCCTTGCTTCAGTACGCGGAGATAATCGCTGATTCCCACGGGTTCGTCCCTTTCAGTTCTGACGGAGGTGCAGGTGCCTCACCGCGCCGTGAGCATATCTCACGATCGTCGCAGCAGGCCATGTCGGGCGTGTTAACGGGGTGCAACATAACGACGTCATGCTCAGTACGCCCCTTCGCTGGCCAGCACCGCGCGAACGGTGCGCCAGAGGATGTTGAAGTCGCCGGTCAGGGTCCAGTTCTCGACGTAGAAGAGGTCGAGGCGAACGGATTCGTCCCAGCTGAGGTTGGATCGGCCGCTGACCTGCCAGAGGCCCGTGATGCCCGGCTTCACGAGGAAGCGGCGGTGAACGTACTCGGCATACTCGCGCACCTCGCGCTCGAGGGGAGGCCGCGGTCCCACGAGCGACATCGAGCCGCCCAGCACGTTGAACAGCTGCGGCAACTCGTCGAGGCTGAACCGCCGAAGCAGGGCGCCGATCGGCGTCACGCGAGGGTCGTCCTTCATCTTGAACAGCACGCTGTTGCCGGCATCGCGCTGCTGCTGGCGCAACTGCTCGAGCATCTCCTCGGCGTTCTGGTACATCGAGCGGAACTTGAGCATGTCGAAATGCTCGCCGCGCAGGCCCACCCGCTGCTGGCGGAACAGCACGGGACCGGGGCTGGAGCGCGCGACCACGATGGCCACGATGACGAGCAGCGGCGAGAGCAGGGCGATGAGCGTCGCAGACACGGTGATGTCGAAGGCGCGCTTGAGGTAGAGCTTTCGCCCTTCGTACCGCGGCGTCTCGACGTGGATGAGGGGAAGTCCCGCAACAGGTCGGGTGTGCAGTCGAGGGCCGCCGATGTCGGTCAGGCTCGGCGCGACGATGAGGTGCTGACGGCCCGGCTCGAGCGACCAGCTGAGTTCCCGTACCCGGTCCGAGGAGAGCTCGTTCGCGCTCGTGATCACGACGGTGTCCGCCCCGGATGCCTCGACGGCATCCAGCAGCCGATCCAGGTTGCCCGATATGGGGATCTCGGTTCCCTCGATGTACCCGGCGACCTCTCCCGATGACGTGCAGGCGCCCACGACGTGGTAACCCGCTTCGGGGGTGCGACTGAGGTCGGCCGCGGTCCTGGCGACCGAATCGGGAGTGCCGACGAGGAGGACCTGGGACGAGTAGGCGCCTGCCCGGCGCTGAACCTGCAGCCAGTGCCGCCAGAACCATCGTGAGAGCACGAGGCCGACGAGGCCGAGTGGGAAGCCGATGAGAACGTAGCGGCGCGCGATGTCGACGTTGGTCAGGTACGCGGCGATCGCCATCACGCCGAAGAGGAAGAACGAGGCCTGCAGCAGTCGACGGTACTCGGTCGACCCGGTACCCACGACACGTGAGGAGCGCGAACCGTTCGCGGCGAGGGCGGCGAGCCAGACGAGCCCGCAGCCGAGGCTCAGGAGCAGCGAAGCGGCGAGCGAGGGTTCCACCGCCGCGCCTGTGGCCCGCCCCAGCACCTGGGCGATGATCACCGCCGCGAAGACGACGACGGCATCGCTGACGGCGAGTCGGCGGGCATAACGCACCTCCCAGCTCGCCGGCTCCCGCGTGGTGGCGGGTGCGAGCATCCGGGCATCGGTGACGGCACGGCTCATCGGCTCATCCTCACGTCGCGCGGCATGATCGGCAGTCGCGCGGCGCGCGCGGCTGCGGATCGGACGGGTGTGTCCATGGTTCGCATCGGCCCTCCAAGTGGTTGTGAGGCGCAGTGGGTCAGGGCGCACCGCGTCGGTGCGTTCCGTTTGCCTATGGTCACGAATCAGGGGATTCGAGAGTCTTCTGTCGCTACCGGGGCTGGCCCGGTCTGCGAGGTCTGGGGCGCCTCGGTAGCGACCGGGGTCGACACGGGTGCGGCCGCAGCGACCTGGGTGCGCGGCCGGAAGCGGAACCACTCCGGCGGCTCGTAGAAGACGCGCAGCGGGGAGCGGATGGCGGCCTTCTCGAGGGCGAGCGAGAGCATCACCGCGACGGCGATCATGAGGATCGGCGCGACGACTCCGAGCACAGGCCCCTCGAGCGTGATGCCGACGGCGTACAGCCCGCACGCGATCAGCACGATGAAGAGCGTGTGACCGAGGTAGACCGGCAGGGTGTTGCGCCCGAGGATCGAGAGCGGTCGCACCCGCCGCAGGATGAGGGCGATCGCGATGCCGGCGGCGAGGCCGAGAACCCGCATGGCCAGGCCGACGAAGGGCACGAAGACGATCCCGAGGGAGTAGACCGCCCACTGCACGAGCAGCCACACGGCGATGGGGATGGGCAGCTGCCACCACCGCGCCCGATCGACGAGGCCGACGATGCTCGTGCGGAAGGTGACGCCGATGGCGAAGAAGACGTAGTAGCTCGGCACGCCCTGCCAGCCGTCGCCGATGAGCCGCCAGAGGCTGTCGCCGAGGATGGGCTGTGCGATGGTGAGCCAGATGCCCGAGACGAGGGCCGCGCCACCGATGTGGAGCCACACCGGCAGCTTCGCGCACGCCCGGGCGACGACGAAGAAGATCGCAAGCGCCCAGAGGAACCAGAGCTCGCCCGAGGGACGGAAGGGGCTCGCGAACAGCCGCAGCAGGTGGGCGGCGAGCGTGCTGTCCTGCTGGTCGGGCAGGATGAGCGCCGCCGTGTACTTGTACAGGAAGACCAGCGGCTGCCAGAGCAGGAAGACCCAGATGAACAGGGCCAGCTTTCCGGAGTACAGCTCGCGCCAGCCCTTGGTCATCCACTTGACGCCGAACAGGCCTGACATGGCGAAGAACAGCGGCATCCGCATCGTGTTGAAGACGCGATTGAAGGCCTGGAGCCATTCCGCTTGGAGGCCGATGAAGCTCAGCCAGTTGAACGTGTGAACTGAGACGACCAGCAGGATCGAAATCCCTTTGGCGACGTCTACCCAATCGAGCCGCGTCTTCGGGGCGCTCATTTCGTGCTGCATAGTGAATTCCTTTGCGGTACGCGAACGCTAGGTCTGCAGGCTATCCAGAGATCGAGCGGCGTTGCCAGCTTTATGAGAATTCTTCATGTTGGCGAAACACAACGTTACACAACGGCGGATGCCTCGGCCGGTACGTCGGCCGACCGTCCGCGCACCAGCCGGCGCAGCCCCCACGCCAGGTCTCGGGGGCGGGGAAGCAGCACCGTCGGCGGGCAGTGAAGCGCCGCGAGCAGCAGCGCCAGAGCCACTCCGGCAGCGCAGAGGGCGCCGATAGCGGCGCCGAGCGCGCCGAGTCCAGGACCCAGCAGGAGCAGTAACGACACCATGCTGACGAGGGCCGCCGATTGCGCGAGCGTGAGGCGCAGCCCGCGATTCGCGGCTGCCAGGAGTTCCGAACAGGTCAGGTTCACGGTCACGAGCACCGAAGCCGCGATCGCCACGTAGACGGCGGCGAATGCCCCCGTGAAGGCTGGGCCGAAGAGAACGAGAACGACGAATGGAGCTGCGATGGCGAGGCCGACGGCGGCGAGCAGGCCGAGTGCGGCGGCGGCGGAAATCACCGAGCGCGCCAGATGCTGCCGGGCCTCTGCGCTCGCGCCGGCCGCATCGGGAAAGACGCTCGCCGCGAAGGCCATCGCGATGAAGATCGGGAGGCCGCCGATGGTCACGGCGACCGAGTAGAGCCCGGACTCGTGGGCACCCAGGATCGGCAGCATGATGACCTGGTCCATGCGCCGGTAGGCGGTGTCGGCGATCACTCCCCCGTAGAAGGTCAGCGACCCCCGCAGCAGCGCCCGCCAGGGTGCGTAGGCGCCCGCCGGTCCGACGCGGTTCAGTACCAGCCCGAGCACGAAGGTCGCCAGCGATCCGGCCAGGTTGCACCAGAGCACGGCCGCCACCGAGAGCGCCCCCAGCATCCAGACGCCGAGCAGTGCGATCACGAACACGAGCGGCTGCGCGAGCTGCATGATCGCGACGGCTCCGAAGCGGCGACGGGATGCGAGCACGGCCGTGTCGTTCATCCAGCTGACAGCGAAGGGCGCCGCCGTGACGCCGACGAAGGCGGCGAGGGCGGCATCGGCCGGCAGCGCACCGAGCACGGTCGTCGTGAGCACCGCCGCGACGAGGGCGGACGGCACGACCGTGAGCGCCGCGAGCACGCGGCCGGTACGCACCGCGGAGAACTCGCCGTCGGCGGCGACCCGTCGGCGCACCTCGTACGGCAGCCCGACGCAGACGAGGATCGGAACGAGGAAGAAAGCGGCGAGGGCGGCCGCGGTCTGCCCCCGACCGGCCGGCCCGAGCCCGTGCGCGATGATGGGGATGCTCGCCAGGCCCAGCGCCGTGACCGAGAGCCGGCCGACGATCATGAGCGCGGGGCTCTCACGCACTGGCACGATCGCTCCCGGCAGCCACTCGGGGGGCACGGAATCCGCCCCGCCGATCGAGTTCGGCGTGGAAGGCCCGCTCGAAGTCGTCGACGTCGAACAGCCCGGTCTCGTCCCACAGCATGACGTGCACGGCCGATCCGACGCTCGCGCACTCGATGTAGACGCCGAGCGGAACGAGTTCATGCGCCGTCGTCGCACCGACCACCCGCTCGGTGCTCGAGGCCCACAACCCGCCCATGTCGACGACGTCGCCGGAGGGGAGCGAGAGCCGGATCTCGAAGGGACGGCGGGCGACACCGCCGGAGCGTCGGCGGCCGGGAGCGAGGAACGCCTTGAACGCACTGCGCGCCGAGTTCAGGGCATCGGCGAGGAACCACACCACCGGATCCCCGGCCTTGATGCTGCGGGCGAGGGCGGCGGTCATCACACTCGGGCTCCAGTTCCCGCCCCGCAGGGTGCCCAGCGTGAGCGAGGCCGTCAGGTTGCCGGGCACGAAATCGGTCCTGCGGAAGTAGCGTCGCAGGTCCACGGGGATGCGCACCCGGAAGTCGACCTCCGGCGGTCCGATCTCCTCGAGTGCGGCCAGCAGCGTGCTGCCGAGCTTGATCGAGGCGGGCGCACGGCGGCGGGAATCCCCGTCGGCCACCCCGACGCCGACGGTGCTCGGGAGCGAACCGATGCGCGCCATGGTCTGGCCGTCCAGCTTCAGGTGCACAAGCCGGGTGAGCGCCACCGACTGCTGCTTGGTCAAGGTGGCGCTGGCCTGGTAGGCGCAGGCCGTACCGCGGTTCACCTGCCGGTAGTGATCTCGGGCGGCCCGGAGGCGAGTGGGCGAGAACAGCGAGAAGCGGCGGGCGAGCACGAGGAGGGGCCGTTTGACGCGTTGCGGGTGCGGGTGCGGAAGGGGCATTCCGGCGGCGAGCGCGATGACGTTATTGCCCTCGATGCCGGCGCTCGTCCCGTCGAAGAGCTCATGCGGGAGGTCGAAGCCGACGAGCGCACCGGAGAGACGGATGCGCAGTGGCAGTCCGAGCACGGGTTGCTCGATGCCCGCCTTGACGAGCGTCTCCGCGTCCATGCCGTCGTCGAGTTCGATCACGGCGGCATCCGCGAGTGCATCGATCTCGGAATCGCGGGGTACGCGCCAGCGCGCGCCGGGAGCATCGCGCACCCGGCGCAGTTCACCGCCCTCGTCGCTGCGGAGGTATTCGCGCAGTCCCCGACGGAAGGCGAGCGCACCGTCCGGGGTCACAGGTCCGACGACACGCACCATCGTGGCGTGCTCGAACGGCCTGTCCCTGAGACGCATGCGCCTCCCTTCGCGAGTAGCGGGAGCGGTGGTACTGGCAGGCTACAGAGTCCCAAACAAAAGCCGTAACCAAGATGAGAAAACGTCATCTTGCAGCCATACAACCGAAACATGAGTGGCGCTCGCGACGACGATGATGTTTGAATGACCCCCATCACAGGGACGCCGTCGCCCCCCATCGCACGATCAGCCGAGTCTGCACCACGGCGCACGTGGGGTCAAGGAGAGGAAGGGCGAATCAGATGCGGCGAGTTTTCGCAGCGTTACGCATACTTGCGGTGCTCATCATCGCATTCGCGCTCTACGAGCGCCTTCTCGGTTCGCTCGCGGCCGGGGAGGGAGTGGACGACTACCTCAGCTACGTGACGGTGCAGACCAACCTCATCGGAGCCGTCGTCTTCGGGATGGGGGCGGTGTTCGCCCTCGCACGGAACCGCGATCCGCGCTGGTTCACCCTCGTTCGCGCCGGCGCCGTCAGCTACCTGGCCGCCATGGCCGTGCTCTACCTCGGCATCTACGGCCCGGGCGCACTCGTCGGCGGCTTCTTCTTCTCGCCGACGAACCAGATCATGCACATCATCATCCCGGCGTTCGCCATCATCGACTGGACGTCGGTGCGCGGTCGCACACGACTGCCGTGGACCGCGGTCGCCGTGATCATGGCGTACCCCGTCGCCTGGATCGCATTGACCGTCGTGAGGGGCGCCATCACCGGCTGGTACCCCTACGAGTTCCTCGACCCCCAGATGGCCGGAGGCCCGGGACGGGTCGCGGTCTTCGCCGGCCTCATCCTCGTCACGATGGCCCTGCTCGCCTGGGGTGCCGTCGCCATCAACCGCAGGGCGACCCGTCCGCGCGTCGTACCGCTGCGCCAACCTGCCTCCCCCGCCCCCATCCGGGTGGAGCGCGAAAGGACTTTACAGCAATGACATACATTGGAAACCCTGAGCGATCCTCACGTCTGAAACACTGAACGCCAACACAACGAAGACAGGATCAGCGCATGTCGAGATCAGTTGCAATTGTGGGCACGAGGGGGTACCCGAGCTACTACGGCGGTTTCGAGACCGCGGTACGTCGGCTGGCCCCCTACCTCGTGGAGCACGGCTGGGACGTGACCGTCTACGGGCGTCCCGAGACTATGAAGCTCGATGACCCCGGACGTGACCCGCGTGTGCACGTGCGCACCACGAGCGGACTGAACTCCCGTTCACTGAGCACCCTGAGCTACGGGCTGACCGCGGCGATGGACGTGGCGCGCCGCAAGCCCGACGTCGCCCTCGTGATGAACGCGGCGAACGGCTACTGGCTGCCCATCCTGCGCTCCGCCGGCATCCCCACGCTCGTGAACGTGGACGGCATCGAATGGGCGCGGGCGAAGTGGGGCCGATTCGCGAAGTCCGTGTTCTACAACGGCGCCCGCATGACCGCCCGCTACGGCGACCGCATGGTCTACGACGCCCACGCCATCGCCGCCTACTGGCGGCAGGAATTCGGCCTCGACGGCGACTTCATCCCCTACGGCGGAGACGTGCCAGAGCCTCTCGAACTCGACGAGGACGGGCTGCGGTCGCGGGACTACGCCCTCGTCGTGGCGCGCTTCGTGCCCGAGAACACCGTGCCGGAGTTCCTCTCGGCGGCCCGGCGCATCTCGCAGCGCGCCGACGTCGTCATCGTCGGCTCCTCCGGATTCGGCGGCGAACTGGACGATGCGGCGCGCTCCCTCGCCGCGGAGAACCCGCGGGTGCACTGGCTCGGTCACGTGAGCGATGACCGCCGGCTGTTCTCGCTGTGGCAGCACGCCGGCGCCTACTTCCACGGCCACAGCGTGGGCGGAACGAACCCGGCGCTCGTGCAGGCGATGGCCTGCGGCGCACCGACGGTCGCCCGTGACACCGTCTACAACCGCGAGGTGCTCGGGGAAGCAGCCCTGTTCACCGAGCCCCAGCCGGATGCGATCGCCGACGCGGTGATCGACCTGCTCGATGACCCCGAACGACAGCGACAACTCAGCACCGCCGCGAAGACGCGCGCAGTGACGGATTACTCGTGGGCCGGCGTCTGCCAGCGCTACGAGGACGCCCTGCTCCGATTGGTCGGTGAGAAGGCGGCGCGCCGCCCCGAAGAGAAAGTGCTGGTTCGCCATGAGTGAAGCCACGACCGTCATGTTCTGCCACCCCGGAACCGAGCTGTACGGCAGCGATCGGATGGCCGTGGCCAGCGTCGCTGCCCTCGTCGCTGGAGGCTACCGCGTGATCGTGGTGGTGCCGAACACAGGACCGCTCATCGAGCTGTTCGAGCAGGCCGGAGCCGAGGTGTTCGTCGTGACACTGCCGGTACTGCGCAAGTCGCTGCTGAAGCCGGCAGCGTTCGCCCGTCTCGGGCTTTCGATGCCCGGCATCCTGCGCAAGGCGCGCCGGCTCATCCGCTCGGCGCGGGCTGACCTGGTGTACGTCAACACGGTGACCCAGCCCTGGTGGATCGAGGCGGCCCGTCAGGTGCGCCGCCCCACGGTCGTTCACGTGCGCGAGGCCGAGACCGGGGTGCCCGGAATCGTGCAGCGCGGCCTGGCCTTCCCGCTCGCGTTCGCCACGCAGATCGTCGCGAACAGCGCCTCGACCCGCGACCACGTGGTCGACAAGGGCATCGGCCTGGCCGCGAAGACCCGCATCATCTACAACGGCAAGGACTGGTCGGCCTACCATCGCAGCGCCTTCGCGGGCATCTCATCCCAGCCGAACATCCTGCTCGTGGGGCGCATCAGTCCGCGCAAGGGCACCGACACCGCCGTGAAGGCGCTCGGAACGCTCGTGGAGCGCGGCGTCGACGCCCGACTGGTCATCGCCGGCGACGTCTTCCCGGGCTACGAGTGGTTCGCCGACGAGGTCAGGCAGCTCGCGACATCGCTCGGGGTCGCGGACCGCTGCGAGTTCACCGGCTTCGTCTCCGACACGGCCGACCTGCTCGAGAACGCGGACGTGGTCATCGCCCCTTCGCGGGTCGAGCCCTTCGGCACAGTGGCGGCAGAGGGCATGGCGGCCGAGCGCCCCACGATCGTCTCCGATGTTCAGGGACTCGTGGAGATCGTCGACTCGGAGGCCGTGGGCTCGGTCTTCCCCGCAGAATCGGCCGAGGCCCTCGCCGACGCCATTGCGGCCCTCGTGAGCGATCCGCTGCGGGCACAGCGCATGGCGGCCGCGGGCCGGCGGAGCGTGATCGAGCGGTTCTCGGTGCAGCAGTACGAAGAGGCAACCCTCGCCGTGGTCGCGGACGCGCTCGGCAGGCGAGCTTCGACCCGGCCCGTCGATGCCCCCGCGGCCCTGCAGCAGAAGGCTGCCGCATGAGTTCGTTCCGCACCTCGGTCATCATCGTCAGCTACAACTCGTCCGACGACATCCGTGACTGCGTCCAGGCGCTGCGCGGTTCGGAGGGCACGGAGGTCGTCGTCGTCGACAATGCGTCGAGCGACGGTACGCCAGGGCTGCTGCGCGCGCTCGAGTCGGAGGGGCTCATCGACGTGCTCGTGCTCTCGGCCGAGAACCTCGGGTTCGGCAAGGGGGTCAACCTCGGCATCCGCTCCTCGCATGGCGAAGACCTGCTGCTGCTGAACCCTGACGCCCGACTCGACGTCGATGCGCTCGCGGCCCTTCGCGAGCGCTCGCTGGATCCGTCGATCGGAATCGTCGCGCCGGTCATCCACAGCGGTCCGACGATCGCGACCATGGCGGCCGGCGAACAGCCACGCCTCTGGCCCATGTTCACGCAGTACACCGGCATCGCGCGGGCATTCCCGAACGTGTCATGGCTGCGCGGCAGGCACCTGTTCTTCTCCCCGCACGCGGCGAGCGAGCAGAGCGTCGGGTGGGTCTCGGGCGGCTGCATGTACATTCCCGCCCGCACCCGCGCCGCAGTCGGCATGCTCTCGGAGCGCTGGTTCATGTACGGCGAGGACATCGAGTTCTGCCATCGCGTGACCAAGGCCGGCTTTAAGATCATCGTGACGCCCACGGCGAGCGCCGAGCACGCGATCGGCGCCTCGGTTAACCGCAGCGATGGAGCGGTCTCGACCATGTGGGCGCAGAACACCTACGACTACTACGTCACCGAATTCTCCGCCGGACCGATTCGGCGCTTCCTCTGGCGCGTCATCTTCAGCGGCGGACTGCTCTCGCGGGCGGTGCTCTTCGACGTGAAGGCGGCACGCAGCGAGACCCACCGTGATGAGCTGCGGGGCCGCTCCCGGCGGTTCCGCGCGTTCGCGGATGCCGTCTGGCGACCGAGGCGAGCGGTGACCGGATGAGCGCCGTGCCCACCGTCAGCGTCGTCATTCCCACGGTCGGCCGCGAGGAGGTCGCGATCGCGGTGCAGTCGGCGCTGGACCAGACGCATGCCGTGCACGAAGTGCTCGTGATGGCCGACACGGCTGACGAGTTCGAGGTACCCGCAGACCCGCGCGTGCGCATCATCCGCGTGGGTCCGCGAGCCGGCGGCAACGTCGCTCGCCAGACGGGCGTGGAGCAGGCCACCGGCGAACTCGTCGCCCTGCTCGACGACGACGACGCCTGGCTTCCCGGCCGCATTCAGACCCAGCTCGCCGCGGTCGCGGCCGCCGGTCCCACGGATGACGGCTGGTTCGCGACCTCCCGGGTGCTCATGCGCCGCTCGGAGGAGGTGCAGTTCCCCTACCCCGCCGTGGCCTACGAATCGAGCGAGAGCATCGCACGGTACCTGTTCCTCAAGCGCACGCCGCGTTCGAGCCACGGGTTCATCCAGGCATCGACCCTCCTGTTCCCGCGATCACTCGCCTTGCGCGTGCCGTTCGACACCTCGCTGCGCTTTCACCAGGACATCAGCTGGCTCATCGACGTTCAGCGCACCGTGCCCAGAGTGCTCGTCGTGCAGGTGTGGGAACCGCTCGTCGTCTACAACTGGGTCGAGGGATCGGTCTCGAAGAAGATCTCGGCCAACGACTCGATCGCGTGGGCGCGCGGGCGCCTCTCCGACGATAAGCGCGCCCTCGGCGAGTTCATCCTGTCGCAATCGTTCAACTTCGCGCGGCGCACCCGGTCGACGAAGGCGATGCTCGATGTCATTGCCTCGGCCGTGCGGGTGGGCCGACCTGGCCCCGCCGCGCTCATCTATTCGCTGGGCGCCACCGCCAAGACCAGTCTGGGGATCTCGTGACGACCATTCAGCCGCGCCCGCCGGCATCCTCGGCCGCGCCGAGCTCCTCCCGTTCGGACGCGCACAGCCGCGGGCTCAGCCCGATGCAGTGGAAGGCGGCGGGTGTCGCCGGTGTGGCCGCGGCGGTCTTCGGCGGCCTCATCGCCCAGAACCCCATGGTCGTCGGCGCCATCCTCGGCCTGCTCGTGGTGTCGGGCGTCATCATCTGGCGGCCGTGGCTCGGTCTCGCGATGCTCGTGTTCATCCTGCCTCTGAACGGAATGATCTCGGCGTTCATCGGGCTCGGCCCGCAGTCGGTGCTGTTCGGGGCCATCAAGGACTACATGCTCCTGCTGATGACCGTGACGACCTTCTTCGGCGGGCGACTGAAGCGGGTTCCCATCCCGCTGGTACTGCTCGTCTTCGTTCTGCTGCTTCTCGGCGGCGCGTCCGCCGTCTTCACGCCGAACTTCGAGCAGGCCTCGTACGGATGGCGCAATGACTTCCTGCCCCTTCTGCTGCTCATCGTCATTCCGGCGACGGTGACCGCGTTCGAGGCGAAGAAGCTCGCCGTGCTGTTCGCCATCGCGACCCAGGCCTCTGCCCTCGTGACCATCTTCACGTGGTCGCAGGGCATCCAATGGCTGCGCACCCTGGGACGCCTTCCGGTTCCCGCCGGTGAGGAATGGCCGGTGTCGCTGTTCGTGGCGGGCAGCAATACACCCCGCGGCTTCAGTCCGTACGTCGCTCCGAACGAGGCGGCCGTCGCGATGACCGTGCTGCTGGCCATCATCTGGTGCCGCTCGAACTGGCGCATCCGCACCAAGCTCGCCCTGAGCGCGCTTCCCCTCGTCGCGATCGGACTCACGCAGTCGCGTTCGGGGTTCGTCGGCCTGGCCATGCTGGCGCTGGCGATCCTGGCCTTCTACGCCTACAAGATGCGGGCGATGCTCGTGCCGGCGCTGGTCTCCACCGGCGTGCTGCTCGGCATCGTCGTCATCCAGGTGTACCTGTTCCTGCTCACCGTGCTGTTCCCCATCCCCGACCCGTCGCTCGCCGGGCATGAGGACTCGCTGATGCAGAACCTGCCCTACCTCTGGACGCATCCGTTCGGAATCGGCGTCGGACAGGTGGGTCCACGGGCCTTCCGCTACTCGCTCGATGCCGTGCGCGTGGAGAGCTTCCTGCTGCTGCTCGCGATCGAGGCGGGCATCCTCGTGCTCGGCCTGTTCCTGGCCCTGCTCGCCTACGTCTTCGTGAAGTGCGTTCGGGCGGGATCCATGGAGGCGTACACGGCACCCGCGGCGATCGTCGGCTCGCTCGTGAGCATCACGGTGCTGCCGACGCTGCAGGAAGGTCCGGTGGCCTACACGCTCTGGATCGCCGTGGGCCTCGGCATCGTGGCCTGGCTCGACGCCCCTCGCCGCGATCCCGTCGGCCTGCAGCGCAGGGGACGACTGCGTGTGCTGCGGCCGCCGCGCCGGGATGTCGCCTCGCTCTGACAGCCGCTCTCTTCGACCGGGGCTCGACCCCGGATCATGACCGTCGTCAGGGACCCGGCTCGCAATAGGCTGGGCACGTGAGCAACCTCGAACGCGATCCCGCCGAACTCGTGGCGGATGCCGGGCCGGCAGCCGTCGGGCCCGTCGATGTGCAGGTGCTCACCGCACGTGAGGTCCCGCTCGGCGGACCCCGCGCGATGCCGGTGCACCGAACGCTGCCACAACGTGGGCGGCCGACCATCGGCGCCTGGTGCTTCGCGGATCACTATGGACTGGACGGCACGCCGCAGCAGGCGATGGTCGTTCCGCCGCATCCGCACACCGGACTGCAGACGGCGAGCTGGCTCTTCGAGGGCGAGATCGAGCACCGCGACAGCGTCGGCACGCGCGACCTCGTGCACCCGGGCCAGCTGAACCTCATGACCGCAGGCCGCGCCATCGCCCACTCCGAGGTATCGACGGCCGCATCCGCCCGTCTGCACGGCGTGCAGCTGTGGATCGTGCTGCCGGATTCCGCGCGTTTCACCGAGCCGTTCTTTGAGCAGGCGAACGCCGTTCCGGTGTCGGTCGGGGATGCGCGCCTGCAGGTGTTCGCCGGCGAATTCGCGGGCGCCCGTACTTATGTCTCCCTCTACACGCCCCTCGTCGGAGCGCAGGTGGACCTTCCTCCGTACGGCAGCGCCGACCTCCCGCTCGACCCGTCGTACGAGTACGGCTTTCTCGTCGACAGGGGGCCGCTGCGGGTGGATGCGACGGAGCTCGCGGTCACCGAGCTGGGTTACCTCAGCACCGACCGCACGTCGGTTCGCATCGCGGCCGGGGAGAACGGGGCCCGCGCCCTGTTGCTCGGCGGCGTGCCCTTCACCGAGCGGTTCATCATGTGGTGGAACTTCATCGGGCGCAGCCACGACGAGATCGTGCAGTTCCGCAGCGAATGGCAGGGCGACGTCATCACCGCCGGAGATCCGGGCGGCCCGTTCGGATGGGTGGACTACGACGGAGCGGCACTGCCGGCTCCCGAGATGCCCACAGTGCGCCTCAAGCCGCGCGAGTAGCCGCACCCGGCGTCCCGCCCCCGCCCCGCACGCTGAATCCGCCGTTGAACCATTTGGTGCCGGTTGAGCCGCTCCCGACGGATCAACGGCGACCAAATGGTTCAACGGCGAAGGAGAAGGCGGCGCGGGCGCGGGAGCGCGCCGCCGCTGCTACTGCAGCGAGCTCGTGAGCCGCGCGAGGTTGTCGAGCACGGTCGAGCGCAACGGCTGCTTCAGCCATGCCTCGAGCGTCAGTTCCTTGCTGACCGCGCGGTAGTCGGCCTCGACGTCGCGCATCTCCTGCACGAACGACTTGCCGCGCACGAGCAGTGAGACCTCCATGTTGAGGCCGAAGGAGCGCATGTCCATGTTGCTCGATCCGATGACGGCCACGTCGTCGTCGATCGTGAAGTGCTTGGCGTGCAGGATGTAGGGCGCCTTGTACTGCCAGATACGCACGCCCGCGCGCAGCAGGGCCTCGTAGTAGGAGCGCTGGGCATGCCAGACGAGGGCCTGGTCGCCGATCTCGGAGACGAACAGGTCCACCGGAACCCCGCGCTGCACCGCGGTCGTGATGGCGTAGAGCATCGCCTCATCGGGCACGAAGTAGGGACTGGTGATGACGATGCGCTTCTGCGCGTTGTAGAGGAGCGCGAGGAAGAGCCGCAGGTTGTTCTCGCCCTCGAATCCGGGACCGCTCGGAACGACCTGGCACTCCAGCAGGCGGGGATCGTCGATGGACTCGAGCACCTCCGCCTCCTTCTCCAGCAGCTCGCCCGACTCGATGTACCAGTCGGTGATGAAGATGAGGCCGAGCGCGTCGACGACAGGGCCCTCGACGCGTGCGACGAGCTCCTGCCAACGCAGCCCGCGCTTGATGTTGGACTTCTTGTTGTAGCTGCGATCGATCACGTTCTGGGAGCCGACGAACGCGGTGTTCCCGTCGACCACGAGAATCTTGCGATGGTTGCGCAGGTCGAGGCGCTGGTTGTTCCCCTTCAACGGCTGCACCGGCAGCATGAGGTGCCACTCCGCGCCCATCTCGGTGAGGCGGCGGAGGGTCGCCTTGTAGTCCCGCGTGTGCGACGACGCCCAGTGATCCAGCAGCACGCGCACCTTCACGCCTCGCCGCACGGCGGCCTCGAGGGCGTCGAAGAACGGATACGTGGTCTGGTCGCACGAGAAGATGTAGAACTCCACGTGCACGAACCGTCGCGCCTTCGTCACCGCGAGGGTCATCTCGTCCAGCGAGGCCTGGTAGTTCGCGATGAGGCGGGCCGAGTTGCCGTCGACCATGGGCATGGCACTCAGGTTGCTGTTGAGCTCGACGACCGAGGAGAACCAGCTGGGCCACTGCGCGTTGCTCTGGCGACCCTCGGGAACGTCGGAGTTCGACCGGATGAAGGCATCCATCTCGAGCTGCTTCGCGCGGCGCTTCTTGGGCAGCTTCGGATTGCCGATGAGCAGGAAGAGCAGCACGCCGAGGTAGGGGATGAAGAAGACGGCGAGCAGCCAAGCCGTCGCCGCAGTCGGGCGACGGTTGCGCGGGATGACGATGATGGCGGTGATGCGCACGCCGAGGTCGATGAGGGCGAGAACGCCGACGACGATGAGGGAGACGTCGGTGGAGCTCATGGGCGACTCCGCTCGAGTCGCCTGCGTCCGCCCCGATGCACCCTAGACCGCTGGCTTATCGCGGGCCGGTTTGTCGAGGCCGAGCTTTGCGCGCTCTTCTGCCTCGATCTCGCCGTAGACCTTGCGCTCCGTGCGGTCGGCGCGGATCAAGGCCCTCATGATGAACCAGAACAGCAGACCGACGAGCACGGTCGGGGTGAGCGACCAGAGTGCGTTGATCCAGAAATCGTCCATAGCCCGTACAGCTTACTTGCCCGCGGGCGATTCCGCGTGCCCCGTCCGAGTGCCGCTCACTTCGTGAACACGCCCCAGAGCCCCGTCACCACGAGGTAGAGGCCGATGGCCCCGACCACCACCCAGATCAGGAGCCGGCCCCGAGAGACCCGCTTGTCGTCGTCGTCGCCGGGGAGCTTGTTCTGATCATTCATCATTTCACCAGGGGGAAGAGGATGGTCTCACGGATGCCGAGGCCCGTGAGCGCCATCAGGAGTCGGTCGATGCCCATGCCCATGCCGCCGGTGGGCGGCATGCCGAATTCGAGGGCGCGCAGGAACTCCTCGTCGAGCCGCATCGCCTCGGGGTCTCCCCCGGCGGCGAGCTTGGCCTGCTCGACGAAGCGCTCGCGCTGCACCACGGGGTCCACCAGCTCGGAATATCCCGTCGCCAGCTCGAACCCGCGCACGTAGAGGTCCCACTTCTCCACGACACCAGCGGTGCTGCGGTGCCAGCGGACGAGGGGGCTGGTGTCGAGCGGGAAGTCCATCACGAAGGTCGGGCGCACGAGGTCGCCCTTGACGAAGTGCTCCCAGAGCTCCTCGACGTACTTGCCCGCGAGCGGATGCTCGACCTCGATGCCCTCGGCATCGGCGAGAGCTCGCAGCTCGGCGATCGGCGTCTCGGGGGTGATCTCGCGCCCGAGCGCCTCGGAGAGCGAGCCGTACATCGAGATGCGGTCCCATTCGCCGCCGAGGTCGTATTCGGTGCCGTCGGCCCAGGTGACCACGTGGGAGCCGCTGACGGCGACCGCCGCATCCTGGATGAGGCGTTGCGTGAGCTCGGCCATCGAGCCGTAGTCGCCGTAGGCCTGATACGCCTCGAGCATCGCGAACTCGGGCGAGTGCGTGGAGTCGGCGCCCTCGTTGCGGAAGTTGCGGTTGATCTCGTACACCCGCTCGATGCCGCCGACGACGGCGCGCTTGAGATAGAGCTCGGGGGCGATGCGCAGGTACAGGTCAGTGTCGAACGCGTTGGAGTGGGTGACGAACGGGCGCGCGGAGGCACCGCCGTGCATCACCTGCAGCATCGGGGTCTCGACCTCGATGTAGTCGCGCTCACCGAAGGTGCGCCGCAGGCTGGCGACGGCTGCGGCCCGGTCGACGACGATGCGCCGCGCCTGCTCCCGTGCGATGAGGTCGAGGTAGCGGCTGCGCATGCGCGTCTCTTCGCTGAGCTCGTTGTGCAGGTTGGGCAGCGGGAGCAACGCCTTCGAGGCGATGCGCCAGTCCTTCACCAGGATGGAGAGCTCGCCGCGCCTGCTCGTGATGACCTCGCCGGCGACGAAGAGGTGATCGCCGAGGTCGACGAGTTCCTTCCATTGGGCCAGCGATTCCTCGCCCACCTCACCGAGTGAGACCATCGCCTGGATGCGGGCTCCGTCGCCGGACTGCAGCGAGGCGAAGCACAGCTTGCCCGTGTTGCGCAGGTGCACGATGCGGCCGGCCAGGGCCACCGTCTCGCCCGTCGCGGTGTCGGGCTCCAGGCCCTGGAAGCGCTCGCGCACCGCGGGGATGGTGTCGGTGACGGGCACGCTCACGGGATAGGCGCCGCCGCCGGCATCGGCCGAGGCGGTCAGGCGCTCGCGCTTGGCCAGCCGCACGGCCTTCTGCTCGGAGATCTCCCGTTCCGAGACCTCGGCGGCAGTGGGCTCGGGCGTTGTGTTCTCGTCGGCCATGATCTCTCCGGTCGGGGCCCGCGAGGGCTACAGCGTGATGGTGGTGTTGTCGATGAGACGCGTCGTACCGACGCGCGCAGCCACGAGCACCGTGGCCGGGCCGTGCGCGTCATCCGTGATCGGCAGGAAGGTCTGCGGATCGACGACGACGAGATAGTCCAGCTTAACCGCGTCGCGGTCCCCGAATACCGCCGTGGCCTCCGCGAGCACCTCGGCAAGTCCTTCGGCGGATGCGCCTTCCGCAGCGCGGAGGGACTCGGACAGGGTCAGCGCCGCCGCCCGCTGGTCGGGATCGAGGTAGCGGTTGCGGCTCGAGAGGGCCAGGCCGTCGGATTCGCGCACCGTCGGAACGGTCACGACATCGACCGGCACGTCGAGCTCGCGCACCATGCGGTGCACCAGGAAGACCTGCTGCGCATCCTTCTGGCCGAAGAACACGACATCGGGCCGCACGATGTTCAGCAGCTTCGCCACGACGGTCAGCATGCCGTCGAAGTGCCCCGGGCGTGAGGCGCCCTCGTACAGCGTGCCGATCTCGCCGGCGCTCACCCGCGTCTCGACGGGGCCGTGCGGATACATCGTGGCGACGCTCGGTGCGAACACGGCGGTTACGCCGCGATCGGCGAGCGCCGCGAGATCCGCATCCAGGGTGCGCGGGTAGGTGTCGAGGTCTTCACCGGCGCCGAACTGCAGCGGGTTGACGAAGATGGAGACGATGACGGTGCGATCCTCAGCCGCGGCGGCGTCGACGAGCGCGAGATGTCCGGCGTGCAGCGCGCCCATCGTGGGCACGAGAGCGACGGAGCGACCCGCCGCGTGAGCCTCGGCCGTCGTTGCCCGAAGGGCCTCGATGCTCGTGATGAGGGCGGGGGTGGTGCTCATGGATGCTCCGCAGGTGGGCTCTGCGGCCCGTCGTCGTCGGCCAGGAGATCGGCCACATCGATGGTAGTGCCTGCGCCGGTGCGGGCGAGCGCAGCCTCGACCGCCGAGCGCACGAGCGGCGCCAGCACGGGCCCGGCGTTGTGCACGCCGATGCCGACGAGCAGGTTCGCCGCCTGCTCGACGATGGACGTCGAGAATGTGACGGCCGTCTCGATGGCCTCGGCATAGGCGGCGCGGTCGGCCTCGGCCACGACGAGGGGCTCCCCGCCCATCTCGACCACGAGCGCCTGGCCGATGGGCAGCACGGGTGCCGGAGCGGTCACCGCGAACCAGGCATCCGCCAGCCGGGCGATGTCGATGCTCGTACCGGTGAAGGCCATCGCCGGATGCACGGCGAGCGGAATGACGCCGGCCGCGAGTGCCGGGGCGAGCACGGCGGTGCCGAAGCGCGCGGCCGTGTGCAGCACGAGCTGTCCGGGCTGCCAGGCGCCTGTGGCCGCGAGCCCGGCGACGAGGTCGGGCAGCTCGCGGTCGGGAACGGCGAGGATGACGAGCTCGCTGCGCTCGATGATCTCGGGCACGGACAGGATGGGAACGCCCGGCAGCATCGCCTCGGCCCGGTCCCTGCTGCTCGCCGAGACCGCCGAGATGCCGACGACGGCGTGCCCGGCCCCGCCGAGGGCGGCACCCAGGACCGGTCCAACCCTGCCGGCACCGACGATGCCCACTCCCAGTCGCCCCGCTCGCTGCTCGCTCATGCGCTCCCCCAGTGGTGGCTCGTGTCCATGCCGGCGAAGGAGACGGCATCGGCGGCGGTTCTCTCGAAGACGGCCAGTGCGACCGCGGCGTCGGCGACCTCGAGCACCGCGCGCACGGGTCCGGCCACCGTGTGCAGCTGCACGGATGCCAGCCGCAGCATCCGTTGGATCGGCCCCTGGTGCATGCCGACGCTCTGCAGCCGGGCGAGCGGCACGACCGCCAGCTCACGGGCGAGCACGCCGTGGCGCAGCAGCAGCACCCCCGCGTGGCGGCGGTATCCCGTACGCCGCCACGAGAACGGGCGCAGCCAGGCCGCTCGCCGGGGAGCGTTGTCGAACCCGTCCGATCCACCGCGCGAGGTCAGGCCGATCTCGACGACGCCCTCGGCGCCGGCATCCGTGAATGCGGGAAGGATGAGCTCGAGCACCCGCCGTACGTCTTCGCGGTCGCCGACGGGCAGCACTGTCGTGTTCTCGCGGTTCTGGCGGTCGCTGCCGCCGCGGCCGGCCGTGTTGACCTGCAGCCGCCACCAGCCGAACGGTCGCCAGAGCAGGGGCTGGCTCACCCCGATCGCGTGGATGCGCCCGGGCGGGAGCGTCTCGTTGTTGGTCGAGAGCAGGCCGTAGCCCACGCGCACACCGTCAGGTGTTCCCGCGATCGAGTACCGCAGCTGGCGGGTGGTGCGGTTGACGTAGAAGCTGAAACCGCCGAGCAGCACCGGCAGCACGGCGAAGATCGGCCAGTAAGCGCCGTTCGCGACGCCGATGATGATGGCGATGATCATCGCCATGAGGAAGACCGTGAAGCCGTTCAGCACCACCGAACCGATGAGGCGGCCGATCGGGATGCGCACGACGGATGCCGGCGGTGCGGCATCGGGGTCGAGCTCGGGGGCGAGGAACTCATCCACGCGGTCGCGGACGACGTCGGAGAACCCGGGTCCGCGCGCGGGTGCGGCGGAGGCGACACCATTCTCAGTGCCGGCTGTCGGCGTCGCGGCGCTGTCCGCGATCTCGGTCGCCGTACCGGGCTCCGCGGCGGCCAGGCGGGCCCGCCGCTCCGCGACGACGCCCGAAGCGAGCGTGAGGATCTCCCGGCGCAGCTCGTCGGCCTGGCGCGAAGCAAGGTAGGCCAGCTGCACGTTCGCGTCGTTGCCCGCAACGGTGATGTCGATCTTCGCGGCGCCGAAGATGCGCGCCAGCAACGGCCGCGTGATGCTCACCCCCTGGATGCGGTCCAGCCGTGCCCTGCGATGGGTTCGGGAGAGCAGCCCGCTGCGCACCTCGACCACCTCGTCGGTGACGCGGAAGCTGTGCACGCGCCACGACAGGTAGAACACGACGATGACCGCGACCAGCACGACGAACACGGCGAGCAGCGCCCAGCCGACGAGGCCGCGTCGCAGGATCTCATCGATCGGGTCCTCCCCGTACTGGGGAACGCCGAAGAAGAGGTCGAGCAGCCGCTCACGCAGGTTGGCGATGACGAAACCGACGATCGCGACGAAGGCGATGCCGCCACGCAGCAACGGCGTTGCGGGGTGCAGTCGATGCCACTCCCCGTCGGCGAGGTTCACAGCCCGGCCCGGCGCGTCTCCGCGAGCGCGACCAGCTCGTCGCGCAGGCGCTCGGCATCACCGAAGGAGAGGCCCGGTATGGCCACGCCGGTCGCCGCGGCGGCGGTCACGAGTCGCAGGTCGGCGAGCCCGAGGGCGCGCGAGAGCGGACCCCGGGTGATGTCGATGAGCTGCATGCGGCCGAACGGCACGGCGACGAAGCGCTGGAACATGATGCCCCGCCGGAAGACGAGGTCATCCGCTCGCAGCGCGTAGCCGATGGAACGCACCCGGCGCGGTTCGAGGGCGATCGCGATGAGGAAGCCGACGGCGAGAACCGGAAGCACCCACACGAGCCACGACCAGCCGGCGACGAGCCAGAGCACGGTGCCGGCCCCGCACACCACGACGGCCGACGCGATGCGGCCGACGATGGCGACGACGAGGTAGGTCGGTGAGACCCGGCGCCACTGCACGCCGTCGAGCTCCACGCGCTGCGTGCGGGTCTCAGGCATGCGCCTCGTCGGCCTTCTCGGTGTCGTCGGGGGGAAGCGTGCACAGGAACTCGGCCACGAGCCCGGCGATCATCAGCACGACGGCTCCGATCACGGACGCCACGACGAGCCAGATGGGCCCGAGCGACCCGATCGCCGATCGGGTGAGCAGGTAGAGTAGCAGCCCGGCAGCGACGCCGAGCAGCACACCGCCCGCGAGGGCCGACGCCTTGGCGAGGGCGGCGATGCGCGTCGCCCGGAACGGGTCGATGCGGGTCGTGGACGTGCCCGTGACCGCCCGCCTGATGGGGACCGCGAGCGCGATGACGACGGCCGCGATGACGATGAGGGTGACGGCCAACGTGAGCGGCGGCACGAAGATGGGCTTGCCCGCCGCGGCGGAACCCAGTTCCACCAGGTAGCCCGCGACCACGCCGAGAAGCCCGAGCGCGACAAGGGTGGTCGGATGCGTGCGGGTCACGATGACGCTCCGTTCGGCCAGGGCTGCACGACGTCGCTGACGACGGTGAGGAGGTCGGCCACGGATCCATGCTGCACGAGCTGGGCCGTCGGGTCCAGCTGCAGCCACGGAGCGAGCACGAAGGCGCGCTCGTGGGCCCGGGGATGCGGCAGGGTGAGCCGATCGTCGTGCAGCACCCGGCCGTCGTAGTCGACGATGTCGATATCGAGGGTGCGGTCTCCCCAGCGCTCGTCGCGCACGCGGCCGTGGGCGTTCTCGATACGGGCGAGCTGGTGCAGCAGGGCGTGCGGTTCCAGGCTCGTGGCGACGATCACGACGGCGTTCAGGTAGCGCGGCGCCCGTTCATCGGTGCCGTGCACCTTGAGGGCGGCCGATTCGACGAGGTGCGAGACCCCCAGCAGCCGCACGTCGGGGGTGTCGGCGATCTCGGTGACGGCCGCGCGGATCTCCCCGGCGCGGTCGCCGAGGTTGCTCCCCAGCGAGAGCACGACGCGCAGCTCGCCCTGCTGCAGCGCGTTCGTCACGCCCGATCCCGGGTGATCGTGATGGCGACGTCGTCGAAGGGCACCGTGATGGGGGCCTGCGGTTTGTGCACGGTCACCCGGGTGCTCCGGGCAGCGGGATGCGCGAGCACGGTCGCCGCCACCCGTTCCGCGAGCGTCTCGATGAGGTCGACCGGGTCGCGGCGCACCGCATCCGTCACGTCGATGGCGAGGGTGCCGTAGTCGATCGTCGCCGAGAGGTCGTCGTTCTCGGCCGCCGATGCCGCATCGAGCCAGACCGTGAGATCGATGACGAACGGCTGACCGTCGCGGCGCTCGTGCGCGAAGACACCGTGGTGGGCGTCGACGCGCAGTCCGGTGAGGGTGATGCTGTCGAGCTGGCCCGGCTGGGGGTTATCCACGTGCTCCACCTTGCCATGCCCGCACGACGTCGAGGGCGCGACGCGTGCTGAGAACGTCGTGAACCCGCACACCCCACACCCCGGCACGGGCGGAGAGGGCGCTGATGACGGCGGTCGGCAGGTCGCGGTCGGCCATGGGGGCGTCTTCCGGAAGCAACGCTCCGACGAAGCGCTTGCGTGATGCCGCCACGAGGATGGGGCGGCCGAGCGAGCCCAACTCGTCCAGCCGTGCCAGCAGCTGCCAATTGTGGCCGGCGTTCTTGGCGAAGCCCAGTCCGGGATCGATGACGATGCGCTCCTCGCGGATGCCGGCGTCGCTCAGCGCCTCCAGTCGCGCGGCGAGCTCGGAACGCACGTCGGTGACGACGTCGCCGTACTGCGTGCGCTCGTTCATGCGGTCGGAGTGACCCCGCCAGTGCATGGCGACGTACTGCACGTCGAGGCCGGCGACGGCATGGGCCATGGCCGGATCGGCGAGCCCGCCCGAGACGTCGTTGACGATGGCGGCGCCTGCGGATGCCGCGGCCACCGCCGTTGCCGCATTCATGGTGTCCACACTCACTCGCACGCCCGCACCGGCCAGCGCGGCGATCACCGGGATCACCCGGTGCTGCTCGGCCTGCGGATCCACGCGCGCCGCCCCGGGACGGGTCGACTCGCCGCCCACATCGATCACCTGGGCACCCTGGTCGACGAGGTCGAGCGCGTGGGCGATCGCGGCATCCGTGTCGGCCCACCGACCGCCGTCACTGAAGGAGTCGGGCGTGACGTTGAGGACGCCCATGATCAGCGGCAGACCGGCCTCGTCGCTGCCGGATGCGGCCGCTGGCGGCTCGATCACGACGGCCTCTCAGTCACGCGGGAACGATCCGATCAGGCCCATGACGTCCGCACGCTGCCCGGGATCGGCCAGGCCGCCCCGGCTCGCGATCGTGACGGTCGAACTGCCCGTCTGGCGCGAGCCGCGCGCGACGACGCAGCGGTGCACCGCATCCATCACCACGAGCACGCCGCGTGGCGCGAGGCCCTGCTCGAGGGCGTCGGCGATCTCCTCGGTCAGGCGCTCCTGCAGCTGCGGTCGGGCGGAGAGCGTCTCGACGACGTCGGAGAGCTTGCCGAGACCGACCACCTTCTCGCCGGGCTGGTAGGCGATGTGCACGACGCCGACGAAGGGAAGCAGGTGGTGCTCGCACACGGAGCGGAAGTCGATGCCGCGCACGATCACCGCATCGCTCGTCTGCGGCAGCCCGTCGGCCTGGGTGCCGAGCGGGACCGCGTCGCTCAGGTGCGAGACCGGGTCGACCTCGAGCCCGCCGAAGAACTCG
This sequence comes from Rathayibacter sp. YIM 133350, assembly GCF_037404875.1. NCBI lineage: Bacteria > Bacillati > Actinomycetota > Actinomycetes > Micrococcales > Microbacteriaceae > Rathayibacter > Rathayibacter sp. YIM 133350. The sequence goes on from NZ_JBBELO010000017.1 coordinate 94,451, forward strand.
GCGTAGCTGTCGGCGACCCGCTGCGGCGTCTTCACGAGGCCGGGCCTCTCCGGGTTCTCGCCGATGGCGAGCAGCAGCTCGGTGACCGCCGCCTCGATGCGCGCCCGGTCGACACCGGCCATGCCCGTGCCGCCTACGCGGTCGCCGGGCGCGGCTTCGAGGCGCGGCTGCGGCTCGGCGGCGTCGCGGTGGCTGCGGCCGTTCCGGAGTCGATCCCGCCGTCGACGGCGCCCTCATCGATGGGGGCCGTGCGCTTCGGGAACTCGATCGGCGGACGATCGGAGACCGGACGGTCCTCGCTCGAGAGCCACAGCGGACGCTCGGGCAGCTTTCGCACGTCCTTGAAGATCTCGGCGATCTCGTTGTGATCCAGCGTCTCCTTCTCGAGCAGCTGCGCCGCGAGGCGATCGAGGATGTCGCGGTTGTCATTGAGCACCTGCCAGGCCTCGTCGTGCGCCTTCTCGATGAGGGCGCGCACCTCGGCGTCGACCCGCTCGGCGATGCGCTCGGAGTAGTCGCGCTGGTGGCCCATGTCGCGCCCGAGGAAGACCTCGCCCTGCGACTGGCCGAGCTTGACCGCGCCGACCGTTGCGCTCATGCCGAATTCGGTGACCATCTTGCGGGCCGTCGACGTGGCCTTCTCGATGTCGTTCGATGCGCCGGTCGAGGGGTCGTGGAACACGATCTCCTCGGCGACTCGACCGCCCATGGCGTAGGCCAGCTGGTCGAGCAGCTCGTTGCGACTGACCGAGTAGCGGTCTTCCAGCGGAAGGACCATCGTGTAGCCCAGCGCGCGACCGCGGGGAAGGATGGTGATCTTCGTCACCGGATCGGTGTAGTTCATCGCCGCCGCTGCGAGGGCGTGGCCGCCCTCGTGGTAGGCGGTGATGAGCTTCTCCTTGTCGTTCATCACGCGCGTGCGCCGCTGCGGGCCGGCGATCACGCGGTCGATGGCCTCGTCGAGAGCACGGTTGTCGATCAGCTGGGCGTTCGAGCGCGCCGTGAGCAGTGCGGCCTCGTTGAGCACGTTGGCCAGGTCGGCGCCCGTGAACCCGGGCGTCTTGCGAGCGACGACCTCGAGGTCGACGCCCTTCGCGAGCGGCTTGCCCTTTCCATGCACCTCGAGGATGCGGCGGCGGCCGTTGAGGTCGGGCTGGTCCACACCGATCTGGCGGTCGAAGCGGCCAGGGCGCAGCAGCGCGGGGTCGAGGATGTCGGGACGGTTCGTCGCCGCGATCATGATGACGTTGGTCTTGGGGTCGAAGCCGTCCATCTCGACGAGCAGCTGGTTGAGCGTCTGCTCGCGCTCGTCGTGACCACCGCCGAGGCCGGCACCGCGGTGGCGGCCGACGGCGTCGATCTCGTCGACGAAGATGATGGCCGGCGCGTTCTGCTTGGCCTGGTCGAAGAGGTCGCGCACACGGCTCGCGCCCACGCCGACGAACATCTCGACGAAGTCGGAGCCCGAGATGGAGTAGAACGGCACGCCGGCCTCACCGGCGACGGCCCGAGCCAGAAGCGTCTTACCGGTTCCGGGAGGGCCGTAGAGCAGCACGCCCTTGGGGATGCGAGCCCCGACGGCCTGGAACTTGGCGGGCTCCTTCAGGAAGTCCTTGATCTCCTGCAGCTCCTCGATGGCCTCGTCGGCGCCGGCGACGTCGTCGAAGGTGACCTTGGGGCTCTCCTTCGAGACGAGCTTCGCCTTGGACTTGCCGAACTGCATGACGCGGTTGCCGCCACCCTGCATGCCCGAGAGCATCAGCCAGAAGAAGACGCCGATGAGGGCGAGGGGAAGCAGGAAGCCGAGCGCGGAGAGGAACCAGTTGGGCTGGGGCACCTCGTCGGTGAAGCCGTCCTTGGGCGAGGCGTCGTTGACCGCCGTGATGACCTCTTCGCCGCGCGGGGCGACGTAGTAGAACTGCACCTGGCCGCCGTACTTGGCGTCGGGATTGCTGAGCGTGAGGTCGACGCGCTGCTCGCCGTCGACGATCTTCGCCGCCGACACCTTGCCGTCCTTCAGGAACTCCAGACCCTGCTGGGTGGAGACCTCCTTGAAGCCCGACATGGTAATGAGGCTCGAGCCGATCCACACGGCGATCAGCGCCAGCACGATGTAGATCAGGGGTCCGCGCAGGATCTTCTTCACGTTCATGGTGTCTAGAGGGTATCGCGGCGCCACTGTGCGCAGGCTGCGTGTTCGCTGACGGCGCTACCGGGCGGTTTCCCGGGCCACTGCGACTCTCGGCCGACCCCGTTCAGGAGTAGACGTGCGGGGCGAGGATGCCGACGCCGCGCAGGTTGCGGTAGCGCTCCGCGTAGTCCAGTCCGTAGCCGACGACGAACTGGTTCGGGATGTCGAAGCCGAGGTAGCGCACGTCGACGTCGACCTTCGCGGCATCCGGCTTGCGCAGCAGTGCGCAGATCTCGACGGAGGCGGCCCCGCGGGACTCGAGGTTCTGGCGCAGCCAGCTCAGGGTGAGGCCCGAGTCGATGATGTCCTCGACGATGAGCACGTGGCGCCCGAGGATGTCGGTGTCGAGGTCTTTGAGGATGCGCACGACGCCGCTGGACTGCGTTCCGTTGCCGTAGCTCGAGACGGCCATCCAGTCCATGTTGGCGTGGATGCGCAGCTCGCGCACGAGATCGGCCATGACCATGACGGCGCCCTTGAGCACGCCGACGAGCAGGACGTCCTTGCCGTCGTAGTCGCTCTCGATGCGGCGCGCGAGCTCGGCGAGCTTGGCCCGGATCTCGTCTTCCGTGATGAGCATCTCGGTCAGGTCGCCGTCGATGTCGTGGGTTTCCATGCGCGCTGCTCCCGGTTCCGTGCCTGTCAGAGAGCGCTGAATTCGATGCGCCCGTTCTGCCTCAACACTCTAATGCCTGGCAGATCGAGCGGTTTCTGGCCGTGCCAGTCGGTCACGAGGGCCGCGACCGCGAGCGTCTGGGCACGGGAGAGGCTGACGCCGAACTCGCTGAGCACCACATGGCGGATGATGCGGTGCCGCAGTGCCGCGGGGTTGGCCGCGAGGGCGGCGACCGAGACGGCGATGCCGGCCTCGGCCGGTTCGCAGATCTCCTCGATGATCTCCTCGATCATGCCCTCGAACGCCTGGGCGTCTTCCCGCAGGGTCTCGGCGGTGCGTGCGAGCGCCTCGGCGACGCCCGGACCGAGTTCGCTCTCGAGGATGGGCAGGACATTCCGGCGCACCCGCACGCGAGCGTAGCCGGCATCCTCGTTGTGCGGGTCGTCCCAGAACGACAGGCCGCTGTCGGCGCAGAACTGCCGACTCTGGGCGCGGCGGATGCCGAGGAGCGGGCGGCGGTACAGCCCGGCGACGGCGGCCATTCCCTGCAGGCTGCCGCCTCCCGACCCTCGGGCCAGGCCCAGCAGCACGGTCTCCGCCTGGTCGTCGAGAGTGTGGCCGAGCAGCACGGCAGCCGCATCCGTCTGCCGAGCGGCGCTCTCGAGCCCGGCATATCGGGCGCTGCGCGCTGCGGCCTCGGGACCATCGGCGCCGGCGACGACGTCGACCGCGCGCACGATCACGGGGTCGAGCCCGAGTTGGCGCGCCTGCTCGGCCGCGCGCTGGGCCACCTCGGCCGACGCGCTCTGCAGCCCGTGGTCGATGATCACGGCACCGGCACGGATGCCGGCTCGCGGCGCCTCGAAGGCCGTCGCCGCCGCGAGGGCGAGCGAGTCCGGGCCGCCCGAGAGTGCGACGAGCACCGGCCCCTCGGTCGATCCGAGGTCGGCGAGGCACGCGCGCACGGCGCGACGCACGTCGGCGATGGCGGGCGTCAGTCGGGGCCGACGCTCGTCCGGACCGGGCGGGAAGGGCATCCAGTAACCTTATTCCGCACTTTCACAACGAGGAGATCAGCCATGGGCGCATACGACGTCGTCATCGAAATTCCTAAGGGCAGCCGCAACAAGTTCGAGGTCGACCACGAGACCGGCCGGGTGTACCTGGACCGGGTGCTGTTCACGAACTTCGTCTATCCCGTCGACTACGGGTACTTCGAGAAGACCCTGGCCGACGACGGCGACCCGCTCGACGCGCTCGTGCTGCTCGAGTACCCCCTCCACCCGGGCGTGGGCGTCAAGGTGCGTCCCGTGGGCTACCTCGACATGTCGGATGAGGCCGGCGGCGACGCCAAGGTCGTCTGCGTTCCCGCTACGGACCCCCGCTGGAGCCACATCCAGGACGTCGACGACGTTCCCGAGCACGTGCGCAACGAGATCAAGCACTTCTTCGAGCACTACAAGGACCTCGAGCCCGGCAAGTGGGTCAAGGTGGAGAACTGGGGCACGGCCGCGCAGGCCGAGGAGATCATCCAGCGCTCGATCGACGCGTACCCGGGTCACTGACCCCCAGATGCGACGTGGCCGCATCCGGCTCCCGCGGTTCGCGGGCGGATGCGGCCACTTCTCTGCCTGTGGGCGCTTCGTCGGGCGCGGCTCAGCGGCGGATCAACCCGGCCGACCTACGTAGCCGGCGACGTCGCCCGCGCCCCAGATGTAGTACTCGCGCACGTTCTTGCCGTAGTCGGGCGCCTCGAGGATGCGGTTGTTCCCCAGGTAGATCGCCACGTGGTAGTAGTCTCCGCCGCTTCCCCAGAAGATGAGGTCGCCGCGCTGGCGCTGCGAGTAGGGCACGAGGCGGCCGCGAGAGCGCATGGTGTTGTACTGGTCGGTCGCAGAATGCGTGCCGATGTAGACGCCGGCGTACGCGTACGAGGACTTCGTGAGCCCGGAGCAGTCCCACGTGTTTCGGCTGTCGCCGGGCGAGCTGTACGGCTTGCCCAGCTGGGCCGAGGCGAACGAGATGGCCGTCTCGACGACGTTCCCGTTGGAGGCCGGTGGCGGGGGCGGGGGCGGCGCTGACGCCGATCCGCCGCTCGAGGCGCCCGAGCCACCCGAACCACCACCGCCGTGGTTCTGGTTGGCAGCGGCTGCGGCAGCGGCGTCGGCCGCCGCCTTCGCGGCAGCCGCCTCGGCCGCGGCCTTAGCAGCGGCAGCCGCAGCAGCGGCCCGTGCTGCCTCCTCGGCGGCGATACCCTGGGCGCGCTCGCGCTCGAGGTCGGCGGTGGTGTCCTTCAGGCTCGCGAGCTGAGCGAACAGCTCATCGCTCTTGGCCTGCTGGTTCGCGACGGCCGTCTGCGCGGCGTTCGCTGCCGCATCCGCCGCCTCGGAGGCCTGCTTCGCCGCTGCGGCGAGCTTCTCGCGCTCCTTGGCCGCGGCATCCGCCTGCTCCGCGAGCGACGACGCGGTGTTGCGGTCCTGCAGCGCATCGCGATAGATCTGCTGGGACTGCTCGCTGAGCTTGGAGACCGCGCCGAGGCGGTGCAGCAGGTCGCTCGCCTCGTCGCCGTTCAGGAACAGGTCGACCGAGAACTCCTTGCCGCCCTGCCGCGCCAGGTGGGCAGCGAGCAGCCCGGCGCGCATCTTCGAGGTCTTCGCCTTCTCGGCCGCGGCATCCGCCTGCGTACGGATGCTGGCCTCGCGCTCGGTGGCGGCGGTCAGGGCGTCCTGCGCCTGCCGTACCTTCTCGGCCGCAATCATCGACTGGCGCGATGCCTCGTCGGCAACAGCCTGCAGGTTGGTGATGAGCGCGGTGACGTTGTCGATCTCGGTCTTCTTCGAGGCCTCGTTCTTCTTCGCGTTCTGGATGTCATCCCACGACGGGTAGCCGGGGTCGGCCAACGCCGGCGCCACGATGCCGATGGAGGCGGTCACCGCTCCCGCCGCGGCGACGGCCGACAGCAGCACGACGGGCTTGGGCCGGCGACGACGCTCAGCCAAGAGGGGCTCCGACGTTCGCCATGAACGTGAACGGGTTGATGCGCGTGCCGTTCTGGAACACCTCGAAGTGCAGGTGGCATCCGGTGGCCGCACCCGTCATGCCCACGGAGGCGATGTTCTGGCCGACGTCGACGTGCTGCCCAACGCGCACGAAGATGCCGCCGTCGCGAATGTGCGCGTAGCCGGTGCGGATGCCGCCGCCGTGATCCACCTGCACCCAGTTGCCATAGGTGCCGTTGCGGCCGGCGTAGACGACCGTGCCTCCGTTGGCGGCGTAGATGGGAGCACCGCACCCGGCGCCGATGTCGGCGCCGTAATGGAAGTTGCCGCTGCACGCCCCGCCGCTGCAGATGACCGGGCGCGGACCGTAGCCGTCGGTGATGCGGCCCCCGGCGGGCACCGCCCAACCCTGGTCGCTGATCCAGCCGCCCGAGAGCCCGGCGCCGGGTCCCCCGCCGGATGCCGCAGCCGCTGCTGCGGCGCGGGCCGCCGCCTCGGCAGCCAGACGGGCACGTTCCTCGACGCCCTTCTGGTAGTCGACGGCGACCTGCGCCTGGGTGTCCTGCATGAACTTGAGCTGCTGGTCGAGCACGATGCTCTGGGCCTGCGATTCGGCGAGCGCCTGCTCGGCCGCCTTCTGCGCGGCGACCGCCGCATCCAGAGCCTGCTCCGCGGCGATGCGCAGCTTCTCGCGCTCGTCCTGGGCGATCTTGGCCTGCTTGCCGAGCAGGGATGCGGTGTTCGCCGCGGCATTGGCGGCAGCGTAGACGTCGCTGTTGCGCTGCACGAGCTTGCTCATGCTGCCGAGCTTGGAGAGCAGCTTGTCGGTGCCCTTGGCGCCGGACTTGGCGTCGAAGACGAGGTTCGCCGAGAGGTCGGTGCCGCCAGTGCGATAGAGCTGGGCGGCGAGCTGGCCCGCCTGCTTGGCCGCGGCATCCGCCTTGGCCTTGCTCTCATCGGCCTGGGCCTGGATGGCGTCGGCGCGGCGCACGGCGTCGTCGTAGCGGTCCTGCGCCTCCTGCAGTTCATTCGCGCGCTTGACCGACTCCGCCTGGGTCGCGACCACGTTGTCTTGCAGCTGGGCGATGAGCGCGCGGATGTTGGCCACGGCATCCGCTGCGGCCGCGGTGTTGGCCTTGGCCTTCTGCAGGTCGTCCCAGCTGGGATAGTCGGTGGCCGCGGCCGGGCTCGCGACGAACGCGCTGAGGACGAGGGCGAACGCGGCGGCGAGCGCTCCGAGGCGCAGCCGTCGACGGCTCCGCCGGGCGGTGCGGAAGCGGTGCTCGAGGCCGGCTTCGCTGCGTTTCATGTGGTTCCCCATCTCGATCATCGGGGCGATGATCACTCTGGTCACTCCTTTAACAGTAACAACAGCGGCACGGTGCCGTTGAGCACCGAGCGGGCCTCCGCCGTGGCGAGGTTATCCCCGCGGCGGCGGACGCTTCGGAACATCCGGCGCAAGTCGCGGAATCGGCGCGGATGGGGGGCGCGCCCGGGCGCCGGGGCCGTTTTGCCAATCCCGGGCGATCATGCGTATGCTTATGCGTCGGTGGTCATCGCCTGGTGGCCGATCCGGCCCCATCGTTTAGTGGCCTAGGACGCCGCCCTTTCACGGCGGTAGCACGGGTTCGAATCCCGTTGGGGTCACCGGAAAATTGAATACAGAATTGACCAGTACAATGGTTGAGTATGGCCCTGTAGCGCAGTTGGTTAGCGTGCCGCCCTGTCACGGCGGAGGTCGCGGGTTCAAGTCCCGTCAGGGTCGCTGAGGCGACAAGCCCTTTCGAAAGAAGGGGCTTTCCCTTTAAATGAGGCGTCACTGCGATGCTTCGGCTCTGTAGCTCAGTTGGTAGAGCGTTCGACTGAAAATCGAAAGGTCACCGGATCGATGCCGGTCGGAGCCACCATTGAAACCCCCCGGTAACCGGGGGTTTTCTTGTGTCAGCGGGCGATTTCGCCGGGCCGCTCGCGGGGCCGTGCCATTAATGTGCCATTAAGGTCGGCGGGGGCCCGCCGTCTGGTTCGTTTCGGTGGTTCGGCGCCCGCACTCTTGAGCGCGTCGTTCAGGGCTGCACCGGCACGGAGTGCGAAGCCTTCGCGGGCTCGCGAGTAGCGCTCGGTGACCTGCAGACTCGAGTGCCCGAGGGTCGCCTGCACGTCAGGAGCGCTGGCGCCGGCGTCGAAGAGGATGGTCGCGAAGGTGTGCCGGAGGTCGTGGATGCGCAGGTCGGGTCGGCCGATCGCCTCGCGAAGGGTCTCCCAGTCGGCGCCGCGGCGCGCGTTGTGGTTGGTGAGCCGGCCGCCGTCGGGTCCGGCGAAGAGCAGGTCGCTCGATTGCTTGCCTCGGGCGGCGGCTTCGGCGTACGGACGGAGCGCGTCGATCAGCGGGACGTCGCGGGACTTGTGGCTCTTCGGCGACTGCTCGATCAGCTCGCCGCGCTGGCCTGGGCTCAGCGATCGGCTGACGCGGATGATGCCGCGCTCGAAGTCGACGTCGCCGACGCGCAGCGCGGTCGCCTCCCCGGCCCGCATGCCGGTGTAGACGAGCGCCGCGAGGTAGCCGCGGTAGGCGCCCTCGGGAACGAGGTCGAGCAGCGTCTGGATCTGATCGAGCGTGAGCGCGCGGGAGACCGGCGAGATGGATTCGCGCATGCTCGGACGCTTGACCTCGCGTGCCGGGTTGTAGTCAATGAAGCGCGACCGGCGCGCGCCGTCGAGCAGGCGTGAGAGCACCGCGAGCGCATCGTTCTTGGCGGATGCTCCGCCGGACCACGCGACCATCGCCGACTCGATCATCGGCGAGGTGATGTCTTCAAGCCGGTGTCGGCCCAGGCTCGGCTTCACCCGCAGCCTCCAGGCCACGCCGTAGCTGCGTCCGGTGGCCGGACGAACGGATGATGCGATGGCCGGCCAGTACTTCTCATGCCACTGCTCGAGCGTCATCGACCCATTCGGATTGCGACCGGCGACCGCCTTCGCCAGCTCGCGCTTGGCCTCGGCGAGCGTCAGGAACGTGCGGGATCGCTCGGCCGCTCCCCCGTCGACGCTCGGACCGACAACACGGATCTGGTACCGCTGCCGGTCGGCGCGCCACCGGATGCCCTCAGGGAGCGGGCGGCCCGTGCGCGGATCGACGCGGGTCGGGGTATCGCGGGTCGGCCGCCCGGCCATCAGTGCTCCGTGCCGCCCCGGGCGAGCAGCTCGTCGATCGTGTCGGCGCTCCAGAGCAGGTGCTTGCCCATGCGCGCGTCGGGCTCCGGGATCAGTCCGTCGTGACGCAGCTTGTCGAAGCTCGAGACCGGGATGCGACATCGCTCCGCCGCCTCGACTCGGCTCAGGTACTCGACCCTCCATGCAGTGTCGACCATGACGCTCCCCTTCGGCTGTTGCACCGCCGTGTTGGCATCTCGTACATGCGAGCGCAAGCGCGGCTATTTGCAAGTACCTGAGAATATCATCGGTGCGCATATTGTGGCAAGTACCTGAGTTCGCTGGTTAGACTCGACGCATGCCCGCTTCGACGCCTCGCCCTGGTGACCAGTCCCACGACGGCCTGCTCGTCGCCGACGACCTGCCCGAGGGCTGGTACCTGCCCAGCCGGTTCCCCGGCGAGCGCGACGACGACGCGAGCGAGCAGATCGATGCGGTGCTCGGATACGACGACCAGGGCGCGCCGGCGGACTCCGACCAGAACGAGACCACCGGCGGTCGCTGGCGCTACCTCGAGCACGAGGCAACGCACACCCGCGTGATGATCCGCCTGCAGCGGCAGCTCTTCGCTGTACCGGAAGAGGTGCGCATCACGGGCGTGATCTACCTGCCGTGGCGCCCTGGCGACCCGATCACGAGCCAGCTCCTCCGCGAGCTGCCCACCGCCCGCATCGAGGCGGCGATCAACAAGCGGCTGTTCGCAATGAAGCGCACCGAGACGATCACGGGCGGCAAGATCGTGCTGCCCTCGGGGCGGAAGGTCAGCGAGCGCGATCTGCTCAAGCCGCTGGGCGACCCGAAGAAGGTGCCAGACTTCTACGAGCTGGTCGCGCTGCAGCACGGCCGACTGACGCAACAGGGCGATCCGAACCCGAGCGCGACGATGGCGCAGATCAATGGCGTCGCCTTGTCTACCGCGCAGGGCTGGGTCACGAAAGCGCGCGAGCGCGGGCTCCTGCCGCCCGGTCGCCGCGGGCGGGCGGGATAGCTCCACGACGCAATCGGAGGCCAGCACATTCTGCGGCAGCTCAGAAAGGAGGCAACCCGGATCGGGCGCCTGGAGATGCACCCGATCGACCGCAAAGGCGTGGCCAACCGTTTCAGTAGCGCTCCTCCAGGGCCACCTTCGCCGGGCGAGGTAAACAAAACGACCCCTCGCACAACCGAGGTGGGTGCGGTCGAAGTCGGCCGACCGGCGGCTATGGACCGGCTTTCGGACGGTCGCCGACGGGTGTGCGGCGATGACGCGGGGACTGACGATCCCGCGATGCGGGTGGCGAAGCGATCGCGTCGATGGGGCCTATGTCCGCGAAAACCGCTTATCCTCACGGCCGCATGGATGCCGCCGATGGGGATACTCGTCCGGGGCGGAGCCGTGGACCGTGCGCCCAGGCAGCCCACTTGCCACACTTGCGGCCCTCAGCGGGAGCGCCACGACTCGGATCAAGCAGGTCTGCGCTTCACTCCGCCTGAAGACGAATACGGCCGGACGGAACCATCACCCTGCTCTCGTAACTGAGCCGCTGCACAGCCTCCACTCCGTTTCGATAAACCGGCATTCCGTCCTCAAGACCGCGAAAAGTGAGGATGGCGTAGACCAACTGCTCCCGCCCGATCTCATTAGACACTCTCTCCGTGAGCGACAACCGAAGCGCCCAGTCGCCGCCGGCTTTTCCGCGTGGATACCGATGCCGGTAAGTCTTAATCGGCGCCCACTTACCTTCGGCGATCTGACTTGCTTCCCAAAGCTCTGAGTTCGGTCGTTCGCCCGGGGTGATCGACTTGAACTCGAGAGTTCCCTTCGGCGACATCATCATCGAACCGAAGCCGCCATCGACCTCGTAGCGCACTGCCTCGGCTCCGAACGCGGGGTCGATCGGCGGTGAATACGCAATCGTAAGGAAGACCTCGCCGCGGAACTTGTTGCCGTCAGTGATTAGGCAATCCGGCACGGGGAAGGGAGCCTTCAGCCAAGTGCTACCGGGAGTGAGCACCACTTCGTGAACCGTTGTGAACGACCCAGCCCCGTTTCCGAGCACCTCAGCCGACTCAGGCGGTACGCCCCACCCGTAGTAATCCCTGTACTCGGCCTCCGTTGACGTATCCGCCAGCGCCGCCGAATGCACGAGCAGGCCCTTGACTAGCTCTGGCGTGACCTGCTGCACCGCGCCGCTCTGTTCGAGGATCTGCCAGGTATTCGCAGCGATGGAACTCACCTGTGGCGCCGCGAAGGATGTTCCCACCGATTCAGCCAGCTCACCAGAAGGCACAAGGGACCGAACCCCGAACCCGTCAAGCTCGCCTGTAGCCGAAACATCACCAGCCCAGTGACAGAGCTCCGGCTTGATGTGGGCCGCGAAGTTGGGGCCGCGCTGCGTGTAGGAAGCGGGGGCGCCCGCGCTGACCCGGCCGCCTCTATGGGCCCGCGCCCCGACGGTGAGCGCCCGAACTGCTTCCGCCGGGCTGCTGATGCGATCTTCAAGCGCGCTCCCCGCCGCCGGTGGCCAACCCCGCTCAGGACCATCCGTATAGTTCCCTGCCGCAATCACGAACAGCACGCCCTGCTCCGCAGAGATCGCATCGAGCTCCTGAGCAAACGTTCCGTACTCCGGAGTTCCGACGCGACGACTCCCGAAGGAGCAATTCCAGACCTTCACGTGCCCCATGCGCGGGTCAGTGACGACCTCCACCACGCGCTCATGGAGGAAGGCCTCAGATATTCCACCGCCAGGCATCACTTGTGCATCAACGATCGCCGCTGTGTCGTCGGGAAATGAGCCATCGCCGTCATTGAGTCCGCGCGAATCAACCACGAGGCCCGCGGCGAATGTACCGTGTCCGGGGTCCCGCTCAGCACCGACGACGTAAGTAACGCGATCGGCTACCCAAGGGTCCAGGTGCCCAGCGCTCACCCCGGTGTCGAGAACCCCAACCACTGGCACATCTGTGCTTCTCTCGCGCATCTCGGTCGACGCAAAGGGGCGCACAGGTGAGTAAAACTCGGGCTGGCTGTCGAGCCCGGTGGTGAACTCATCAGCGATGCCGATTTTCCTGACACCCGGGATAGAGATCAGCGCCTGGACGGTCGTCAGCTCCGTAGGCATCGCGTAGATAACCGGACGACTCGTAGCGACCATCGCGGAATAGAGCTCGACATTGGCGTCGCGTACATACGACTGCGCGAGCTCCTTGACTGCCGGAACTATCGCCTGCAGTTGTCCCTCATGATCGGTCTCGATCATCGTCTCGGGCGAGAGGTGCATTTCCATCCACGGAAACAGCGTGATCTTCAAGTGTCGACCTGACGTTCGCGCCTGTTCAACGAGAGCTGCCGCAGCTTCCAAATCCTCGACGCCAAAGATGTCCGAGAGATCCCACGATTCAATCGCAGCCAGGGTAGATATCGCATAGCGATCTGCCTTTGAGGTCGCGCCCTCGACGGTCGACGCGAGGCTCCTCAGGTTGCTCCCGGTCGCGCCTACCACCAACTCGCCGATTCGGTCTACGGCTTCGACCGGGAGCGCGTGCGCGTTCAGCAGTGCATACGGACGGTTCGACTTTGCGAGGGCTCGTTCGTGCAACCTAATCTTGACCGGAAGTGGACGCTCGGGTGTCGCATTATGTGCGTCCGCGACAGCCGCCAGACCATCAAGTCGCGAAGCGACCTCCTGGCGAAAGGCAGTGCCAATGTCAACGAGCGGTTCCGGCGAACTACCGCCACCCTGCTTAGGTCGTAGTTCCTGCCTCGTGTAGGGCAGCAGAAGGATCGGATTCAGCTCGGTCATTCTTGGCTCCCGTGAGGATCATCCCGACACGACGAGTGCTGGTTTCGAAGGTCGATGCCAACGCCCTCATCGTGAACACGTCGGGGGCCCATCGGCGCAGAAACTGGATCTCGTTCGCTTCTTCGTTGAACAGGTCGAACTCTTCATATCGCACGAACCTCGCCAGTCGACGGAAGGCACGCACCAGGTCGACTGAGTCGTAGCCGTTCAGAATTGCGTCCCGTGCCACGTCAAACGCCGCGGATTCGATCGCCGCGGGCGAGAGGCCCTCGGATCCGGCCGCGAGACGAGCCGCTTGCTTCTCGGAGAGCTCAAGATCTCCGATGCGACTGAGCCACAGCAGCTTGCGTTCCTCCAGGCCGGGGAGCTCAGTCTGAATTTTGTGCGGGAACCGTCGCCACACCGCCGCGTCCAGCAACTGCGGATGGTTTGTCGCAGCGACCAGAACAGTGGAGGCGCTGAGCGCATCCATGTTCTGCAGCAGCGCGATCACAACACGTTGAAGCTCACCGATCTCGTGCGAGTCCGCGCGGTTCTTCGCGAGAGCATCGAACTCGTCCAAGAAGAGCACACAAGGTGCCTGACTCGCGTAATCAAAAACTTGACGGATGTTCTTGCTTGTCTGGCCAAGTAGCGAGGAAACGAGTGTGTCGCTTCGAGTAGTCACCAGTGGGAGATGCAATCTTTCCGCCACCACACGCGCGATCGTCGTCTTTCCAGTACCGGGAGGGCCATGAATGAGAAGCCGGTTCGACACCGCCACCCCTCTAGCCTGCAGCCTGTCAAAGGCGTGAACGGATGCGAGGAAGTCCTGCACCAACTGTTGGGTGTACGGCGGCAAAACTAGTTCCGCCGTCTGATCGCCCGGGGAAGTGATATCCACCGTCGCAAGCCGACTCTCGTCATCCATCGGAAGGCGTGCGGCGGAGTTCGCCACCGCCTGGGCGGGCGCCTTACTGAGCACAGAGCGAACCAGGGAGGCCTGACGTCCAGCCCCAGACCGATCAAGCTTCTCGGCTAGGAGTAGGGCGTAGTCAACCGCCTGACGAGGGTTATGACGCAGCGCCCCTTCGAGTATTTTCACTACCTCAGATAGATGTTCGATGTCCCGCCTCCTTCGACTCTTGTTTCGGATTCGACAACTCCCGTGCGCACAGAACGCGGCTACGTGCTCAGAAGGAGCTTAGACGTATGCTCCGACATCCCGCGCAACGCCCGGTCCACATCAGGGAGGACGCGCCCGGACGCGATCCTCGTGCGCACCTGCTGCCGCCGAAGTTATGCGTTCGCAAGCCTGAGGGGTGCCGGGTCGCACGTCGCCGCTGAGCTCAGCCGCGACAGGACCGATCGACGACAGCCGTGGCGTCCGCGTGCCCCTCCGGTGCGCATCGGCCGCGGCATGGAAGACGCTGGGCGCTTTCCGCCCATCCGCCTGCTTAAACCGCCGCCGCCGCCACGTCAGACTGATTTCGCGCCTGCATGCAGCGAGCCGAGCTACTGGCTGCCTTAGGGCTTACGCCGACGCGATGCCCGCGCCACGGTTGGTGTCATCATCTGCAAATCGGGGAGCCTTCCGACCTCGTCTGAAGTGAGCGCGAGCGCCTCTCGCCCGACCTGTTGGTCAAGGATCGACCGCTGCCTCTCACCGGCCACCACGAACGCCTGCGCCAGTTGCAGCAGATGCCGCGCACCAATCTCGTTCATGGGGTTCGCCCACGCGTGGATCGTGCCGATCCGCTCGACGTCGTTGTTGACAAGGTCGATGATCGCCAGCACAGGCGTCTGCTCGTAGATATTGACCGAGTGCGCTAGAAACTTGTCACGCAGATCTAGGAAATGCTGGTGTACCTCCCGGGGCCGCCCGGGGACCGCATCGAGCGCCGTCGTGTCCAGTCGCTGGCGAACGCCGACGTTGAAGCATCGTGCGTACAGGATGATCGCACTCATCCAGAGCGCATCCTGCACTGCGCGCGCCGCGTTATTCTCCATCGCGGACAGGTACTCCTCGCATAGCTCGATGACTCTCTTCATATCGAAGAGCGCACCGGTCACGTCGCGAAACTCGGTTGTGGTGGGCGTCGTCAGATTCGCGAACCGCTTGCCGGGGGGCGGTGTGATGCGCACCTCGAAATCAGACCCGTCTGCGGTCGCGAAGTCGACGGTCACCTCTTCGTATTCGCTTTCCTGCATCGCACTAGTGTGGCGCACAGGCTCCCGCAGCGTTTCGACTGCCCGCAAGCGAACCTCTAATCAATCCAAGACGCGATCTGAGCGATACAACCATTCTCCGTCAAGGCACCTATTCGAGCGGCTCGACGACACATTTCCGAATGAATGCACGTATGCTACCGTAGATAGTTGCAAGAACCTGATCTAGCTCGGAGGAAGGCGATGCGAGGTGGAGTGATCCTGTACCGGGGTTCCGGGGCCGACGCGCGCCGATACCTCGAGTCCGATCGCTCCCGCGCCGATGACTACTACCTCGAGGGCGGCACGGCACTGGCCGAGTTCTCCGGCGTCGACGGGCACGGCGACCTGGTCGGCGAGGGCGCGCTCACTCCCGACCAGTACGCGCAGTGGGTCGACTGGATCAACCCGCTGACCGGCGAGTCGATGGGCACGCCTCGCCAGGCTGGCGACGCGCGCCACGGGTCGCCGCGGTTCGCCGAGATGGTCGTCAACGCGCCGAAGTCGCTGTCGATTGCCGCGGCCCTGCATCCCGAGGTATCCGATGCTCTCGATGCGGCGCAGCGCGACGCGGTCGCCGAAATCCGTGTCTGGCTCGGTCAACACTCGGTCACGCGTGTCGGCCCGCGCGGCGCCCAGCGGGTGGTGCCGGTCGAGCAACTCGAGACGGTCGCGGTCTCGCACAAGACCTCACGGGCAGGCGACCCGCACCGGCACATTCACTTCCAGATCGGCACACGAGTGTGGGCGGATGCCGCGTGGCGAGGTATCGACACCGCGGCGCTGTTCCGGCAGCAAGGTGCGATCCGCGCGCTCGGCACGGCCGTGATCGCGGCACACCCGCACCTCGCGGCCGCGCTCGACGCGCATGGCCTCACGCTCGATCCAGTGACAGCCGAGGTCACCGAACTGCAGCCATTCAACGCGGCGATGAGCAAGCGCGCCGAGCAGGTCGCACGCAACCTGGCGCGGTTCGAGCAGGAATGGCGCTCGGCGCACCCCGACCAGGAACCCGGATCAGCCGCGATGTCGCGACTGAGCGCGATGGCGTGGGATCACGAGCGGCCGCACAAGAAGCCGCCCCGGCTCGGCAGCGAGGAAGCGTGGCGACGCGAGCTCCAGGCATCCGGGTATCGCCCTGATCTTGAGCGCGTGCGAGCGCAACGGGCCGTCGCGCTCGATGAGCTGAGCATGCAGGAAGTCGCGTCCCGCGCGCTCGATCGGTGCGCGGCCGCCGCGTCGACGTGGACGGTGCACGACATCCAGGAGCACGTGTCGCACATCGTTACCGAGGCCGGCGTGCGTGCCGACCCGACGCCGCTGCGCGAGTTCGTTACGCTCGCCACAGAGCTATCCGAGGAGAACTGCCTATCGGTGTTGCCGCCCGATGGGCCGCATCCCGAGCACGTCGCGCACCTGACGAGCGTGCACGTCATCGCCGTCGAGACGCGGCTGCGCGATCTGCTCACCGCGCGTGCAGAGCGGCCGCAGCAACGCACACCGGACCTGTCGCGCATTGCACAGCGACTCCGCCTCGACCCGGCACAGGCGCGCGCGGCCGCGGCCGTGGCATCCGCTCAATCGCTCGTCGTCGTGGAGGGCGCAGCCGGCGCAGGCAAGACGAGTATGCTCGCCGGTGCGATCAAGGCGGCGGCGATGCAGGGTCGCAAGACGCGGGTGGTCACGCCGACGAAGAAGGCGGCCGACGTTGCGCAGCAGGAGCTCGGGGTTGCGGCCGACAGCGTCGCCAAGCTCGTGCACGAACACGGGTGGCGGTGGAATCGCGACGGCGTGTGGACCCGGCTCGCCATCGGCGACCACGACCCCGATTCGGGTGCCGCGTACGCCGGCCCTGCGGCATCCGCTCGGCTCACCCGTGGCGAGCGAATCGTCGTCGACGAGGTAGGCATGCTCGACCAGGACTCCGCGCTCGCGCTGCTGACCGTTGCTGATGAGGCTGCTGCCGCGGTCGCGCTGGTCGGCCACCGTGCGCAGCTCGCCGCGGTCGGCCGCGGCGGCGTGCTCGACATGGCCGCGCAGCTGCTCCCCCGCGTGCATCGCATGACGACCGTGCACCGATTCGTCGACCCCGAGTACGCCGCGCTCACCGTGCAGATGCGGCGCGGGGATCATCCGGAGGCGGTCTTCGATCGATTGTGTGCGCTCGGGCTCGTTGCGATTCATGAGAGCCCGGATGCCCAGCTTGAGGCGCTTGCGCATGAGTGGCGCGAGGGCTGCGCGATGACCGTTGCGACGAACGACGAGCCGCGCGAGCTGAATGCGCGGATTCGCGAGGAACGAGGACGCGCCGGCGATGTTGATGACAGCCACACGGTAATCGGGAGCGATGGGCTGAGCATCGGGCGCGGCGATTTGATCCAGACGCGGCGGAACGACTCCGGCCTGCGGGTGGCGAATCGGCAGGTGTGGGTCGTTCGGAGCGTGGGTGACCAGGGCGCGGTGTGGGCGACGGAGCGCGCCCCCACTGGCCATCGGCCACGATCTGTGAAGCTGCCAGCCGAGTACGTCGCGGAGTCCACGCATCTCGCGTACGCCGCGACCGCCCACGGGGTGCAGGGGATGACGGTTGACGAGTCGCATACGGTGCTCGGCGATGCGATGGGTGGGGCGGGCGTTTACGTGGGAATGACGCGCGGGCGGGACTCCAACCGCATGCACCTTGTGGCCGCGAATGTGGATGATGCGCGCGAACAACTCGTGCTCGCGACGGAGCGCGACCGAGCTGATCGCGGTCTCGCGAACGCGACCGCCGCTGCGCGGGAGTCCTTGCGCGGCCTCGCTGAAGGCGGCCCAGACAAACGACGTCGTGCAGTTCGTTCGTCGGACGGGATCCACTTCAGTCCACACTCCACGATCCTAAGTACGCCCGAAGTTGACCTCAGCCGATGAGGCGTGCGTTCACGCTGATTGTCCAATCGCCGAAAGGCAGAGATCATCATTCATCTTGATGACGAGGGCCACGGTAAGACGCAGAGCGATGAGATACGTGTCGGCGTGGGCCTGATCTTCGTCAGCGAAGCGCTGGGTGCCGTGCAGGTACGCATTCCGCAAGTTCGGACCGTTGCTAAATCCCGCTCGGTTGAGGAAATAGTTGAAATATTCCGCTTCAGCGTCGGTCAGCAGTGAGGAGCGGCGCGTCAGCCAGCCCCTGCCAACCATGCTTTCTGCTTGCATGCGCCCTGCCTCCGAGAGGTGGAAGTACTGCACCGCTTCGGTATTGAACAACGCCGCGAGGATGAGTAACTGCTCGTTGCTCACGAATCGCAGACGGTGTCCGACAGCCTCGAGGACACCGAGGTCGATCAAGTGGTCAATGCTTCCCTTCTGATGGTCGTGGAAGTCCGAATAGGCGACATCGTTCCTTAGGATCAGCCCGGCCGCGTTCTCGTCCCGAAGCCCCGCATGAATGTAGTTCAGCCTGGACTGGTCAGAGAAGAGAAGGTGAAGTACAGCGGCGATCTCCTCGCTGGCTGTCGCGTAGAGATACTTACCGTCGAGGAGACTCGGGATCGCCTTGTACCGAACTGGATCCGCAGCCATTGTTAGCAAATCTCGATCAAGCTCACCGTTCTCGACGAATAGACCGAACTGGTTCGCGATGCTTTCCATTTCAGCGAAAAGGTGTCGAACTCTGTGCAGGTAGGGCGTACCGACATCAGATGGAACGAACGAGAAGTTGGACATCCCGAACTCCTCGACCAGATACGACTCGAAGAACCAGGAGATAACTCCCTCTAGCTCAACGTCCTGCGATTCCAAATACCGCAGATACATGAGCGTCTGAAGCTTGGATCTTGCGTCCAGATTTCGAAATGCGGTGCTGACCTTGTACTCAGCATTCCCGGTGACGCCCATCATCCGCTCGATCACGCCAAACTGGGCGGAGTATGCCGGGAAAGTCAGGAGCATCTGCCGATCCACAAACTCGAAAAGGTGCACAAAGTTGTTGAGGATGCTCGGGTTGTCAGCTGTCTCATCGAGCCAGCGCTTGCTGTACGTATATCGCCAGACTGTTCCATCCGAGGAGTCCACCTCGAAGGCAACAGGTTCGTCTTGGTCGTCGGAGATGCCCACCTCACAACCGGTCTTGAACCCGTCGTTGTGTTCAAACAGCTCCGCGTTCAGTGATTCAGCACGCCGCATCGCCTGTAGCTTTAGCTTGGCGTCGATTCCGGCACCACTATGGTCCCTTGACATCGAGATCAGCCGGACATAGTTCAGGTTCGCCTCATCGCTGTCGATGTAACGCGCGAACAGATTGCGGGCATCGGCCGGGGTGAAGCTCGGCGGGAGGTAGATTGCACCTCCCCTCTCCTTCTCGAGGTACTTGCTAGCGAGATACTCGGCACCTCGAGCTGAGGCGAGAAGCTCCCCTCGCAGTTCTGAATCGTAGGCCTTCACGAGGATCTCGCTCGCGAGCATTTGGCGGAGATGCACACCTGCGGCCTTGAGGGCTGGAAGCACCACGGAGCTGTCACAGCGCTCAAATGCCCGACTGCGACCGAGAAGGTGGATCAGATCTTCGTGATAGTTGTGGTCGACCTCCGTCACGATTGTGGCGAAGTTTGAGTTGTCAACAGAGGCAAAGAATCGTGCAACTACACTGCGCAGCTGCGGGATCTTCGTGCTGAGCTGATCGAGTTCTTCGTTCGTACAGGAAGTCGGAACCAACCCATGCTCAAGGTACTGCTGCACGTTGTGAAGCTCGAGGACATCCACGATGCTCGTCGGAGCGTGACTGGGATCGAAGGCATTGACCAACTCGACGACGCGTGGAGCGTGCCATCCAGCCGCTAGGTCATTCGGGCCATAGAACCGCACCCGTCGCAGCGCGTCTTCCTCGGAATCCATTCGGTTGTGCTCCTTCTCCAAGCTGGGTCGAACCAATTCTGACGCGCCGACCCCAACCTGGAGATTGAGCGCGAGTAGTTCCTCGAGCGGCAGCTGCGCGAAGATTTGATCGGACACTGGACTCCAGTGAGGACGATCTCGACGGCGACTAGAACTCGTCAGGCGACTCTCAGTGCGATTCCCCGCATCGTTGACCCGGTACTGCTCTCACACTGCCAGGGCCTGCGGTCTACGCGATGGCTCTACACTCGGCTCATGATTCAGTCCGGTCGAGCGTCATTCATCGTCTCGTCCTCGGAGACGGATCCAGCCGCGATTTCGAATCTGCTCGGACTCAGTCCGACCAGCGTCACGAACGCACGCCGCGTCACCAGGCACCACATCTGGAGCATCGACACCGGCGAGATCGTCAATACGAGCGAGGACCAAACGGGTACGCATGCCGTTCGGACGCTCCTCAAGTTGATCCAACCGGCGCTCAGCAAGGCTTCGAACCTCCCGCCGGACTGCGAAGCCCGAATCCAATGGTCGGCGTACTCGGACTCCGTCCAAGGCGGATTTGTGATGCCTGCCGATCTTGCGGCGGCAATCGGCGAGCTCGGTGTCGATGTGTACAGCACGGTCTATCTCGACGATCCGGACGACTCTAACGGGAGCGGACCGCCTCGTTAATCCGGCGCCCACCATCACTCGCCAGCCGAATTCTGTGCCATTAATGTGCCATTAAATGCGCGAAAACCATCTGAAACTAACTGCGACCGTTTCGAAGAATCCCTGATCAGCGCGATATCGCAACCACAAGAATTGAGCGAAAACCGCTCAGGCTCACTGAAAATCGAAAGGTCACCGGATCGATGCCGGTCGGAGCCACAATCAAAACCCCCGGTTCAGCCGGGGGTTTTCTTGTTTCCGGCGCCGGGGCTTCCATCAGCGTATCCCCGTCGACGTCGGCTCGAGCGTGGTGATCGCGAGACGGCCAGCGCTTCCCGAGAGGTGCCGCTCTCCCTATGCTGACCAGATGACGCTGAGGTTCGCTCAGCAGACGGGCAGGAGATCTTCGATGGGCCGTTTCTTCACACCCGAGCAAGCCGCTCAGTCGTTCCTGCCGGGCAATCCGGCCCTCCCACACGCAGCAGGGCTGCCCGCTCAGGTGGGCAGCGAGGAGTTCGTGTCGGCTCTCGCCAGGGTGAGCTTCTACTGGGGTTACCCGGCGGTGGATACGTTCGGCCGGACCAACATGTGGCAGATCATGGACGGCAAGCGCGGATCGATGCTCGGCATCCTGCCAGCCGGCCAGAAGAACCACACCGGCGGACTCGGCGACTACATGAGCTCGGCGCAGCGCTGGGTGGTCACCCCGAACAACGACACCTTCTACGGTGCCGGGTTCGCCGATCTGACCTCGGAGGCCGTCGTGATTCAGACGCCGACCGAGGTTCCGGACGGTCATTACTGGACCGTGCAGATCGTCGATGTCCTGACGAACGTCATCCATCAACTCGGGTCGGGGCCCAAGACGCCGGGAGGCAAATTCCTGCTGGTCGGCCCGACCTGGGATGGGGAGCTGCCCGAGGACTTCATCGAGGTCTTGCGATCCCCGACCAACCTGGCCGCCGTCTTCCCGCGCAGCTTCGCCGCGAACTCCGAAGACTCCAAACAGCGAGCCCGCAGTGTGCTCAACCAGATCGGCATGTACCCGCTGGCCGAGAACACCGAGGAACGGGTGGACTTCGCGTACGACGAATGGGCGAAGCATGCGGTGTTCCCCGAGGGTGTGACGTCGGAGATGATCGCCGCAAACCCGGATGCGAGCCGACCAGACTGGGTGAAACCCGGCAGCTTCTGGACAGACCTCGGCGCGATGCTCGACTTCAACCCGCAACTCCCTGTCGCTGACCAGGCCATCGGCGATCAGGCACGCGCGCTGGTTGCGTTGTACACCGCGAACGAGCACTACAAGCAGATCCTTGACCGGGTGGCTGCCGCCGCCTATGTCTCGCTTCATGACACCGCCACCTACTCGCAGGTCGGTCTCGACGCGGGGAACGGTTGGCGCCGCCAACCGAACGGCGGCATCTGGGACAGCGACTGGTATGGCCGCGCTCTCGCCGCGCGAATCTACATCTTCGTGAACGACTTCCACGAGGCGCTCTACCTGACCCGCGGCACCGACGCCCACGGGCAGCCCCTGACGGGAAAGAACAGCTACACGATCACCTTCGATGAGAACGCGCTCCCGCCGGTCGACAGGAGCCGTGGCGGATTCTGGTCGGTCACCATGTACGACGGCGACATCTTCATGCTCGCGAACTCGCCGAACGGACGGGTGAACCTCGGATCGGCGAGCCTGGACGCCGGCGATCTGCAGTTCGTGGACGGCAAGCTGACACTGCACCTCTCAGCTGACGAGCCGAGCGACCCTGCAGCGAACGTGAACTGGTTGCCTGCACCTGATGGCCCCTTCTGCCTCGCGGTCCGCGCCTACGTGCCGGGGCAGGAGATCGTCGACGGGAGTTACGTCTTCCCCGACGTCGTCAGGGTCGGCTGACGACGTCCGTGGTCACGGATGCGCGGACATCCGGCCCTCGCGTCTGCCGTAGACGCGGCTCGCGTCCCGCCTACGCCGTGCGAGTTGCCAACCAGTGGCGAGCGGCGACGACGAGCGCCTCGACGCCGCGGTCCAGAGTCGGCGAGATGACGGGGGCGAACTGCGGAGAGTGGTTCGACGGAATGTCGCGATCCACGGTGCCCGCCACGACCGCAGCCTGATACGCGGCGGGGTCGGCGCCTCCGAGGATCCAGTAGACGAGCGGCACGCCCGCCGCCGTCGCGAGCAGGCCGACGTCCTCGCTGCCTGAAACGGGTCCCGGGTCCAGAACGGCCGCGTCGCCGAACGCAGATCGGAACGCGCGCATCGTGGCTTCCGTCGCGTGGACGTCGTTGACCGTCACCGCGAACGACTCCGCATAGTGGAACGTCGGGTCCTGCGCGCCCGAGGCCTGGGCCTCCGCGCGGGCGATGCGCTCGATGGCCGCGAGCAGGTTCGAGCGCACCTCATCGCTGTACGCCCGCACGCTCACTCCGAGCACGGCCGTCTCCGGGATGATGTTGTTCTTGGTGCCGGCGACGAGGCGGCCCACGGTCAGCACGGCAGTGTGATGCGGCGCGATCTCGCGCGCGACGATTGTCTGGAGCCGCATGACGATCGCCGCGGCGATGATCACCGGGTCGATCGTCGTTTCCGGTCGGGAACCGTGACCGCCCCTGCCGGTGATCGTGATGTCGAGGCTGTCGGCCGACGCGAAGGCCGAGCCCGCGTGGGCGCCCAGCACGCCCGCGGGCGCGGGGCCGACATGCTGGCCCAGCACCACATCCGGAACCGGAATGCGCTCGTACAGCCCGTCGTCGAGCAGCTCGCGCGCGCCCGCGCCGGCCTCTTCCGCCGGCTGGAACAACGCGATCACCGTTCCCGCCCACTCCTGACGGGTGCGGGAAAGCGTATCCGCGGCCCCGATCAGGCAGGCCACGTGCACGTCGTGGCCGCAGGCGTGCATGATGCCCTCGTTCACGCTCGCGTAGTCGAGCCCCGTGTCTTCATGAACGGGCAGGGCATCCATGTCGGCCCGCAGAAGGATGGTCGGCCCCTCGCCGTTGCGGAGCACTCCCACGACCCCGGTGCGTCCGATGCCCTCGGTGACCTCGTAGACGCCCGTGCGCAGGTGCTCGGCCGCGATCGCCGCCGTGCGCACCTCGTCGAAGGCGAGCTCGGGGTGACGATGCAGGTCGGAGTAGAGATCCGCGAGGTCCATGGGATCATCCTGCCCCTCGCCGGCACGGATACGAAGGTCCAGCCGCCGTTCGTGTATCTCTTGACAGTAATATTACTGCGGGGAGATACTGGGCACATGATCGAGACGCTGAACGCCCTGGCCGAGCCGAATCGCCTGGCCATCGTCGAGCTCCTCCGCGACAAGGGACCGCGCTCCGTCGGCGAGATCGCCGCGACGCTCGAACTGCGTCAGCCGTTGGCGTCCAAGCACCTCAAGGTGCTCAGCGAGGCCGGAGTCGTGGCCTCCCGGGTCGACGCGCAACGGCGCATCTACGACCTCGAGCAGGCCCGTTTCCACGAGATCGACGGCTGGCTCGACAGCTTCGCCGCCGTGTGGGCCGGGCGCATGGATCGCCTCGAGGCGCATCTTCGCCGCACGGAGGCACCGTCATGAACACGTTTCGCGTCTCGAAAGACGTCGATCGGCGCGAGATCACGCTGGAGCGCGAGCTGCCCGCCGACCCCGACCGAGTCTGGCGTTCGTGGACAGTGGCCGAGGAACTCGAGGCCTGGTGGGGGCCGGCGGGATGGGTGACGACAGTGCGCTCGCTCGACGTGCGCCCCGGCGGGCTCTGGCACTTCGGCATGGGCCCGACCGGAGAGGAGCCCGAGACCTGGATCCGCTCCGTCTACAGCGAGGTCATCGATCACGCCGCGCTCGCCTACGTCGAGGGCTTCTCGGATGCGACGGGCGCCGACCTCGACCCTGAGTCGCAGGTCGTGACCGTGGAGTTCTTCGGGCTCGATCCGGGGCGCACCCGGCTGGTGCTCTGCACCCGATTCTCTTCGCTCGCCCGACTCGAACGCATCGCCGGCATGGGGATGGTCGAGGGCTGGGAGGGCGGATTCGACCGCCTCGACACGCATCTCACAGAGGGAAGCCGTTCATGAGCACCAACCGAACCACAGGGGCCGACTCGATGCCCGCCACCACCACATCCGTCGTCGTTTCGGCCGACGGCACGCGCCTGATGACGCAGTCGACCGGCACGGGGCCGCTGCTCGTACTCGTCGACCCCGCCATGGCGACGCGCGAGAACTCCGCGAAGCTCACGGCCGCCCTGGCCGGGCACTTCACCGTCGTCGGCTACGACCGGCGCGGGCGCGGTGACAGCGACGACGCCGACCCCACGGGAACGGATGTCGCGAACGAGGTCGCCGACGTGGCGGCGGTCATCCGTGCACACGGGCAGCCCGCCATCCTCTTCGGCAGCTCATCGGGAGCAGCCCTCGCCCTCGAGGCGGCCGCCCGCCTCGGCGAGGTCGTGACCGGAGTCTTCCTCTACGAGCCGCCGTTCATCGTCGACGACAGCAGGCCGCCCATTCCGCACGAACTTCCGGCGCGCATCGCCGCCAACGTGGCCGCCGGCCGGCTGTCCCGCGCCTCGACGGCTTTCTTCCGGGAAGCGGTCGGCGTGCCCGCCGCCGTCGTGGCCGCGATGCGCGTGACCCCGATGTGGCCGAAGGCGAAGCGCATCGTGCCGACCGTGCGCTACGACTTCGCGGTGCTCGACGGACTGCAGAACGGTTCACCGCTCCCCGCCGATCGGTGGAACGGCCTCACGGCCTCGGGCGTCGTCATGGTGGGCTCGAGCAGCGAGCCGTTCTTCCACACCGCCGCGCAGGCGCTCGCTCGCACCCTGCCCTCGATCGAGGCCGAGGTGCTCGAGGGCGGTGACCACGGCACCCCCATGATGTCGCCGCGACCCCTGGCGGAGCGGATCATCGCCCGGTTCGCTCCCCGCTGAACGGCGCCCCTCCTCGCCGCTGAACCATTTGGTCGCCGTTGAGCCGCCAGGAGCGGATCACCGCGCACGAAATGGTTCAGAGGCGGGTGGAGGTGGGCGGCACGACCGGCTCGAGCAGCCCCGTCGTCACGTCGTAGGCATAGCCCGAGACCACGACCTCGGGCGGAAGGAAGGACGCGTTCCGAATGCGCTGCACGTCGGCCGGCACGGTGACCGCCGGCTCGACGACCGCCGTGTCGCGCAGGAGGGCATCGTCGTGTCCGAGTGCGACGAAACCGGAGCGCAGGTCCTCGTCCGCCATCAGCGCCGAGCCGCAGTCGGTGTGATGGATGACGACGATCTCGAACCAGCCGGCATCCGGAGTCTTCGTTCGGTGCAGATAGATGATCCATGCCAGGTCGTCGAGGAAGGCGGCGTTCGCGCGGCCACCGACCGTTCGGGCCACGATGGCGTCTCCGAGGTCCAGCCCGAGGATGGCGGCGGGATCCACGCGCGGATCGATGCAGGTGAGGATGTAGAGCTGCCGGTTCGGAAGGAACGGGATGGCCGGCACCCGCTCCTTCGCCGGGGTGGCAGCGAATGATCGATTCCGGGCCAGCAGCGCCTCGAGCCCGCTCATGCTGCCGCCTCGATCGAGGCGACCGACTGCACCGCGGCGATGATCGTGGCGGCGACGACGTCGGGATGCGACAGAGGAACGGCATGGGAGGACTCCACCTCGACGATCCTCGAGCCGGCGCGCTCGGCCATGAATCGCAGGGTTCTCGTAGGGATGGAGCGATCGGCGGTCGAGACGACCGACCAGCTCGGCAGCGCACTCCACGATGGACTCCCGGTGAAGCTGCCACCCAGCGTGGCTGGATCGAAGGCGTGCTGCGCCGCCGCCATCACCGCCGCGTGCGCGGGAGACACGTCGGCCGCGTAGACGGAGGCGAACCTCTCCGGGCGCAGGGTCACCTGGTGGCCGTCGAGATACGGTCGAACCACGAGATTCTCCGGGGTCAACTCGCTTCCAGGTAAGAGCCCGTTCAGGCCCGCGGCCGTCTCGCCGGCATCCTGCTGGAAGGCCGCGACGAAGACGAGCGCGCGCACGGCGTCGGTGACGGCCTGCGGTGCCGAGATCACCGAGCCCGCGTACGAGTGCGCAACGAGCACGACGGGGCCCTCGACCGCGTCGAGCACGCTCCGCACCGCGGCCGCGTCCTCGTCGAAGGTGCGCATGGGCAGCGCCGGCGCGGTGGCGGGGATCTCGGCGGCCTGAAGGAGCGCCAGAACGGGATGCCAGACGGAGGCATCGGTCAATGCACCGTGAACCAGCACGGCGGTGGGTTGAGAGGTCATGCCTCGATCGTCGTCGCCGAGGCGATGGCGGCAGAGGCGTAGATGTGCCACCGACCGAAAGGATGCTGCCGCTGCGCGGAGCAGGAGCCCGTCACGCCGCGCGACTCTGGGCCCGGCGCCGCGGGTATGCGTCAGCCATCAGAGGTTCGGAACTGCCGACGATAGGCGGCGGGGCTCACCCCGGTGGCGCGACGGAACTGCATCCGCAGGTTGGCGGCCGTGCCGAAGCCGGCGCTGCCGGCCACGGCATCCACACTGAGCGCGGTGGCTTCGAGCAGCTCACGTGCCCGTTCGACTCGGCGCTCCTGCAGCCATGCCAGCGGGGTCGTGCCCGTTCGGTTCCGAAAGAGACGGTGGAACGCTCGTACCGACAGGTGGGCGTGATCGGCCATCTCGGTGACGGTCAGCGGCGTGGCCAGCTCACGGAGGATCCACTGCTGGGCATCGGCCAGCCGGTCATCGTGGGGAGGCGCCGGCGGCGCCTCGGTGAACTGGGCCTGGCCGCCTTCACGGTGCGGAGCCGCGACGATCCGGCGCGCGACGTGGTTCGCGATCGCCGGGCCGAGATGGCTGCGCAGCATGTGGAGGGCGAGGTCGACGCCGGCCGTCACCCCGCCAGAGGTGAGCACGGAGCCGTTGTCGATGAAGAAGGCGTCTCGATCGACCTGCACCTCGGGGTATTGCTCGGCCAGCGTGTCGAGCAGCGACCAATGCGTCGTCACCCGAAGACCGGCCAAGACCCCGGCCTGGGCGAGGGCGAACGCGCCGGAGCAGATCGAGACCATCTGAGCACCGCGGCGGGCGGCCCGGCGCAGCTCGTCGAGCGCGACCGGATCGACCCGCCTCGCCGCGGCATTCGACCAGCCGGGAACGACGGCGATATCGGCGCCGCGCAGCAGGCTCGCGTCCCCGTCGGGGATCACCTGCGTTCCACCGGCGACCGCTACCGGCCCTCCATCGACGGAGCAGGTCGCCACGTCGTAGAACTCCGGGACCTCGCGCGCGAAGACGTGCATGGGGATGGCGAAGTCGAGCGGCAGAACGCCATCGAGCAGCAACACGACCATCCGTCGGCGATTCATGGCACGATCCTTCCTGCCACAACGATAGCGTCCGACGAGAGGATGCGCGCCGGGGTGGGGCGACGCAACCGGAGGCCCGCACTACCCCCTCTCTGGGGGCACTCGTCGGGGGTGGGGCGGCGATAAGGTCGCTCGTATCCCGAACTGAGCACCCTTCAGTTCTCGCACGCGTCGAATGTCGTCGCTCCCTGGCGGAGGCGTCCGCGCGCACCATCCATCACATCCGTTACCTGTACACCCGAAATGCAGGGAATGACATGACGTTCTCCCCCGCGCGCTGCGGCGCGCCTCTCCGTGCGAGCCTGCGCGGGCGTCGAGGCCGGCGATGAGCAGCCTCTCGAGTTCACCCCACCCCGAACCCCTGCCGGCACTGCGGCTGGTCGACGTTCCCCGCGCGACGCCGCGCGCTCCTGAAACGCGACGCAGCTGGCGGGAGCGCTACCGCCGGCGGCTGAGAGCGACGGATGTGAGCACCGTCGTCGCGCTCGTCGCGGCGGCTGCCCTGGCCCCGCTCGACGGGCGACCGGCCGCCTTCGGCCTGTCGGCATCCGCTACCGTCAACGCTCTCGTCGGCGTACTGGTGCTGACGGCCTGGCTCACTGCACTCTCCGCCTTCCGCACCCGCGACCCACGCGTCATCGGTGCGGGAGCGACCGAGTACAAGCGCGTCGTCGGAGCGAGCCTCACCGCCTTCGGACTGCTCGCGATCGTCTTCCTGTTCGCCCACGCGGATGTCTCGCGCAAGTACCTCGCCATCGCCATTCCGATCGGCGTCACCACGCTCGTACTCGAGCGCTGGGCGTGGCGGCAGTGGCTGCTCACGCGGCGAGCCGACGGCCACTACCTCTCGCGCGCCATCGTGGTCGGGGCACGGGACGACATCGCCTTCGTCGTCACGCAGATCGGCGCCTCTCTCGGCGCCGGGTACGCCGTGGTCGGAGCCATCGCCGACTCCCGCGACGAGGGAGACGTGGTCGTGGGAGCAGGGCGGGTGCCCGTCGTGGGCCACATGCACACCGTGGCGGATGCTGCGCGTCGGCTGCACGCCGACGTCGTCATCGTCGCCGGCCAGCCACGGGGAGGCGGCAACGTCATCCGGGAGCTCGGCTGGCAACTGGAGGGCACCGAGACGGAGCTCGTGATCTCGAACCGGCTGGCCGATATCGCCGGCCCCCGCATCCACTTCCGGCCGGTCGACGGCCTTCCGCTCATCCATGTCGAGGTGCCCAACTACGAGGGCGGCCGGCACGCGCTCAAGCGCACCCTCGACGTCGTGCTGAGCGCCATCGCGATCGTCGCGCTGGCGCCGCTGTTCCTCGCGATCGCGATCGCCGTCAAGGTCGACAGCAGGGGGCCCGTCTTCTTCCGGCAGGAGCGCTGCGGTCGCGGAGGCGAGACCTTCCGCATGGTCAAGTTCCGATCGATGGTCACGACCGCCGAGAGCGACCTCGCCGCCCTGCGCGCACTCAATGAGGGCTCCGGCCTGCTGTTCAAGCTGCGCAACGACCCGCGCGTGACCCGCGTCGGCCGGGTGCTGCGCACCTACTCCCTCGACGAGCTGCCGCAGATCTGGAACATCCTCATCGGCGACATGAGCATCGTGGGGCCGCGCCCGCCGTTGCCGAGCGAGGTGCGCGCCTACGAGGGCGATGTGCACCGCAGGCTCTACATCAAGCCCGGGCTGACGGGCATGTGGCAGATCAACGGCCGCTCCGACCTCAGCTGGGAGGAGAGCGTGCGGCTCGACCTCTACTACGTCGAGAACTGGTCGCTCACCGGCGACCTGGTCATCATGTGGCGCACCCTCAAGGTGCTGTTGCATCCGAACGGCGCGTACTGACACCGACCGAAACCACCACCCGCCGGAGGCACGATCGATGAGCACCGACACCCGCGCCGAGAACAGCGGCGCGACATCCGCCGCGCGCATCGCAGCAAGCGCCGACGTCGACGAGACGGCGCAGCTCGGCGACGGCACAGTGGTCTGGCATCTCGCACAGGTGCGCGAGCACGCGGTCGTGGGCAGCGGATGCATCATCGGCCGCGGTGCCTACGTCGGCCCGGGCGTGCGCATCGGCCGCAACTGCAAGCTGCAGAACCATGCACTCGTGTACGAGCCGGCCGTGCTCGAAGACGGCGTGTTCGTGGGACCGGCGGTGGTCTTCACGAACGACGAGTTCCCCCGTGCCGTGAATCCGGACGGTTCACTCAAGAGCGCGGCCGACTGGCATGCTGTCGGGGTGCACGTGGCCGAGGGCGCGGCCATCGGCGCCCGAGCGGTCTGCATCGCGCCCGTGCGCATCGGGCGCTGGGCGCTCGTCGCGGCGGGTGCCGTTGTCACGCGTGACGTGCCCGACTTCGCGATCGTGCGCGGCGTGCCGGCCCGCCGCGTGGGCTGGGTCGGCCGTGCGGGCGTACCGCTTGAGCGAGGGTCCGATGGCACGCACGTCTGCCCGCAGACGGGTGAGCGCTACGTCGAACACGACGGCATCCTGCGCGAGGCATGAAGCATGCCGAAGTATGCCGGTGGCGGCATCATGCCGGCGTCAGTACCGAGGCCACGATGTGACGAGCGATCTCGAGCGACGCCGTCGCCGCCGGCGACGGTGCGTTGAGCACGTGCACCTGTCGGTGGCCACGCTGGATGACGAAGTCGTCGGCGAGCGCGCCGTCTCGCCGCACCGCTTGGGCACGCACGCCAGAACCAGCAGGCTGCAGGTCGTCGACGGTGATCTCGGGAACGAGCCGCGCAAGGCTGCGCGCGAACAGCACCGGGGAGAGTGAGCGGGCGACCTCGGCCACGCCCGTGCCGAGGTTGCGGGACGCCATGCGCAGGAAGCCGCGGTACGTGAGTGCCTCCCACGCGTCACCGAGGCGGATGTCGCGCCACCGGTACCCCTCGCGGGCGAGCGCGAGCACCGCGTTGGGGCCTGCGTGCACTGCGCCATCCACGCCGCGGGTGAGGTGCACTCCGAGAAAGGGCAGCTCAGGGTCGGGTACCGGGTAGATGAGGCCGTTCACGAGGTGTCGTCGTTCGGGAACGAGCTCGTAGTACTCGCCCCGGAAGGGAACGATGCGCACGTCGGGACGCACGCCGGCGAGCACGGCGACCCGGTCGGCCTGCAGTCCGGCGCAATTGACGAGCAGGTCGGCGCGCTCCTCACCGCGGGAGTGCCGCACGAGCACGCCATCGTTCAGGGAACGGATCTCGCTGACCTCAGCCCCGGTGAGCAGTCGGGCTCCGCGGTGCTCTGCCTGCGCGGCCAGGGCCCGCGATACGGCGCCGTAGTCGATGATGCCGGTCGATTCCACACGCAACGCGCGCAGCACTCGGGCGTGCGGCTCCCACTCGCGCGCCTCCTCGGCAGAGAGCAGGCGCGCCGGCACGCCGTTCGCCTCGGCCCGCTCTGCCAGCGCCTGCAACCGCGGCAGTTCCTCGTCGCGGGTGGCGACGATGAGCTTTCCCGGTACCCCGAAGGGGATGTCGTGCTCGGCGGCGAAGCGTTTCATCGATTCGTTGCCCGCCACGCACAGTCGCGCCTTGAGCGAGCCAGGAGCGTAGTACGGGCCGGCATGGATGACGCCGGAGTTGTGTCCCGTCTGGTGTGCGGCCCAGCCGGCCTCCTTCTCGAGCACGGTCACGGCCTGGCCGGTGCGCGTGAGGCGTTCGGCGATGGCCAGCCCGAGGATGCCGCCACCGATGATGACGACCCGGGACGGCGCGCTCATCGCTGTGCCAGCCGGCGCGCCGGAACGCCCGCCCAGGTCTCGCCGTCGGGAACGTCGCCGAGAACGGCGGCTCCCATGCCGATGGTCGCACCCGCGCCGATCCGCACGGTCTGCCGCACGCTCACGTTCATGCCCAGGTAGGCAGCCTCCCCGACCCGCACGCCGCCTCCGAGCGCGACTCCGGTTGCGATGGTCACGAAGTCCTCCAGGATGTCGTCATGGGTGAGGGTCACGTTCGGCATGAGCACCGAATGGCGCCCCACGGAAACATCAGCGGTGAGTACCGCTCCCTTCAACAGGATACTTCCCGCGCCGACCGTGCATCCCTCGGGAATCCGCACGGCATCCGCCAGCACGGTGCCGAAACGGTCTTCGGTGACCCCGAGAGCCTCGAGGCGCTCCACGATGCGGCGTCGCCCCGCGCCGGCCCCGACACAGACGACGAGGTGTTCCGAGCGGCCTGCGGCGTCGTCGATCCCACCGAGCACCGGCAGGCCGGCGAGTTTCGTTCCGTGCACCTCCGGGTCGTCGTCGAGGACGCCGACGACGCACCACCCGGGCAGCGTCGAGCGAGCCACCTCGCGCGCGAGGCCGCTCGCCGCGAGCAGGAGAAGATCGGGCACCGGCTCAGCGCGCGGCCACGAGATCGCCGGAGCCGACCAAGCGCTCGCTGCCGACCGAGGCGAGGCTCTCGGCCGCGGCCTCCAATACGGCGAGCACTCGCAGCCCGGCCTCCCCGTCGGTACGGGCGGGTCGGCCCGCGGTGATGCTGTCGTGGAACTCCGTCACCATGGCGTCGAGCGCCTCGCGCTCCGGCAGCGCCGGCGACCAGGTGTCGCCGAGACGATACGACACCGTCGCAGCGGCACGCTCGACACCAGCGGCAGACTGCGAGACCAGGTCGACGCCGCGATCGTAGACGCTCAGGCGCTGTTGCGGGTTGAGGTCGTCCCAGACGAGCGTGCGCTTCGTGCCGCCGATGATCATCTGGCGCACCTTGGTGGGGCTCAACCAGTTCACGTGCACGTGCGCTATCGCGCCCTGCTCGAGCGGGAGGGCGAGGTAGCCCACGCACGCCTTGCCGGCTCCCAGCGGGTCGGCGCCGTGGGCATTCACCGAGACGGGCCGCAGGCCGCCCGGCAGCACGAAGTCGATGATGGAGAGGTCGTGCGGCGCGAGATCCCAGAACACGTCGACATCCGGCTGGATGAGCCCGAGGTTGATGCGCACCGAGTCGATGAAGAGGATGTCGCCCAGTGCGCCCTCCTCGATGAGCTCGCGGATCTTCAGCACCGCGGGCGTGTAGCAGTAGGTGTGGTCCGCCATCAGCACGAGTCCGCTGTCGGCGGCGAGCCCGGCCATGGCCCGGCCGCGCTCCCCGGAGTCGGCCAGCGGCTTCTCGACGAGCACGTGCTTGCCCGCGGCCAGCGCCGCCATCGCGATCGGATGATGCGTTCGGGCGGGCGTGGCGATGGCGACGGCGTCGATGCTCGGGTCGGCGAAGACCTCGGCGACATCGGTCGTCACCCTCGCACCGCCCACGCGCGCGGCGACCTTCTGCGCGAGGGCGATGTCGAGGTCGCAGATGACGGCGAGGTTCCACAGCGCACTCGTCGAAAAGACCCGCGCCAGGTTGGGGCCCCAGTAGCCGGCGCCGATGACGGCGACATTCAGCGGCCGGTTCGGGGAGGCGTGCAGGGAATCGGGAGGTGCTGCGTTCATGGAATGTCATCCCTCGGGTAGGGAAGGCGGTGCTCGGATGCACCGCCGGGGAGGTCAGGGACCGGGCGCGAGCAGCGGCTCGCCCCCGGGCACGCCGATCACGAGAACAGCCACCAGGGCGATGGCGGTCGCCGACCTCTGTCGGGAACGGAGAGCGGATCGTAGTCGGGTGCTACGGGTTGATGAGCGATGCTCACCTGCCGAGGATGCCATGGCGCCGCCGCGGCGAACACCCCCCGAAGGGGTGTCCCATGACCCGCCCGCCTGCGCGATCCCGCTCGGGGGCGACCCCCATCGACCGGCACAGAATGACCCCCACTCTGGGGACGAGACGGGGGACATCACAGCGCTATGGTCACCGGTGAAGACCTGAGGCTCCCTCGACTACTTACCCGGTCGGCGGAATCGGAGGGTCGACGCGTACCAGACCCGAACTGAACCCTGTAAACCCGAAATGCAGGAAACGCTGTGACACCCACTCTGTGGGCGCGACAACTGCGTCGCGCCATGAACACGACCATGCCCATTCCGCCGGCCGATGACGCCCGCGCCCGATCGGCGGCGGTGACGCCGCAATGACGCTCGCCGATGCCCGCATCTCATTGGCGGGCTCCTCGATCGACCTGCGAGAGTTCGACGAGGCCATCGACTTCATCACGCGACGGGCGATGACGCCGGACACGCCGCCACTGGCCGTCGCCTCCATCAACCTCGACCACATCCACCACTTCGGCGCCGGCTCGGCGTGGAGCGGTGTGCTGGATGCGCGAGAGCACGCCCAGCTCGAGTGGCTCAAGCTCATCGACGGCGCGCCCCTCGCGGCCCAGGCCAAGCGGATGACCGGGCACGCCTGGCCGCGCCTGGCCGGGAGCGACCTCATCGCCCCCACGCTCGCCGCCGCGGAGCGCAACGGCACGAGCGTCGGCTTCCTCGGCGGCGCCGAGAGCACCCACGATCTGCTGCGAGCGCAGCTGACAGAGGCCTACCCGGCGCTGCAGGTCACGGGGTTCTGGGCTCCGACGCGCGAAGACCTGAGCGACACCGAGCGTTCCCAGCGGCTGGCCCGCGAGATCGCACGTGCACGAACCGACATCCTCGTGGTGGGACTCGGCAAGCCACGGCAGGAACTGTGGATCTCCCGGTACGGATCCCAGACGGGCGCGCGCGTGCTGCTCGCCTTCGGCGCCGTGGTCGACTTCCTCGCCGGACGGGTCAGTCGTGCCCCGCGCTTCTTCGTCGACCACGGCCTGGAGTGGGCGTGGCGTCTCGCCCTCGAGCCGAAGCGCCTCGCGACCCGCTACCTCATCGAGGATCCGCCCGCCTACCTCGCCGTGCGCCGCACGCGCTGGCGCAGCGAGAGGGACGCGCCGGTGCGCGCAGAGACGCTCCTCTCGCCCGTCGCGAGCCCTGACGGGCGCTTCCTGCCGGCGGGCGAGCACGCCGATGTGAGCGTGATCGCCTATGCACCGCGCGCCCACTCTCGCCCCGACCTCATGAGCACGGCGAGCGCCGTGAGCCTGGAATGCGGAACCGCCCGGGTGCGCTTCATCGCCGCCACCGGCCCGGACTTCGGCCCCGCACTGGATGCCGCAGCCACCGGTCCCGTCACCTGCGTGATGAAGACCGCCGGAGACGCCCCTCCACTGGCTCCGGCACTGCGCTTCATCGGCGACGCCGACACCGTGCTGCTGATGCCGGCGGGGGTGCGGCCGGCCCCCGGAACGGTGCGCGCGATGCTCGCGCGAATGGCGCGCCAAGGCGCAGGGGTCGTGGTGCCCCGAGTCGTCGGCGCCGACGGCCTGACACGCACCACCCATGTACGCACGCCGTCGCTGCGCCGCACGCTCATGCGTGCGCTCGGCTCCGGCGCTCCTGCAGGCCCGGACACGCGTCCCGAGAGCTACGAGAACCCGCATCGCGTCGACGCCGACACGAGCGGCATCCTCCTCATCCATCGCGACGTCTTCGACACCCTGGGGGTGCCCCGCTCCATCGAAGAGCCGGCGGCGTTGCTCGAGTACTTCGCCCGCGTGCGGGCGGCCGGCATCGACGCCTGGTATGAGCCCGACGCCACCCTGCACGAGCCACGTTCAGACGACAGCCGCACCACGCTCACGGATGCGGCGACGGATGCGGCCGCCTGAGCGAGACGGCGACCCGGGGGGAGATGGGGACATGGACGCAAGGGACGGCGGGGACAGGGAGACGAAGAAGGAGGAGCCCACATACGGCGCCATCGCACTGCACGAACGGCTGCTTGCTGCGGCGGCTCTAGCGTCGCGACGAGAACACTGCGTGCGCAGGCTGTCACCCGCTTCCCCGAGCGTGCGGGGAAGCATCATCATCCCGGCGCACAACGAGGAGGCCTCGATTCCGGCGACTCTCGCCGCACTCCAGCCGCTTCTGGATGCGGGCACGACCGAGGTCATCGTGTCGTGCAACGGCTGCACCGACTCCACGGCACGGATCGCACGTGAGCACCCCGGTGTCCGTGTGATCGAGACGGAGGTCGCGTCGAAGGTGGTCGCACTCAACGCGGCGGATGCCGCCGCAACCCTCTGGCCGCGCATGTACCTCGACGCCGACATCCTCATCGAGCCGAGTGCGGTTGCCGCGGTCTTCGGAGCCCTCGCCGCCGACGAGGCACTGGCCGCACGACCGCTCTTCCGCTACGAGGTGACGGGCGCATCCGCCGGCGTGCGCGCGTACTACCGTGCCCGCCAGCGCATTCCTTCCACGAGCGGCGCTCTCTGGGGAGCCGGCGTCTACGCCCTCAGCCGACGCGGCCGTGACCGGTTCGTGCGCTTCCCCGACCTCGTCGCCGACGACCTCTACATCGACAGCATCTTCGCCGACCATGAGAAGGCCGTGATCGAGACGGAGCCCGTTCTCGTCACCACACCGCGCACCTCCGCCGGGCTGCTGGCCGTGCTGGCCCGCCAGAGCAGGGGCAACGCTGAGCAGCCGGGCACCACCGCATCCGGATCGACCGTGCGCGAACTCGCCCGCTCGGCACGCAGCGCCGGTGCGGCCTATGACGCTGCGGCGTACCTCACCTATTCGCTGCTCGGACGGTGGCGGGCGCTCCGCTCGCGCGGGCCGCGCGTCTGGGAGCGCGACGAGTCCAGTCGGGGTCGTCCGGCCGCCAGCCACTGAGGCCTGGTTCAGCTCAGCCTCGTGGTCGGTCGCCTACACGCCACTCAGCGCGGCACAGCCGGCGCCGCACACCTGGCTTAGAGTTCCGAACCGCTCGCCGAGAAGGTGTCGCAGGCAGCCGGTCCTCCGTCGAAACCGGCGTCGAACCACTTCTGGCGCTGTTCGCTCGAGCCGTGCGTCCACGTCTCGGGGTTCACGCCCTGGCCCGCGGCCGACTGGATGCGGTCGTCGCCCACCGCCGCTGCGGCGTTCAGCGCGTCGGCCACCTGCTCTTTCGTGACAGGCTTCAGCAGAGTGTTGCCATCGGCATCCTTCTGTTGCGAGGCGGCCGCGACCCACGAACCGGCGTAGCAGTCGGCCTGCAGTTCGGTGCGCACGCTCGCCGAAGTCGGGCCGGTGTCGCCGTCGTGCGAGGCCTCGAGGGCGCCCTGCAGGTTCTGGATGTGGTGGCCCCACTCGTGGGCGACGACGTACATCTCGGCGAGCGGTCCGCCCGAGGCGCCGAACTGGCTGCGCAGCTCGTCGTAGAAGGCGGTGTCGAGGTAGATGGTCTCGTCGGGCGGGCAGTAGAAGGGCCCGACCTCGGTCGAGGCGCCGCCGCATCCGGTCTGGGCGGAGTCGGTGAAGAGGGTGAAGTGAGGCGAGTGATAGGCCACCTGCAGGGCGGGCGCCTCGGCGGTCCAGTACTCGTCGAGCGACTGCGCCGCGCCCTGCATGCGGCACTCGACGTCGCTGTT
The DNA here is from genome assembly GCF_037404875.1 of Rathayibacter sp. YIM 133350. Classification (NCBI taxonomy): domain Bacteria; kingdom Bacillati; phylum Actinomycetota; class Actinomycetes; order Micrococcales; family Microbacteriaceae; genus Rathayibacter; species Rathayibacter sp. YIM 133350. The sequence goes on from NZ_JBBELO010000017.1 coordinate 131,655, forward strand.
CGCCTGCGCTCCCGTGCAGCCCTGCAGCACCTCGTCGCTCGAGGAGTCGCTGCCGCCGCCACCCGCGCCGACGAGGCCGGAGAGGTCGACGCCGAGGAACTGGCCGATGAGCACCACGGCGATCACGCCGATGCCGCCGACTCCGGCGCCGATGCCTACATTGCGGCCGCGCCTGGAGACCCGGCCCCCGCCGATCTTGGCGTTGTCATCGAAAGTCATGCGCACAACCGTATCCGTGCGCCGCGACGCGCGTGCCGGGTGGCGGCGCCGGCCGTTATCGGGTAGTGGGCGCTCACCGCGGCGGCAACCCGCGGTCGTAGCGCTTCTGGTCGGCACGAAGGATGCCGTTGGTCACTGCGGTGCGCACGATCAGGTAGAACACCCACAGGCTCAGCGCCACCACCCCGAGGTAGAGCACGATGAAGAGGATGATGCCGACGATGCCGGCGGTCGCGAATCCGTTGTCGTAGTTCACGGAGCCATGCTGACCGTGGCCTGCCCGCCACCCGGCGAGAGACACGGCTCGGCCCCGAACTGGGGCGCTCCGGGGTGCGGATGGGGGCGTTCCGCTACGCCCAGTCGGCGAAGCGGTCGGTCGCGGTGATGAGGGCGTCGAGGATGCCGGGCTCGTCGAAGGCGTGGCCGGCATCCGGAATCATCAGGAATTCTGCCTGCGGCCAGGCCTCGTGCAGGTCCCACGCCGTCATCGCGGGGGTGCAGATGTCGTACCGTCCCTGCACGATCACGCCCGGGATGGCGGCGAGTTTCGGCGCATCGCGGATGAGCTGGCCGTCGTCCCACCAGCCGCCGTGCACGAAGTAGTGGTTCTCGATGCGGGCGAAGGCCACGGCATAGTCGGGCTCGGTGAAGCGGGCGATGGTGGCGGGCTGGGGCAGCAGGGTGATCGTCGAGGACTCCCAGCGCGACCACGCGATCGCCGCCGGGCGGTGCACGGCGGGGTCGGGATCAGCGAGCAGCCGAGCGTAGGCCGCCATGAGGTGGCCGCGCTCATCCACCGGCACGGGAGCGAGGAAGTCCTGCCAGAGGTCAGGGAACAGTGCCGATGCCCCGCCCTCGTAGAACCAGTCCAACTCGACGCGCCGCAGGGTGAAGATGCCGCGGAGGATGAGCTCGCTCACGCGCTCGGGATGCGTCTCGGCGTAGGCGAGGCCGAGGGCGCTTCCCCACGATCCGCCGAGCACCTGCCAGGTCGCGATGCCGAGGTGCTCTCGCAGTCTCTCGATGTCGGCGACGAGGTGATGGCTCGTGTTCGCGGACAAGTCCGCATCCGGCGCGCTCACGTGCGGCGTGCTGCGTCCGCAGCCCCGCTGGTCGAAGAGCACGATGCTGTACTTCTCGGGATTGAAGAGCCTGCGGTGCGTGGGCGTCGTTCCTCCCCCGGGGCCGCCGTGCAGGAAGACGACGGGCTTGCCCTCGGGGTTGCCCGACGTCTCCCAGTAGAGGGACTGCCCGTCACCGACATCGAGCATCCCGGTGTCGTAGGGCTCGATGTCGGGGTAGAAATCGCGCATGCCTCAGCCTAGGAGCGGATGCGGGGCGGCCCCCGCCGATCCGGAGCGCGATCCGGCCACCCAGAACGCAGCCCAACCCCCAGAACGCAGAAATTGCGGGTTCCAGCGGCGGTGCACCCACCATTTCTGCGGACTCGGGGACGGCGCCCCGCCACATCTGCGGACTCGGTTCCCTTCGACACGCTCAGGGAACAACTTCTGCGGACTCGGTTCCCTTCGACAAGCTCAGGGAACAGACCCACCCTCGACGACGCAGCCACCGCTCGCTGAGCCTGTCGAAGCGCCGCGAGCAACGCTGGGACGGGAGCACCGCATCCGAGAACGCAGTTCCTGCGGGTGGAAGCGGCGATCGACCCGCCGTATCTGCGGACTCGGTTCCCTTCGACAGGCTCAGGGAACAACTTTTGCGGGCTCGGTTCCCTTCGACAGGCTCAGGGAACAGACCCAGCCTCGACGACGCAGCCACCGCTCGCTGAGCCTGTCGAAGCGCCGCGAGCAACGCTGGGACGGGAGCACCGCATCCGAGAACGCAGTTCCTGCGGGTGGAAGCGGCGATCGACCCGTCGTATCTGCGGACTCGGTTCCCTTCGACAGGCTCAGGGAACAGCTTCTGCGGACTCGGTTCCCTTCGACAGGCCCGAGCTCCGCAGAAGACCTCCCCACGGCCCGACGCACCGCGCTATGGTCGGAGCATGGCTGAGAATGCCTCGACGGTCACCATCACCGGTGCCGGTGGCCAGATCGGTTACGCGCTGCTCTTCCGCATCGCCGCGGGCGAGATGCTTGGTGAGCACACGCCCGTACGCCTCCGGTTGCTCGAGATCCCGCAAGGAGTCCGGGCGGCAGAGGGCGCCGCACTCGAGCTCGAAGACGGCGCGTTCCCCCTGCTGCGCTCCGTCGACGTGTTCGAGGATGCCGCGGCGGCCTTCGAGGGAACGAACATCGCGCTGCTCGTCGGCGCCCGGCCCCGAGGTCCGGGAATGGAGCGCGCCGACCTGCTCACGGCCAACGGCGGCATCTTCGGGCCGCAGGGCAGGGCGATCAACGCGAGCGCCGCGGCTGACGTGCGCGTCACCGTCGTCGGCAACCCCGCCAACACCAACGCCCTCATCGCGAGCGCCCATGCCCCCGATGTGCCGCCCGACCGGTTCACGGCGCTCACGCGACTGGATCACAACCGCGCGCTCGCCCAACTCGCCCAGGCGCTCAGTGTTCCCGTCTCCGAGCTGCGCGACTTGAGCATCTGGGGCAACCACTCCGCCACCCAGTTCCCGGACGTGTCGCATGCGACGGCGGAAGGACGCGGCGTGCCCGACTTGCTGGCCGAGAAGCTCGGCGGCAGAGACGTGGGCGACTGGCTCGCGAAAGTCTTCATCCCCCGCATCGCACGCAGAGGCGCCGAGATCATCGACGTGCGCGGCTCCTCGTCGGTGGGATCCGCGGCGTCCGCCGCCATCGACCACGTGCGCGACTGGGTGCACGGCACGGCGCACGGCTGGACGAGCGCAGCCGTCGTCTCCGACGGCTCGTACGACGTGCCCGCGGGCCTGTTCTCCTCGTTCCCCGTCGAGTCGAAGAACGGGGAATGGCGCATCGTTCAGGACCTCGAGATCGACGCCTTCGCGCGCGAGCGCATCACCGCATCCGTGGAGGAACTCGAGCAGGAACGCGCCGCGGTGCGCGACATCGGGCTGGTGCCGCGCACATGAGACCGACACGGATGCTGGCCCCCGCGGTTGCAGCGGGGCTCGTCGTCGCGGTCTCCGGCGGCGTCGGAGCGAGTGTCGCCGAGCCGGGGTCGCCGGGAACGATGGCCGCCCCGCGGCTCGTGCTCTATGAGGGATTCGAGAATGCCCCGCCGACCACGGCGACCTTCGTGCAGACCATCGACGACTATCCCGACAGCGCCGCTCCGACCGTTCCCGGCTACGTGGGAGCCACCGGCCAGACCTACGACGCCGATCCGGGCTGGAACGGCGAGTTCTGCGATGGCTTGATCGTGACGGCGCAGGATCCGACGCCGCATCCCGACGTTCCGCAGGCTGCGGACTGCAGCGGGGCGGGATGGAGCGACAGCCTCGACCTGGCCGAGACGCTCGGGCTGTGGGCGGCCGACCCTGACTATCCCTACCCCGGCCTCGTGGGCCGCGATCCGCTGACGAATCACGTGGTGACCGCGTACACCGAGGGCGACCCGCCTCCCGGGGTCATGGTGTCGACGAGCGTCGCCGCGACCCCCGGACACTTCTACTCGGCGTCGATCGACGTCGCGCAGGCGAACTGCTGGACGGAGAACCCCGTCGACCTCAGCGTGGCCATCAGCGATGGATCCGGCGCGGCCGCGGAGGTCTTCGCCGGCCCGATCGCGGCCTGCGACCTGCCCGTGCATCAGTTGAACGGCGACAATGTCGGCACCTTCGTCGGCCGGCAGGGGGTGCTCATCGCCGGTGACGACCTCACGCTCGCCGTCCGCAACGAGCTCGGCGGAGGAGGCGGGAACGACAACGCGATCGACAATCTCGCCCTGATCGACATCACGCCCCAACTCGACGTCACGATCGCCCCGCCCCCCTCCGGTGACGCGTATCCCGCCGGTTCAGCCGCTCGGCTGACCTTCACGGTGACGAACACGTATCTGGCGGGCTTCCCGGCGGTGCCGTCGGGGCCCAAGCCGGGGTTCTCCTTCTCCGCATCACTGCCGGCCCGACTGGTCGCCGCTGCCGACCCCCGGGCGAGCACGGACTGCGACTCCGCCGCGGTGAATGCCGCCGGCCCAACGGTCTCGGTCACCGCGAGCCTGCTCGGAACGGATGTCGCCTGCACGGTCTCGCTCGACGTCACGAGCTCCACCAGCGGAACCTATGTTCTCGACCCCGCGGCGGTCACGACGTTCGGTGTGCTCGCCCCAAGCGCGGCATCCGTCACGTTCGCCGCAGTTCCCGCACCTCCCGCGCCTCCCGCCGGTGGTGGGGGCAGCCGCACCGGAACCCCGGGCGGCTTGGCCGCTACAGGCAGCGATCCCGCAGCCGCTGTTTTCGCTGCCACCCTCATCGCCCTCGCCGGGATGGCGACACTCGCGCTGCGGGGCGGATCGGGCCGTCGCGAGATGCGCCGGAGCCCATCGGAGCCGCGACTACGCTGAGAGCATGGCCGAAACCCCCACGCCGCAGGCGCGACGCAAGCAGATTCTCGTCGGCGTCGTGATCGGCCTCATCATCGGCCTCGTGATCAGCCTGATATCGGGATTCTGGCTGTGGCTCGCGGCCGGCGCCGCGTTCGGACTCGCGACGGGCGCCATCATGAAGCCGCCCGCGGAGTAACCCCGCGTCAGCGGAAGGCGCGGCTCAGACGTCGAAGGCCCGAGGGTTGCGCGTGCGCGCCTCCGCCGGAAGCGCGCGCACCTCGCGGTGCAGCCGCTCCATCGTGGCGTCGAGCTGTGCGGCGGTCTCCGCGGCATCCGTCAGCCCGTCGATGAGGTGCTGCGGAACCTGCGTGTCGTACTTGTAGTACGTCTTGTGCTCCAGGCTCGCCCAGAAGTCCATGGCGATCGTACGGAACTGCACCTCGACGCGCACGGACTCGGGGCCGCCGGAGAGGAAGACGGGGACCTCGATGATGACGTGCAGGCTGCGGTAGCCGTTCGGCTTGGGTTGCGCGATGTAGTCCTTCACCTCGATGACGCTCACGTCGCGCTGCGAGGTGAGCAGTTCGACGATGCGATAGACGTCGCTGATGAAGCTGCAGGTGACCCGCACCCCGGCGATGTCGGAGATGCCGGCCTTGATTGCGTCGAAGCTCGGTGCGATGCCCTTTCGCGCCGCCTTCTCGAGGATGCCCTCCATGGACTTCAGGCGGCATCCGATGTTCTCGATGGGATTGTGGCCGTCGACGAGGCTGAACTCCTCGCGGAGGATGGTCAGCTTCGTCTCGATCTCGTCCATGCCGAACTTGTAGCGCATGAGGAAGCGGTCGAAGTCCGTGCGCAGCCGGGCCAGGTCGGCCATCGTGTCGCCGTCCATCGCCTCGAACAGCCGTGCGGCGTTCGGCGTGAGGAGCGGGTGTACGGATGCCTCGGTGCTGGTGTCGACCACGTCTCGACGGTATCGGCGCAGCCTTGGGAGCCGATGTGAGATCACCACGAGGCGCACAGGCGAGCGCTCGCGGCCGGTTCGCGCTGAGCAGACGGAAGCGGGCGGCATCCTCGAGATGCCGCCCGCTTGCCGGGATGCGCCTTACCTCTTCTTCTTCTTCTTCACCAGCGTCTTCTCATCGACCGGGGCGTCTCCGGATGCACGCAGCGCCGCGTAGTACGCGCGCGCCTCGTCCTGGCGCTCCTGCTCGGCGCCGCTCGCGATGCTCGCGCGCAGGTGCTCGGGCTTGTAGCCGAAGGCGTCGACGAGGTCGAGAGCGTGGGGGCGCAGGCGGGTGATGAGCCGGTCGACGTAAGCCGTCACGGCCTGCGCGCGCTTCGGCGAGAGGCGCCCGTTCATGAGATACCACGCGAGGTGCTTCTCGATGAGACCGAGGCCGAACAGGTCGCGCAGCCAGGTGAGCACCTGCTTGGTGCCGGCATCCGTGGTGCGATCGACGGCACGCGTGAACGCCTCCCACTGCAGCAGCTCGCCGTGGGCCCGGGCGGCCTCGATCAGCTCGTTCTGCTGGGAGTTGAACAGGTCGGCCGCGGCCTTCTTCGAGAGCTTTCGGCTCTCACGCAGCCGGCCGCCGATGCCGGCGACCATGGATTCGACTCTGTCGGTCAGCAGCTCGCGCTGCGTGGCAGCGGTGCGGAGCCCGGCGACGGAACGGGCGGTCGATCCGAAGTCCGCGATCGTCTGCCCGAGGCTGCGCAGCCCCGTGCCGTGGTAGGCCCGGCTCGCGGTCTGCGTGACGACGTAGCGGGCCAGTGCCCCCGCATCCGCGTTGGCGAACTGCTTGGAGTAGTCGGTGAGCAGGCGCTTTGCCACGAGCTGGAGCAGCACGTTGTTGTCGCCCTCGAAGGTGACGTACACGTCGAGGTCCTGACGCAGGCCGACGAAGCGGTTCTCGGCGAGGAAACCGGCCCCGCCGCAGGCCTCCCGCGACTCCTGCAGGGTGTCGAGCGCGTGCCACGTCGAGAGCGGCTTGAGCGCGGCGGCGAGCGTCTCGAGGTCTTGGCGGTCATCGTCGGTATCGGCCGCGCCGCTGAAGACGGCGTCGAACTTCTGCAGGAACTCATCGTGCGCGAAGGTCTGCGCGTAGGTCGTGGCCAGGCGCGGCAGAAGACGGCGCTGGTGGCGCTGGTAGTCCAGCAGCACCTCTTCGTCGGTGTCGCTGGATGCGGTGAACTGGCGGCGCTGGCTGGCGTAGGTGAGGGCGATCGTCAGGGCGATCGCGGATGCCTGGGTGGCCGCGCCGTCGAGGGAGACGCGACCCTGCACGAGGGTGCCGAGCATCGTGAAGAAGCGGCGGCCGGGGCTCGCGATCGGGCTCGAGTAGGTGCCGTCCTCGGCCACGTCGCCGTAGCGGTTCAGCAGGTTGACGCGGGGAACGCGCACGTTGGTGAAGTGCAGCCGGCCGTTGTCGATGCCGTTGAGGCCGCCCTTCAAGCCGTCGTCCTCACCTCCGATGCCCTTGAGGAAGCCGCCCTTCGCGTTGCGGATGGGCACGTAGAACGCGTGCACGCCGTGGTTGACGCCCTTGGTGATGAGCTGCGCGAACACGACGGCAGCGGTACCGTGCACGGCCGCATTGCCGAGGTAGTCCTTCCACGCCCCGCGGAACGGGGTGTTGATCACGAACTGCTGCTTGACCTCGTCGTAGGTGGCCGTCGTGGCGATGGAGGCGACATCCGACCCGTGGCCGGTCTCGGTCATGGCGAAGGCGCCGGGCACCTTGAGGCTCATGGTGTCGGGCAGGAAGGTCTCGTGGTGGTAGTCGGTGCCCAGGTGCAGGATGGCGGCTGCGAAGAGCCCCCACTGCACGCCCGACTTGATCTGCAGGCTCGGGTCGGCGGTGACGAGTTCCTCGAAGGCGGCGATGTTTCCGCCGTGATCGTCCATCCCGCCGAGGTGCGTCGGGAAGGCGCGGTGCACCTGGCCGTTCTGCACGAGCAGCTTGAGCTGCTCGAAGACGCGTTCGCGGTGCTCCTCCTTGCTCTGCCCCTCGATGCGCTGCATCCGCGGGTCGGCGGTCAGTTCGCGGGCGGCGAGGCGCACATCCGGCCACGTGCCGAGCAGCTGGCGGCTCAGCGCCTGCACGTCCACCCGCGGCGCTCCGGCCTGGCCGGGAACGGTGATCGGACCCGTGTCGGTGAGCGGTGCTGCGGCGGTCGCGGTGGGCCGTCGGGCCTCGGCGGGCTCGTCGGTGTGGGAGCGAACTGCAGTGTCTACCATCGATGGTCCTCACTCGTGCATTGCGAAATCCCCTCCACGGTACGAGCGCCGCGGCCGCGAGTGAAACGGGGGGTGCCGCGGCTACAAATGCCGGGCGGATGCGGTGGCGTGCTGTTGTGGCATCCGACAAAGGGCACCGCATCCGGTTGTCGATCTCCGCTGGCACCGCGGCTCGCGCTGCGCCCGACGCGCGACACGGTCTTGCGCCACTTCGGCGGCCGTTGCGCCAGTCGTTCTGGCGCAGGGGCACTCCAAGTGGCGCAACGGTGAAGGAGAGGAGGGCGCGGTTGCGTGGGCGGTCAGCCGCGGAAGAAGGATGCGGCGCGGCCGGTCCACAGCAGCAGGATCACGACGAGCGCGATCAGGCCGGTCAGGACCGAGCTGAGGAACTGCGCTGGGGCGGCGAAGGCCAGGAAGACGGCGCTGAGCAGCGTGAGCACCTCGATCACGGTAACGACGGTGCGCGCGCCCCGGCTTCCGCGCAGCAGGCCGCGGGCCACGACGATGATGATGAGGCCGAGAAGGATGGACACGATCGCACTCGTGATGAGACCGGCCGGCCCGCCGAAGGGATCCGCGGCACCCTCGACGCCCTGGGCGATGAGCAGCAGCACGCCGCCGAGAACGTCGAGCGCACCCTGGATCCAGATGAGCACCGCGATGAACGTGACGCCGCCCGGGCGTGTGTTGACTCCACTCACAGGTGTTCTCCTCGCCTCAGGGGTGTGGCCCTCACGCTATCGGGACGGCGGGAGCTGCGGCTAGGGCGAGCGCGCAGCATCCGCTCCGCCTCGTGCGCCGCCGCGGCCGGCGCCTGTTGCGCCAGTTGCGCGGCCGCTGCGCCAGATCTTCTGGCGCAACGGCCGTGCAAGTGGAGCAACGGATGCGGCGCCGGGCCCAGTGGGGCGGAGGTGCGACGGAAGGGAGGGGCCGCCGCATCCGTTGCGGTCAGGCGCTGCGCTGGTAGGTGCGGAAGGCGCGCGTGGCCACCCAGGCGAGCACGGCCGTGAACAGCGCGAGGTAGCCGAGGTGCAGCCAGACCGACGCCCAGTCGGGATCGGCCGAGAGCAGCGCCTCGCGCCCGGCGACCACCGCCCACTCGAACGGGTTGAAGGCGGCAACGTTGGCCACCCAGTCCGCCGAGAGCTTCAGGTCCATGAGGGCGGAACTGAGGAACATCAGCGGAATCGTGATGAGCTGCGAGAGCCCGATGAGCACGGTCTGGTTGCGGGCGAGCAGCGCAGCGGCGTTCGAGAGCGCCGAGAAGGCGGCCGTGAGCAGCATGGCAGCGAGCAGCAGCACGAGGATGCCGGTGAAGCCGCCGTCGAACCGTGCGCCGAGCAACCACGCGACGCCGATGACGATGAGCGACTGAACCAGCGTGAGGATCGCCTGGTAGACCAGCGTCGAGACCATCATGGCGCCGCGGTTGGTCGGCGAGGTGAGCAGGCGATCCATGACACCGCGATCCATGTCTTGGATGTAGCTCGTGCCCGCCCACGCGCTGCCGAACAGCGCCATCATCGCGACGATGCCCGGCGTGAGGAACTCGAGGTAGTTCGCGCCGCCCGAGAATCCGGGAATCTCGACCACGCTCTTGAAGAGCTGCCCGAACAGCAGCAGCCAGATGAGCGGCTGCACGAGGTTCATGACGATGAAGGCCGGGATGCGCACGGCAGCACGCAGGTGGCGCAGCGTGAGGTATGCGGTGTGGCGCAGGAAGGTGGGTCCGGCGACATCCGTCGTCGTGCGAACCGGGGTGGCGAGAGCCGTGGTCATGATGCGACCTCCTCGAGGGATGCGGAGCCGGCGCTGTGCGCTGAGGCGAAGGAATGCCCGGTGTGGGCGAGGTAGACGTCGTCGAGGCTGGGCCGGGCAACGGTGGCGGAGGCGACGGACAGGCCGGCGCCGTCGAGCAGGGTGAGGGCGATCGGCAGGGCCGCTCCCCCGGCATCCGCACGGGCGCGCAGGATGCGGCCGTCGACGGCGATCTCGCGCAGTTCGCGGATGCGGCCCACCACGGCGAGCGCCTCGGAGATGCGACCCGCGTCATGCAGCTCGAGCACGACGGCGTCGCCGCGCAGCCCGGCCTTCAGCTCCTCGGGCGTGCCCTCGGCGACGACCCGGCCATGATCGACGATCGCGAGGCGATCCGCGAGCCGGTCCGCCTCCTCGAGGTAGTGCGTCGTCAGCAGCACGGTCATGTGCTCCTGGGCGGCCATCCGCTCGATCTCGAACCACATCTCGGCGCGCGCCTCGGGATCCAGGCCGGTGGTCGGCTCATCGAGGAAGAGCACCGAGGGGGTGTGCATGAGGCCGATGGCCACGTCGAGCTTGCGCACCATGCCGCCCGAGTACGTCTTCACCTGCCGGCCGGCAGCTGCGGTGAGGGCGAACCGTTCCAGCAACTCGTCGGCACGGATGCCGGCGTCACGCGTCGCCATGCCCTGCAGCTGGCCGGCGAGTACGAGGTTCTCGCGCCCCGTGTCCATCGGGTCGGAGACCTGCTTCTGTGCGACGAAGCCGATCGAGCGGCGCACCCGCGCGGAATCCCGCACATCGACCCCGGCGACATAGGCCTCGCCGGAGTCGGCCTGGGCCAACGTGGAGAGGATCTTCACGGTGGTCGATTTGCCGGCCCCGTTGGGTCCGAGCAGGCCGAAGACGGTGCCCACCCGCGCCGAGAAGCTCAGCCCGTCGAGGGCGGTGAGGCGCGGCTTGCCGCGGCCTGCCGGATAGGTCTTGACGAGGTTCCTGGCTTCGAGCGCCAGCCCCGGTGTCGCTGCAGTCATGCTGCACTCCTTGATCGATTCGGAGTCGTCGCAGCAGTCGCCGGTAAACTGGCGGCACGCACTGGTTGACGGATTCGGCTCACGCTGAACGACTCGGTTGCGAGGCGGTTCGGATGTTGCCGCATCCGGATCGCCGCTTTCTTTGTTCTTCTGTTGTCACGGGATGACCGCTCCCGCGGGCGGTGTCTGTGGTGGCGTTCGCGGCGTCTGTCGGGACCCCGCACCTGTTGCCGTCGGTGCCGGTTCGGTCTCAGTGCTTCTTCGGCCCGAACAGCATCCGGGCCAGCAGCAGCATCATGGCCGCGAAGCCGCCGAGCAGCGCGAGCCAGGACCACAGCCAGCCGATGGTGAAGCCGAGCACGATGAAGACGGCGAAGGCCACGATCCAGATGACCACCGTGTAGATGCCGAACCGCGCGGCCGTCTCGGGCTCCTCCTCGAAGCGGTTGCCGACGTTCCACTCCTGCTGGGCGGCCCGCACCCACGCCTTGTGGCGATTGGTCTGGGTGGCTCCGAGGAACGAGAACAGCACGATGCCCGGCACCACGCCCAGCCCCGCGAACAGGAGGCCCCACAGCGGCAGGGTTGCGAGCGCGACGAGGCCGCCGAAGCCGAGACCATGGAGGGTGAGGAACGACGCGACCCCGTAGCCGACGGCGCGACGCACCGGCATCGGGTGGTTCGTCGTCGTCTCCTGGGTGAGCGCGTCGCCGACGATCCACCCGATGCCGACGCAACCCAGTCCCAGTAGCGCGATGATGGCGCCGATCGGAAGGTTCAGCACGCCGGTCGCGCCGAGCGCGGCGAGCAGAAGCCCTGCCGCGGCGACGAGGGATGCGACGACGATACCCACGACGAATCCCGGCTTCGGCCGCACTCGGCCCAGCCGGAACGCCGCGTTCTGCGCGGGCATCGGGCCACCGGATGCGTTCGGCCCGACCGCGAGCGATTCGGCGACGAGTTCACGCACGTCGCCCAGCTCCGCGATCGCCTGGCGGGCGGCATCCGACGGGGTCGCGCCGGCGGCCTCGAGGTCGGCGACACGGGAGAGGAGGTTGGCGCGCACCTCTTCCTTGAGGTCTTGGGCGTCGGGGGTCATGCCGACGCCGAGGAAGGCCTCGTCGAGCAGGCGGTGGATGTCGCCGCCCGCCGGGCGGGGAGCGGTGGGGTCAGCCATTGTTCGTGTCCTTCACGTCGAGCAGGGAGTCGATGATGCGTCGCGTCGCGACCCAGGCCGAGACGTTGCCCGAGTAGACGGCGCGGCCGGCGTCGGTGATGCGGTAGTACTTGCGGCGACCGCCCTGGGTCTCATCCCCCCAGTACGACTCGACGAGGCCGTCTTTCTCGAGGCGGCGATAGGTCGCGTAGAGCGTCGCCTCCTTGATCTCGTGCTTACCGCCGGTTGCGTCGCGAATGGCCTTGTAGATCTCGAAGCCGTAGCGGTCGGCCCGGCGCAGGATGCCGAGCACGATCGTGTCGGTGTGCCCGCGCAGCAGGTCGGCCGCGAAGGCGCCGCTCTCTGCTGCGGCCGCGGCGTCCGGAATGTTCATCACGACAAGTACTGTATCACATCAACTACTACACGTCAGCAGAATCAGCCTGACAGCGGATCTATCCGCCGCGACGACGGCGCGCCCGCGAGGGAACGACGGTGCGGTGGCGGGGGATCGGTGCGGCGGGCGGCGAGGTCAGCAGGAGCGGCGCCTCAACCCTCACACGTGCCGGCGACGGCGTCGCCAGGCGGCGGGAGCGGCGGCGTCAGTCTGCCGCGGACGCCACGACGGCCAGCAGCTTCTCGCCGTACTGCTCGCGCTTCTTCTCGCCGATTCCCGGGATGCCGGCGAGGGCCGCCGTCGAGGCCGGGCGGGCGGAGGCGACGGCCCGCAACGTCGCATCGCCGAAGACGATGTAGGCGGGCACGCCCTGTTCGCGCGCCTCGCCGGCACGCCACGCGCGCAGGGCCTCGAACAGCCCGCGATGCTCCACGGCGAGGTCGGCGGGCGCCGATCGTGCCGAGCGCGCCGCTCGGCCCGCCGGACGGTCGGGTTCGGTGCGCAGCATCACTGTGCGCGCGCCGGAGAGCACGGCGGCGCCGGCATCCGTCAGCGCGAGCGTGCCGTACTCGCCCTGCGCGGCGAGCAGCCCCTGCGCGAGCAGTTGCCGAATGACTCCGCGCCACTGCTGCTCGCTCAGGTCGGCGCCGATTCCCCAGGTCGCGAGGCGCTCGTGCCCCCACTGCTCGGTGCGCGGCGTGCTCTTGCCGCGCAGGATGTCGATGCTCTGGCCCGCTCCGAAGCTCTGGCCCCGCTCGCGCTTGAGCCGAACGATCGTCGAGAGCAGCTTCTGGGCCGGAACGGTACCGTCCCACGATTCCGGCGGCGTGAGGCAGGTGTCGCAGTTGCCGCAGGGCGTGGAGGGCTGCCCGAAGTAGCTGAGCAGGTTGACGCGGCGACACTCGACCGTTTCGCAGAGGGCGAGCATGGCGTCGAGGTGCTGGCCGAGCCGGCGCTTGAACACGGGGTCGCCCGGCGACTTGTCGATGAGTTGGCGCTGCTGCACGACATCCTGCAGGCCATAGGCCATCCATGCCGTCGAGGGTTCGCCGTCTCGGCCGGCGCGGCCGGTCTCCTGGTAGTAGCCCTCGACCGACTTGGGCAGGTCGATGTGGGCCACGAAGCGCACGTCGGGCTTGTCGATGCCCATGCCGAAGGCGATCGTGGCCACGACGATCACCCCGTCCTCCCGCAGGAACCGCGACTGGGCCCGTGCGCGCAGGGGGGCATCGAGTCCGGCGTGGTAGGCGACAGCATCCAGTCCGTTCGCCCGCAGGAACTCGGCGGTCTTCTCGACCGTCGCCCGCGAAAGGGCGTAGACGATGCCCGCATCGCGCGGGTGCTCGGTGCGGATGAAGTCGAGCAGCTGCTTGCGCGGCTCGTTCTTCGACACGATGCGGTACTGGATGTTCGGACGATCGAAGCTCGAGACGAAGTGCTGGGCGCGACCGAGATGCAGGCGCTCGGCGATCTCGCGGTGCGTGGCCTCGGTGGCGGTGGCCGTGAGCGCGATGCGGGGAACGTCGGGCCAACGCTCGGCGAGGTCGCCCAGGGCGAGGTAGTCGGGACGGAAGTCGTGCCCCCACTGGCTCACGCAGTGCGCCTCGTCGATCGCGAACAGCGCGATGGTGCCCGCGGCGAGGAATCGCTTGGAGGATTCGGAGTTCAGACGCTCCGGCGCGATGTAGAGCAGGTCGAGCTCGCCCGACAGGTACGCCCGCTCGACCACCGCGCGCTCGGCGGCCGTCTGCGTGGAGTTGAGGTAGGAGGCCCGCACGCCGACTGCTTCGAGGGCGTCGACCTGGTCGTGCATGAGGGCGATGAGCGGGGAGACCACGACGCCGGTGCCCGCACGCAGCAGAGCGGGAATCTGGTAGCACAGGCTCTTGCCGCCACCCGTGGGCATGAGCACGACGGCATCGCCGCCCGAGGCGACCTGCTCGATGATCTGCGCCTGCTCGCCGCGGAAGTGGTCGTAGCCGAAGACCGTGCGCAGCGCATCCGTCGCCGAGGTGAAGCGCGCAGGCGAGGCACGACGCACGGATGCCGCGGGCCGCGTGCCGCCGGTGGGCGCCGCGGAACGGGTGCCGCCGGCCCGCGCCGCGGAATGGGTGCCGCCGGCATCCCGTGCGGAGTAACCGGCGAGCTGCTCGAGCTCGGCGTCGCTCGGCGGCAGCCACTCGTCAGGACCGCCGTTCTGGCCGTCGAAGCCGCCGTCTGACGCGCCGCCGAAGCCACCGCCGTCGAGGGGTGCGCCGTCGTCGAGGGGAGGCTCATCCCATGCCGGCTCTGCGCTCCAACTCACCCGCCGAGTCTACGTGGGACCGCCCACGCGACCGGCGGCCCTGTGCGCTGCGCCACTTCGCGGCCCGTTGCGCCAGTTGTTCTGGCGCAACGGCCGCGGTAGTGGCGCAACAGCGGCACCGGGCGGTGTACGGCGGCTCGGTGCTAGGGCTTCGGCTCGCGCCTCCGCAGCACCAACAGCGTGATGCCGGCGGCGAGCGCGAGCGCCACGACGGCGCCGCCGATCCACAGGATGTCGGTGAGGGCTCCCTGTGACGCGGCGGCGCCCTCTGCGGGAGCAGCGGCCGGGGAAGTCTGTCCGGAACCGTCGGCCGGAGCCGCCGTCGCACAGGTCGGCGGCTGCGCGCTCCCCGTGGCCAGCACCACTTCGGCTGCCGGCTGCCAGTCGAACGTGAACTGTCCCGACACCGGATGCCCGTCGGTCGAGACCACCTGCCAGGTGACCGTGTAGGTTCCTGGCTGGCCGAGTTCGGCATCCATCGAGAGGGTCGGCCCCTCGATGCTCACGCAGCCGTCGCCGTAGTACCGCACCGCACCCTCCGGCCCCGACACGCGCATCGCCGAACTGCTGCCGAAGTCCAGCAGGTTGTCGTTCGTCGTGAGCGAGATCGTTCC
Source organism: Rathayibacter sp. YIM 133350 (assembly GCF_037404875.1). Classification (NCBI taxonomy): domain Bacteria; kingdom Bacillati; phylum Actinomycetota; class Actinomycetes; order Micrococcales; family Microbacteriaceae; genus Rathayibacter; species Rathayibacter sp. YIM 133350. The sequence continues at coordinate 146,822 of NZ_JBBELO010000017.1, forward strand.
GGGCTGCTCCGTGACTGTGGCTCCATTGGCCGGGGTCGATCCGATCGGATAGTTGTGGGCGAACGCGGGCGTGGCCACCGCCACGGATGCGGCGACGAGCGCGACGCCAGCCGCCAGCGCCGCGAGGCGCCCGCCGCGTCGAGCCGGCCGCCCCGACCGGACGCCGACGCGACCGACGCGAGCGAACCGGCCGGTGGCGCGTTCGGTCACCGGTGAGGAGGGGACGGTGTGGCGGGCCACGACGCTACTTCGCCGCCGCGCGCCGGCGGGAGGCCACGGCGATCACCACGCCGATCACCCCCACCACGAGCCCCGCGATGCCGAGCACGCGAGCCAGAACGTCGGGCTGAGCCGCGGCATCCGTCGTCGAGGAGCTCGCAGTGGCGTCGTCCGAATGCTCGGAACCGCCGTGCTCGTCGCCCGTGGCCGCGGTCACCGTGATGGCGGGCGCCGGATGCTCGGGCTCGTCGCCGCCCTCGGGCGTCTTCTCGTTCCACTCGACGGAACCCTGTTCACAGGTCTGCGTCACGGGGAACTCGAGCGTCTTGCCGGCCGCATCCTTCGGCAGCGGCAGGGAGAGGGCGAAGGTGTCGCGCAGGTCGGCCGGAAGCGGGTCCTTTGCCGTGTACACGACCTGTCCGACGTGCTCGGTGATCGTGTCGTCGCCGTCGGTGATCGGCTTGGCGAGCGCCTCGGTGACCTTCGACACGGTCCAGCCGGGGTTCACGGTCGGGGTGACGGAGATGATGCTCTCGGGAATGTGGATGGCCAGGCTCGTGGTGGGTGAGCCGTCGCAACCGTGCGGCAGCGAGAAGGTGAGAACGCTGTAGCCGCCGGCGGCTGTGGCGTCGGGAGTCACCTCGACATGGGCGCTTGCAGAGAGGGGTGCGGCGACGGCGAACAGCAGACCGGCGCCGAGTGCGGCGGCGGCGAGGGCAGGGGTACGGGATTTCATGGGAGTCCTTACAAGTCGATGCGCGCCGACCGGAGCCGTGAGGCGGAAGCCGTCAGGCCGGAGCCGTCAGGCCGGAGCCGTCAGGCGGGAGCCGTCAGGCGGGAGCCGTCAGGCGGGGGCCGTCGGGCCGGAGCCGTCAGGCGGTGTTCGGCGCGGGGAGGGATGCGGTTTGGGGCGCTCTAGGCGAACGCGAGCAGAACCGGCGGCCCTCGATGCCGCATCGACGAGAGGCGGGGCGCGACGTCGCCCCGAAGCGGAAGCGTCGCATCCGGGCGGATGCGGGCGATCGCGATCGGCACGAGCTGCGGCAGGCGCACCAGGGTGCCGACGGCGCGTGCGAGCAGCGACGACAGTGCCCGCAGCGTGCGTTCACCGCGGTGCAGCGCCGCGATCGTGAGAACGGCCGCGCAGAGGTGCGCGATCGACATGGCAACGCCATTGTGCAGGTGGGGCGACGCCGGCATCGGCACAGCCGCGAGCTCGCTCGTCATGCCGGCCGCGGTGAGGTGATGACCGGAATGCGCGACGGCCGTTCCTCCGCTGACGACGAAGAGCGCGTGGAAGGCGAGTTGGCTGAGCACCACGGATGCGCCCAGGCGCAGCAGCGACAGATTACGGCCGGCGAGCGCGATGCAGGTCAGTGCCGAGAAGGCGAACGCGAGCAGTGCACCGGGGCCGAGTGGGACCGAGCCGCCGCCGAGCGTGTGCGACAGCGCGGCGAGCAGGGTTGCGACGGCGGCCGCGGCGACCCCGCGGCCAACGCGCGCGCCGCGTCCGGTCATGCCTCCAGCCTACGGGACCGGCCGGCGCAGGCATCCGACGCCAAGTCGCTCGGCAACCGCAGGATCAGCGTCACGGCGGGGCTGTAATGGGCTCGCCGTGCCGCTCGTCCTGCATTTCGGATGCCCGGCCACCGTGACCGCGGCATCCGTCCGCCCCCGCGCAGCGCAACCGCAGGATCAGCGTCACGGCGAGGTTGTGGCGGCCTCGCCGTGCCGCTCGTCCTGCATTCCGGATGCCATGCCACCCTTAGGCTGGAGGCCATGCTCACAGCGATCGTCGGCGTCGTCGGTGCGCTCATCTTCGGGTCGGCCGACTTTCTCGGCGGACTGGCCGCTCGACGCATCAGAGCCGTTGCAGCGACAGCGACGGCGGCTCTGACCGGTCTGGTCGGCCTGCTACTGGCGCTTCCGTTCGTCGGAGGCGCCTGGTCGGCATCCGTAGTGCTGTGGGGCTCCCTCTCGGGCGTCAGCGGTGCCCTCGCCATCTCTCTGCTGTACGCGTGCCTTGCGATCGGACCGATGAGCATACTGTCGCCGCTGACCGCCGTTGTCTCGGCCATCGTTCCCATGACCGCGGGGCTGCTCGGCGGCGAGCGCCTCGCTCCGCTGGGCTACTGGGCGCTCGGGCTCGCGCTCGTGGCCGTCGTTCTCGTGGGTTTCGTTCCCGAGAAGGGCGCGGTTCGGCCCAGCCTCAAGGGCATTCTGATGGCGATCGGGGCGGGCGTCGCCATGGGCGCCTTCATGATCCTCGTTGACCTGACCCCCGTCGACAGTGGGCTGCTGCCCCTCGTTCTCAACCGCGGGGTGAACGCCACGATCACGTTCGCCGCACTCGGCGTGATCGCCGTCTTCGCAGCGCGCCGACGCGTCCAGTCGGGTACCGGGGCGTCGGCTGCGACCGGCGCCGCGGATGCCCTACGCGAATCCCGTGAGCCTGTCATCCCGAGCGCCCCCTCCTTGTCGGGCGCTGCGACCAGCACGCTCGCCCCCGTGAGCCTCGCCACCGTAGAGGGGACCGTGGCGCAGCGACGCAAGATGGGCATCCTCATCGCCATCGCCAGCGGTCTCATCGATGTCGTCGCCAACACCCTGCTGCTCATCGGCATCCGCATCGGCGACCTCAGTGTGATGAGCGTGCTGACGGCGCTCTACCCGGCCGGCACCATCCTGCTCGCCGCTCTCGTGCTCAAGGAGCGGATCGCGCCCGTGCAGTGGGCCGGCCTCGCGCTCGCACTCACCGCCGCCGGGATGCTGGCGCTCTCATGAGAAGCGGCGGCGGAGACGGATTCCGTCGTCCGCCGAGGCCGACACCGATCGCGCGGTCGTCCCGTTCTCCGCTAGGACCGACGCCGTTCGCGCGGCGTGTTCGGTGAGAAGAGAACGCCGCACGCGATTCCGATGCCGATCCCGATGAGCGCTCCCGCGATCACGCTGTCGAGGGCGTAGCCGAGCGCGACGCCGAGGATGCCGCCGATGACGAGACCGAGCGGCCACGCGACGATGCCGCTCATGGGCTTGCGGCCGGCGCGGCCGGTCGGGGGCAGTTCAGGCATGCGGCCATTCTGTCACCCGCCGGCGCCGCCGCTGTTCCTGGCCGCCGCTGCTGCCGGCCGCCGCCGCTGCCGCCCGCCGCTGGTGGCTGCCGCCGCTCCTGGCCGGCGCCGCTGCTGGCCGCCGGCGTCCGCCGCGGTTGCGCCACCTCGGGGGCCGTTGCGCCAGAAGAAGGGGCGCAAGGGCCGGGGAGGTGGCGCAACGCGGCATCCGGGGGGCGGCCGCCGCTCCCCGCCGCTCAGCGGCGCGTCAGCGTCGGCCGCAGCACGGATGCCGGCCGGCCGCCCACCGCGAGCTCGACCACGAACTCGACGAGGCGGAACGGCGCCAGCGAGAGCAGGTGCAACAGCAGCAGGGGCGCAACGAAGGCACTGCCGTACGAGAGCAGGGCCGCGAGGCCCGCATCCCTCCCCCACGGCAGCGCCACGAGCGCGGGCAGCAGCACCAGCAGCAGCCACCACGGGCTGCCGAAGGCCAGCACGACGGATGCGGCGACAACGACCACGCTGAGCACCACCTGAGCCACGAGCAGAATCCCGAGCGGGCGCGCATGGCTGAGGTAGCGCTCGGCGGCGACCCACGACCACATCAGCCACGAGCGCAGCAGCGGAACGCCCTGCTCGCGCAGTCCGCGACGGAACGAAGCGTCGTCCTGCCGTCGTTGCACGAGCGCCGCCGCGTCGTCGCCCAGCCCCCTGGCTCGAACCGAGCGCGCGTCGTGCACGATCGCCGCCGCCGACTGCCGCCCGTAACTCGCGATGAAGCTCCACAGGAACTGCGGAACGCTCGCGAGATCGGTGGACTCCTCCCGGCTCGGATGCTCCTGCGGCACGTGCGCGGGCGCTTCGAGGCGCGCACCGGTGACCGCATCGAGGTAGACGATCGCCGATCGCAGTTGGAACCGGTCGCCGTCGGGCGGCACCTGCGCAAGCTCGATGCTCGTCAGTCCCCGGCCATCGGCGGTGTAGAACGGCATCCGACTCCTCTCGTCCGTTCCCATCCTGCCGCCCACCACGGGTGCATCGGCCCTTTCGATGCACTCCCGAGCACCCCTAGCCCCGACTCGGTGCCTCCGCCTAGTCTCGAAGAGACCGGGCGACATCCCGCGCGGCCGATCGGGGACCCGGAGGCAGGCATGTCAACCGCACCAGCATCCGCGGCGAATTCCGCCGCCAAGAACTCGGCGCACCGCTCGGCGAGGGATGCGGCTGCCGCAGCCGTCGACCTCGACGTCGTCGACGCGTGGTGGCGTGCGGCCAACTACCTCAGCGTCGGCCAGATCTACCTGCTCGACAACCCGCTGCTGCGCCGGCCGCTCGAGCGCGACCAGATCAAGCCGCGTCTGCTGGGCCACTGGGGAACCTCGCCGGCGCTGAACCTCGTGTACGCGCACCTGAACCGGGCCATCGTGCAGCGCGGCGTTCCCACCATCTACGTCTGCGGCCCGGGCCACGGCGGTCCGGCCATGGTCGCGAACGCCTGGCTCGACGCCACCTACTCCGAGCTGTTCCCGGCGATCACCTCGGATGCGCAGGGCATGCACCGGCTGTTCAAGCAGTTCTCCTTCCCCGGAGGCATCCCCTCGCACGCCGCTCCTGAGACGCCCGGCTCGATCAACGAGGGCGGCGAGCTCGGCTACTCCCTCATGCACGCCTACGGCGCGGCGCTCGACAACCCCGAACTCGTGGTCGCGTGTGTCATCGGCGACGGCGAGGCCGAGACCGGGCCGCTGGCCGCGAGCTGGCGCGCGCACGCCTTCATCGATCCGAAGACCGATGGCGCGGTGCTGCCCATCCTGAACCTCAACGGCTACAAGATCGCCAATCCCACGCTGCTTGCCCGTATTCCGGAAGAGGAATTGATCGCGTTCTTCCGCGGCAACGGCTACGAGCCCCTGCTCGTCACCGGCGGATTCGATGGCGAAGACCCGATGCTCGTTCACGAGCGCATGGCGGCAGCCATCGACGAGGCTTACGACCGCATCCAGGCCATCTGGGATGAGGCGCGCACGGGCGATGGCGCCGACCCCGACCCCGTCTGGCCGCTCATCGTGCTGCGCACGCCCAAGGGCTGGACGGGACCCAAGTCCGTCGACGGACTCGCTGTCGAGGGCACTTTCCGCTCGCACCAGGTTCCGCTCGCGGGAGTGCGCGATAACCCTGAGCACCTCGCCCAGCTCGAGCAGTGGATGCGCAGCTACCGCCCCGAGGCGCTCTTCGACGACGAGGGCCAACCCATTCCCCTCCTCGCGCCGCTGCGGCCGTCCGGCTCCATCCGCATGAGCGCCAGCCCGCATACCAACGGCGGCATCTACCGCCCGCTCGACCTCCCGGCCATCGAGGAGCACGCGCTCGAGATTCCCGAATCCCGCTGGGTCGAGGGCGAGAGCACTCGCGTGCTCGGATACTGGCTGCGCGACCTCATCGAACGCAACCGCACCACCTGGCGGCTGTTCGGGCCCGACGAGGTCGCCTCCAACCGCCTGGATGCCGTCTTCGAGGTGACCGAGCGGGTGTGGGGCGAGCAGCTCGTCGACGGCGACGTGCACCTGGCGCGCAACGGGCGTGTGATCGAAGCGCTCAGCGAGCACCTCATGGAGGGCATGCTCGAGGGCTACCTGCTCACAGGCCGCCACGGCCTGCTCACCTCGTACGAGGCGTTCATCCACATCGTCGACTCGATGTTCAACCAGCACGCCAAGTGGATCCAGGCTTCAGATCACATCCCGTGGCGCGGTTCCATCCCCTCGCTCACCTACCTGCTCTCCTCGCACGTGTGGCGTCAGGACCACAACGGCTTCTCCCACCAGGATCCGGGCTTCCTCAACGTCGTCGTGAACAAGAAGGCCGAGGTCGTTCGCGTCTACCTCCCGCCGGATGCCAACACCCTGCTCGTGACCATGGAGCACTGCTTCACCACCCTCGACCACGTGAACGTCGTCGTCGCCGGCAAGCAACCGGAGCCGCAGTGGCTCTCGATCGAGGAGGCGCGGGCGCACGGTGAGGCCGGCCTCAGCATCTGGCACTGGGCCGGCAGCGAAGACGACCCCGGGCTCGATCCCGACGTCGTCATCGCCTGCGCGGGCGACGTGCCCACCCTCGAGGCGATCGCCGCGGCGCAGCTGCTGCGCGAGAAGGTGCCCGGCCTGCGCATCCGGTTGGTGAACGTCGTCGACCTCATGCGCCTGCAGGATGCCGCGGAGCATCCCCACGGACTGGAATCCGACGCCTTCGACGCCTTCTTCACGAAAGACAGGCCCGTGATCTTCGCCTTCCACGGCTATCCGGCGCTCATCCACCAGCTCACCTACCGGCGCACGAACCACGCGAATATTCACGTGCGGGGTTTCAAGGAGATGGGCACGACGACCACGCCGTTCGACATGGTGCACCTGAACGACCTGGACCGCTATCGGCTCGCCCTCGACGTGCTGCACCGCGTTCCCGGCCTGGCGGCCAGTCCCGGAATCTCGGAGGTGGCCGACGAGTGGCGCGCGCGGCGGGAGCAGGCGCGCGAGTACGCCTACACGAACGGCGAGGACCCCGACTGGATCACGGGCTGGCGCTTCCGGCGCTGACACGCGAACACCTCACGCCTCGGGACCGAAGACGGGATTGAGGGCCCCGCGTTCGGGCGCGGGACCCTCGAGGTCGCCCACGGATCGGCCAGGATCCCTCAATCGCGGCCTCGGGCGACCGCACCGTCTGTGCTTCGGTGCTCTCTCTGTTCGGAGCCCCTCCGCATTCGGATGGGAACGGATTTCACGGCGTCGCGGGGCATGGCATCATCCGGCGATCGGCACCGCTCCGCCGCTCACGGTGATGCCGCCCGTGGCCGCGATGCTGATCTCCAGAGAACTGGGCCGGCCGACGTGCCGGCCCTGGCGCACGCTCACGGTCGCCGGCGGCACCACGAGGTTCAACGCACGCAGGTACCCGCCGAGTGAGGCAGCCGCAGATCCGGTGGCAGGGTCCTCGGTGATGCGCCCGACCGGGAAGAGGTTGCGGGCCTCGAACGATTCCGCCGAAAGCCCGTGCAGCACGGTCACGGTGCCCGCCCAGCCCTGCCGGTCCATCAGAAGCCGCACGGCGACCGGATCGAAGGTGAACGCGTCGAAGTCCTCGGCGCGGTCGAGAACGAGAATCGGATGCCGGTTGCCCGCGAAGGCGAGCCGCGGCGGGTAACGCTGGTCGAGGTGTCCGAGGGTGAGCCCGAGCAGGTCGAGCAGTTCACCCAGCACCCCGGGCGCGAACTCGCTCACCTCGGGTTCGACGCTCGTGAAGGCCGCCCGCAGACGGCCCTCGGCATCCGTCGTCGTCCGGATGGGCACCTCACCTACGGGGGTCGCGAACCGGATCTCGCCCGGCCCCTCGCGCTCGGCCAGCGCGATGGCGGTGGCGATGGTGGCATGACCGCAGAAGGGCACCTCGGCGATCGGCGAGAAGTAGCGGATGGCGTGCGCGCCGTCGACGGATCCGATCACGAACGCCGTCTCGGCGTAGTCGACCTCGGCGGCGATCCGCTGCATCTCGAGGTCATCCAGTCCGCTCGCGTCGAGCACCACGCCGGCGGGGTTGCCCCCTTCGGGGTCGGATGTGAAGGCGGCGTAGCGGAGAACCTCGATGCTCATCCCTCGATGGTGGAGCACGTCGACCCTGGGGGCAAATGGGCCGGCGCGCTCACCATCGTCGGGCACGGCGGGTCAGGGCTGAGCCTCGTCGCCGAACCGGCCGCGCGCCGAGACCGGGAGAAGCGGCGCATCCGCCCGCGCCCGGATCTGCTGCACCGCCCAGGTGTTGCCGTCGGGATCGGCGAACCCGAAGAAGGTGTCGCCGTCGCGTTCGTCGAAGACCGTGATCTCACTGCACTCGACGCCGCGCTGGCCGAGTTCCTCCCGGGCAGTGGCGGCATCCGCCACCACGAGTTGCAGGCCCCTCAGCGAGCCGGGCGCCATCTCGCGCTGCGACGGCAGGTTGCCCACGACGATCGAGCAACCGGATCCGCGGGGCGTCAGCTGCGCGATATCCATGTGCTCGTTCACGGTGTGGTGATCCAGCGCGAATCCGACCTGATCGCGGTAGAACGCGATCGCCCGGTCCAGGTCGCTCACGGGGACGATGACGACTTCCAGTGTCCAGTCCATGATGCTCTCCTCGCCTCTCGAAACGCGGCTCAGCCGGCCAAGAGCTCTTCGAGGCGCTCGTAGCCGTCGCGCATGCCGTACTCCATGCCCGAGGCGACCATCCCGTCGCGGGCCTCCTGGGTCGGGTAGACCGAGTGGCCCTCGAGCCGCGTGCGGCCGTTCCCGAGGTCGACGAAGCGCATCGAGTCCAGTGCGACGGAGTCGGGGAAGCCTTCGAACTCGAAGGTCTGCACGGCGAACTCGTTCTCGCGCACGACGTGGAAGACGCCGTTGAAGGCGTACTTCTCGTCGCCGCGGCTCTGGATGTAGCGGTAGCGCCCGCCCGTGCGGAAGTCGTACTCCTCGATCTCGCTCTCGAGGTCGCGCGGCCCCATCCACTGCTTGACGAGTTCGGGGTCGCGGTGGGCGTTGAAGACCGCCGCGACGGGGTAGTCGAATTCGCGCACGAAATCGATGTACTGAACGCCCTCGGGCGCGGTGACCGTCAATGCGTTGGTGCTGGTGCTCATTTCTCTTCCTCCTTGATGGTGCCCTCGGAGGCGTTCGCCTCGGAGGTGCCCATCGCTGCCAGCAGCGTGTCCAGACTGCGGAACTGCTGCTCGTGGATGAGCCGGTACCGGTCGATCCAGCTCGTGAGTCTCTCGAGCTCGGCGGGATTCAGGTGCACGGGCCGGCGCTGGGCGTCACGCGTGCGCGTGACCAGACCGGCCGCCTCGAGTACCTGGATGTGCTTCGAGACCGCTTGCAGCGAGATCTCGAAGGGCTCCGCGAGTTCGTTGACCGTCGCCGGGCCCCTGCTCAGGCGGGCGATGATCCGGCGCCGGATCGGATCGGCGAGGGCCATGAATGCCCTGTCGAGTCGCGACTCGGCGGTGGGATCGACGATCATAATCAACTCTCTGCTTTATCAACCATCTGATTGATTAAAGAGTACGGCGGCTTCGAGTAGCCGTCAAGGGGAATCTTCAGTCCGTCGGGCAGTGCAGCTTCGTAGGGATGCGCTGGTTCGCATGCCGCTCGATGCGGTGCAGCGACATCGGCTTGCCGCACAGCGGGCAGTCGGGATCGGCGGGGCGCACCTCCGGCTCCTCCGGGCGTCCGATGCCGACGGCGGCCGGGCCCGTGAAGGTGCGCACGACGTCGTTCGCCTTCTCGTAGAAGCGCCAGAACCGTCCGGCCATCCGCGTCACTCTCCTTGCTCGTACGGGTACAAGCGTACGCAGCCACGTGCGAGGATGCAGGAATGCGGATCGCGGTCACCGGAGGATCAGGAAAGCTCGGCCGGACGGTCGTGCGCGAGTTGGCCGCCCACGGTCACGAGGTGCACAACCTCGATCGGCGGGGTGAACGCAGCGCCACGTTCACCCAGGTGGACGTGACCGACTACGGACAGGTGATCGACGCCCTCGCGGGCATCAACGACCGGCACGACGGCGTCGACGCCCTCGTTCACCTCGCCGCCATCCCGGCGCCCGGCCTCGCCTCCGACGTCGCGACCTTCTCCAACAACATCACGGCCAGCTTCAACGCCTTCTGGGCGGCGCATCGACTCGGCATCCGGCGCATCGTTCACGCATCGAGCGAGACCGTGCTCGGCTTGCCCTTCGATACTCCCCCGCCCTACATTCCCGTGGACGAGGACTACCCGGCACGCCCCGAGTCGGTGTACTCGCTCGTGAAGCACCTCGAGGAGACGCTCGCGATCGAGCTCACCCGCTGGGACCCCGAGCTCTCGATCACCGCGCTGCGTTTCTCGAACGTGATGGATCCGGAGGATTACGCCGAGTTCCCCTCCTTCGATGCGGATGCACGCGCTCGCAAGTGGAACCTGTGGGGCTACATCGACGCCCGCGACGGCGCTCAGGCCATCGAACTTGCCCTCGAGAGGGGCGCTCCGGGCTTCGACCGCTTCATCATCGCGGCCGCCGACACCGTGATGAGCCGGCCGAACGCCGAACTCGTGGCCGAGGTCTTCCCGGGCGTTCCCCTGAAGCGGGAGTTCGGCCCTCACGAGACGTTGCTCTCCATCGACCACGCCCGCCAGGTGCTGGGCTACGACCCGAGGCACTCCTGGCGCGATTCCGTCTGACCGCGGCGAATCTGCAGGACGAGCGGCAGGGCGAGGCTGTCCACGGGTCGGCGCGCCGCTGATCCTGCAGTTTGCGCGGCCCGCGGGTGCGCGACGGCGCCTGATTGAACACCTCGTGTGTGATCATCCTCGACCTCCGTGTGCAGTGAGCCACGGATGCCGCGGGCGGGGCAGAGCGCGATCACAGCGACCTCACGGCGAAAAGAGACTGCGACCCGTACGCCGGTGTGCGAACCTGAGCACATGCAGACGGCGCAGATGCCCTCCTTCGGCGTCGAGGAGGAATTCATGCTCCTCGATTCGCGAACCCTTCGGCCGGTGGATGTTCCGGAGGCCGTGTTCGCGGCGCTCCGCACGCGTTGGTCGGGCCTCGTGAAGCACGAGTTCCTCACCGCCCAGGTGGAGCATGCCTCCGTGGTCTTCGCACGGCTCTCCGACGCTCCCGAGAATCTCGGGCGCTTTCGCGCCGACCTGGCGGAGCACGCCGACCGGCTCGGGGTCGTGGTCGGGTCTGTCGGCGTGCCGTTCGACATGCCGCAGCGACCAGCCATCGCCGCCGGAGAGCGCTACGCGTCGGTCGTCCGCGACTTCGGGGCGATCATCGGTGATCACCAGCTCAACGGCCTGCACGTGCACGTCGGCATCCCGAGTCGGCAAGAGGGCGTTCGCGTTCTCGGCCTGATGCGTCCGTGGCTGCCCCTGCTCGTCGCGTTCAGCGCCAACTCGCCTTTCGCGCGGGGTGCGGACACCGGCTTCGCCAGTTGGCGCACCATCCTGATGCGCCGCTGGACCACGCACGGCTGCCCGCCGTACTTCACCGACGCCGACGACTATGACCGCCGCGTGCACGCGCTCGTCGGCATCGGCGGCACGAACGACATGGGCCTCATCGCCTGGAACCTGCGGCTGTCGGAGCATCTGCCGACCATCGAGTTCCGGATGGCGGACGCGCAGCTCGAGGCCGGCGACAGCGTTCTGGTCGCCGCCCTCTGCCGCGCACTCGTCGCGCGCGCCCTCGCGCATCCGCACGCGCGCGCCGAGTCCGTGGGCTCCGAGCTGCTGGAGGCGGCGGTCTGGGCGGCGGCGCGCGACGGCTTGCGGGCGCGCCTGCCGCATCCGGAGACGGGCGCATCAACGGATGCGACCGCCCTGTTGCGGGAGCTCCTGCCGGCGCTCGAGCCGTGGTTCGGCGCCGAGTCGGCCCTCGTCGAGGTGCTCGGCGAGCGGATGCTCAGCGACGGCACCGGCGCCGACCGCCAGCGCCGCGCCTACACGTCGGGCGGCAGGGCGGCAATGCGACGGCTGCTGCAGGCGAGCACCGCCCGCACTCTCACGTCGGCGGCCGAGGTCTAAGCCGGAGGGCTCAGAGGGCGTGAATGGCCTCGATGATCGCGAGGGTCTCCAGACTCTCGCGGGGATCGACGGGCGTCGGCCCACCGCGCAGGAGGGCATCGGCGAGCGCGCGGTAGAAGGCGCCGTAGTCGCCACGGTCCGTGGGAATGCGCTCGAGGGCGCCCTCGACGCCGAGGCTTCCCCACTGCTGCTCCGGCTTCTCGCCGAAGCCGGCATCCGTGGGCGACGCTCCGCCCTTCAGTGCGGCCTCCTGGGGGTCGAGCCCCCAGGAGGTGTAGCCGGCCTCCGACCCCAGCACGTGGAAGCGCGGACCGAATTGCGGTGCCAGCGAGTTCATCCAGAGGTGCGAGACGACACCGTCCGCGTGCTGCAGCGCGACGAAGGCGTCGTCGTCGGCCGCGGCGCCCTCGCGCAGTGAACGCACCTCGGCGTAGATGTCGTCGACACCGCCGAACAGGGTGATCGCCTGGTCGATGAGGTGGGTGCCGAGGTCGAACAGGATGCCGCCGCCGGCGCCCACGGGCGTCTCGGCCTTCCACGTGGCTGGCGGAGCGGGCTTCCACCACTCGAACCGGGACTCGAAGCGGCGCACGGTGCCGAGCCGGCCTTCGTCCACGAGCCGGCGCAGGGTGAGGAAGTCACCATCCCAGCGCCGGTTCTGGAAGACGGTGAGAAGCAGCCCGCGCTCCTCGGCCTTCTCGATCAGGGCGGCGCCCTCGGCTGCCGTGACCGCGAAGGGCTTGTCGACGACGACATTGGAGCCGGCCTCGAGCGCGGCGTCCGCGAGGTCGACGTGCGCGGCGGGAGGCGCCCCCACGACGACGAGATCCAGGCCTTCGGCGAGAGCCTCTTCTGCGGTGGGCACGATCCGGGCGTTCGGGTACAGGTCGTGAGCCTGCCGGGAGCGCTCGGGGTCGGCTGTGACGATGACCTCGAGGGAGTACTCGGGATTGGCTGCCAAGAACGGGGCATGGAACACCCGGCCCGAGGTGCCGAAGCCGATGACTGCCGTGCGAAGGGGTGCGCTGCTCACCCTGCAAGTCTCGCAGGCCTCGCAGCCCCGCGGCCAGGCGCCGACCCCCTCGGGTCCACTTGCCACTTTTCGTGACTTCGAGGGCGCTCGACGTCACGAAAAGTGGCAAGTCGGGCGTCGTTTGTGGAGGGGCGTAGCATCCGTTCATGCGCTTTCGCTTCGACGCCGCACTCTACGAGTGGAGCGCGCGCGCCAACTGGTTCTTCGTGCGCCTGCCCGAGGAGCAGGGCGCCGACATCGCGGAGGTGCCCCGCGAGCCCCGCGGATTCGGCGCAGTCAAGGTACGTGCCCGGATCGGCGCGACGACGTGGTCGACCTCCATCTTCCCCTCCGACGGCACGTACGTGCTGCCCGTCAAGAGCGCCGTACTCCGCGCCGAGCAGGTCGAAGACGGCGACGTGATCGCGGTCGACCTCGAGGTGCTCGACTCGTGACCGACGAGCGACTGCGCATCGCGGTCGGCGAGGGCACCGTCTCCGCCCTCTACGCGCGCCCCCGATCGGCCATCGCCACTCTCGCGCTGGCCCACGGTGCGGGCGCCGGCAAGGAGCATCCCTTTCTCGCAGGCCTCGCCGCGGCGCTGAACGAGACCGGCGTCGCCACCCTGCGCTTCGACTTCCCCTACCGCGAAGCCGGTCGCCGCATGCCCGATCGTGCCCCCACCGCCATCGCCGCGTGGCGTGCGGTGACGGATGCCGCGACGGCTCGATCCGAGGGCGAGCCCGTGTGGGTCGGCGGCAAGTCGTTCGGCGGCCGGATGGCATCCATGGCGGTGGCCGAGGGCATGCCCGCGGCGGGCATCGTCTTTCTGGGGTACCCGCTGCATCCACCCGGTCGACCCGAACGGCTGCGCGACGAGCACCTCTACGGGCTCAGCCTTCCCCTGCTCTTCCTCCAGGGCGAGAACGACCCCTTCGTCGCCGGTGGCATGCTGCCGGGCATCGTCGAACGCATCGGGCCGAACGCGAGGCTCGAGTGGACGGCGGGCGGCGATCACTCCTTCGGCGTGAAGGGCCTCAAGCGGTCGGCAGCCGAGGTCGGCGCATCGCTCGCGCCGAGCATCGTCGCGTTCCTGCGGAACCAGGGCTGAGGCGCGCATGCCCGTCGTCAGCGCCGGCATCCTGCTGTACCGGCGAGCTCCCAATCTCGAGGTGCTGCTCGGTCACATGGGCGGTCCGTTCTGGGCCCGCAAAGACGCACGAGCGTGGTCGATTCCCAAGGGCATCGTCGACGACGGAGAGCAGATGTTGGCGGCCGCGCTGCGGGAGTTCGCGGAAGAGACCGGCACCCGGGCACCGTCGATCGAGTACCGGGAGCTCGGCACCTACCGGTACTCCTCAGGCAAGAGCATCGTCGTGTTCGCAGGGGAGTCCGACTTCGACGCATCCGCGGTTCGCAGCAACACATTCGAACTGGAATGGCCTCCCCATTCCGGGCGCCTTCAGCAATTCCCCGAGCTCGACCGCGCCGAGTGGATGCCTCTGGCGGCCGCCAGGGAGCGTCTGGTCGCCGGGCAGGTGCCTGCTCTCGACGCCCTGCCCGCGCCCTAGCTTCCGGGCGGAATCCGCAGAACAATGGAAGGGATCAAGGAGGATCTGCGATGAGCACCCTGAACCCGTACCTCAACTTCCGCGACAACGCCCGTGAAGCCATGGAGTTCTACCATTCCGTGTTCGGAGGCGACCTGGCGGTGAGCACCTTCAGCGACTTCTCGCTCGCGCAGAACCCTGCGGACGCCGACAAGGTGATGCACGCCCAGCTCACGACTCCGAGCGGCTTCACGCTCATGGGCGCCGACGTTCCCGAGGGCATGGACTACTCGCCGGGCAGCAGCATCTCCGTCTCGCTCAGCGGTGGCTCGGAGGACGAAGCCGAGCTGCGCGGATTCTGGGACAAGCTCGCCGAGGGCGGCAATCCGTACCTTCCGCTCGAGGCGGCACCATGGGGCGACTACTTCGGCCAGCTCGTGGACCGCTTCGGCATCTCCTGGCTCGTGAACATCGGGGGCGCCGAGCAGCCGGACGGGGAGGGATAGCCCGCGCCATCCGCGCCATCCGCCCGATCCGCGCGAACAGAGCGCAAGCGCGATCAGTCCACCGAGAGGTTCGGGCGCTCCCGGGTGCCGAACTCGTGGCGCAAGGCGCTCAGCGCCGCATACCAACCGGGCAGGCCGGTCACACCGGGCCCGGGGGCGGTGGATGCGGAGGCCAGGTACACGCCGCGCGCCGGGGTGCGCCACGGCTCGGGCGACAGCACCGGGCGCCGGATGAGCTGCGTCAGGCTCGGCTGCCCGGAGGAGATGTCGCCGAGCACGTAGTTCGGGTTGTGCCGCTCCACGTCGACGGCGGTACTGCTCGCAGTCGCGAGGATCGTGTCGCGGAAGCCGGGGGCGAAGCGCTCGATCTGGCGCGTGATGACCTCGGTCTGGTCCTCGTCCGACCCCCGCGGAACATGGGTGTACGCCCACAGCGTGTGCTGGCCCTGCGGCGCCCGGGTGGGGTCGACGATGCTCGGCTGCGAGACGAGAACGACCGGCGCCTCAGAGTGTCGACCGGCCGCGACATCCGCCTCGCCGCGCGCGATCTCGGCACGGGTACCGCCCACGTGCACCGTGCCCGCTCCGTGCAGCTCGGCGTTGGTCCACGGCACCGGCTCCGAGAGGGCGAAGTCGACCTTCGCCACGCCGTTGCCGTACCGGAAACGGCCCAAGGCGCGCAGGTAGCGGGCCGGTAGCCGGTCCCCGGCGATGCGGGCGAGTGCGCGCGGGGTCACGTCGAGCAGCACGGCCCGAGCGTCGGGCAGCTCGACGAGCGAGGCGATCTCGGCATCCGTCACCACCTCGCCGCCGTGGGCGCGGATGTCGTCGACCATCGCGTCGATGATGGACTGGCTGCCGCCGACCGGAATCGGCCAGCCGCGGGCGTGCGCGTACGTTCCCAGCGAGAGCGCGACGCCCGCCGTGGAGAGGCTCGGCAACGGCATGATGGTGTGCGCCGCGATGCCGGTGAGCATGGCGGGGGCCACGTCCTCGCGAAAACGGGTGTTCCAGTCGATGGTGCCCTGCTCGAGCGTGCGGAGGCCGAAACGGATGACGGTCGCCAGGTGCGGCGGAACACGCAGCAGTTGCGACCCCGTGAACCCGGCGACCGCGTCGGCGTGCTCGACGAGGGGTCGCATGAGGCGACCGAAGGCGGGCCCGTCTGCTCCCAGCTCCGCCACGGTGCGGTCGAGGTCGCGATAGGCGATTCCGGCGCGGCCGTTGTCGAGCGGATGGCCGTACGACGCGGGCGGCAGGCGCAGCTCGATGCGGCGCTCCAGCTGGAACTCCCGGAAGAAGGCGGATGCGAGGGCCATCGGGTGCACGGCCGAGCAGATGTCGTGGCGGAAGCCGGGCAGTGTCAGTTCCGCAGTGCGGGCACCGCCGCCGGGCGTCGGATTGCGTTCGTAGACGCGCACAGCCAGCCCGGCATGCGCGAGGGTGACCGCGGCGGCGAGCCCGTTCGGGCCCGCTCCGACGACGACGGCATCCAGTTGGGCCACGAGGCTATCCTTCCGCGTGCGGCCAGGCGCCCGCGCACCACGGGGCGCGGAGAGAGAGCACCACGCTCAGGCCTCGCCGTTGCCCGCCCGGCCTTCGGCGACGAAGGCGAGCCGGCGCAGGGTCTCCACGTTGCGGGCGTAGATCATCGGATCGGTCACGAAGGAAGGAAGCAGGGCACCGGGACCCTCGGAGGGTTCCTCCTGAATGCGCACGACGCAGCCATCGCCGCGCGGCTTCACGTCGATGGTCACGCGGGCCTCGCCGATCGGCCAGGCCGTCGCCTGCAGCACCATGCGGCGCGGCGGATCCCAGACGAGACTCACGGTCTGGTCATCGATGAGCAGCGGCCACACTCCCACGGAGTGGTGCAGCCTGCTGCCCTCCTGCGGCCAGGTGACGTCGACGTCGCGCATGCGGGATGCCCCGACCACCCACGTGGGATAGACCCAGCCGTCGGCGAGCACGGAGAAGACCGCCTCGGGTGAGCACGAGAACTCCTGCACGTTGCGCGACACGGTGCTCCTCTCGGGGGTGCGATGGCCGACGGATGCGACCGTCGTCTCGACGTTACGGCGGCAACGCGGTTCACGACAGTGGTTGACAGCACCACTCGCCGGCACTGCCGCAAAAAAGAAGATGACGGATGCGCCGTGGGGACGGCGCATCCGTCATCGGTCAGGGGTGCGGCAGGCGGTGCCCGCCGCACTCGGGATCAGTAGCTCTGCGAGCCGCCGTAGGGCGATGCCTGCTGGCCGGTGGTGTCGTCGTCTGCCGACGACGCCTCGCCCTGCACGGTGTCCTTGGCGTCGGCGGCGGCGCCCTTCACGTCGTCGGCGGCGTCGGATGCCTCCGCCTTGACGTTCTCGACGGCACCCGTCGCCGACTCCTTCACAGCCTGCGCAGCCTCCTGTGCGGGCTCCTTCAGGTTCTCGCCGACCTCCTTGGCCGCGTCGCCCACCGCGCTCACGAGCGGCTGGGCGGCATCCTTCACCTTCTCGCCGACCTGCTTCTCGACGTTGCTCGACGGGATGAGCGAGGCGGCGAGCAGGCCGACGCCGAAGGCGATGAGGCCGACGGCGAACGGGTTGCCCTGGGCCTTGGCGACTGCCTTGTGGGTGGCGTCGGACACGGCGTCGCCGGCCGATCCCGCGGTGGAGGAGGCGTGGGAGCCGAGGTCGTCGGCGGCACCCATGACGCGGTCGCGCACGGAGTTGAAGGCACCCTTCACCTTGTCGGCCTGGCGCTCCGCGATCTTGCTCGGCGAGACCTTGTCGGCGAGGGCGTCGACATTGCTTCCGAGTTCACGCCGGGTCGCCTCGATGTCGGCACGGATGGCATCAGGATCGTTCGTCATGACTGGTTCTCCGGGTTTCTCTTGAAGGTTTCTGGAATCTCTTTGACGGTGTCGACCGTCTGCGGTGCGCCCTCGACGGACTGCAGCGCGGAGCGGCCGACGAAGAACAGGATGGCGGCGATGATGGCCCAGATGATGGCCACGATGACCGCCGACCAAGCGTTGCCCATGAGGTAGCCGAGGCCCCACCAGAGCGCGATGGAGAAGAACAGCAGCACGAAGAATCCGCCGACCGCGGCGCCGGCGTAGAGACCGACGCCCTTGCCTGCGCGCGTCGCCGACTGGCGCAGCTCCGCCTTGGCGAGTTCGAGCTCCTGACGGATGAGCGTCGAGAGATCGCGCGTCACCTCTCCGAGCAGGTCGCCGAGCGACGTGTTGGCCGCCTTCTGTTCGGACGGCGTGGGTACATCGGTCATGAGGACTGGCCCCAACGCTGCGTGCCCTCTGCCTCATCCGTGCGCTCGCCCGTGAGGAGTCCGTCGAACTCGTCACCCTGCCCACTGCCGGGCTCGGCTCCCGTGTAGTCCACGTCGGCCACCGCGAGATCGGCGTCGCCCTGGTCATCGGCGAGCGAGGAGTAGACGGGCGTCTCGGCTCCGGCGGCTCCGGCGTAGGCGCCGGTCGCTCCGGTGGTCGCGTAGTCGGTACCCGTGTATTCGGTGCCCGTCGAGTAGGTCGGGGTGGAGTAGTCCGTCGCCAGGGTGCTCGGAACCGTGGTGCTCGGGGTGGTTCCGCTCTTGCTGGAGTCGGGTCCGCCGCCCGTGAGCGAACGGGTCAACCGGCCTGCCGCGACGCCCGCGATCGCCGCGATGGCGATGAAGGTGCCCGGCCGACGGCGAGCGAAGGCGCGCACCTCATCGAGGAGCTCGGCCGGCTCCCGGTCGCCGATCCAGCTGGCGACGTCGCCTGCGCGTGTCGAGACACGGCGGACGAGGTCGGCCGCAAGGCCGTTGGAGTCCGAGTTGTTCGCCATGCTGCCGAGGTCATCACCCACGGTGCGCAGGCCATCGGCCACGCGCTTCTGCTGGGTCGACGCCTGGTCCTTCAGCTGCGTGCGGGCTTCGGCGAAGAGGTCTGCTGCCTGCGACTTCACTTCGTGCGCGACACCTGCCGCCTCGTCCTTCGCGGTGCCTGCGACACGAGAACCCGCCTGCACAGCCTCGTCCTTGACGCGCCCGGCCTGTTCCTTCGCGGTCTGGGCCGTGCCCGAGTCGCCCTGCTGGCTGGTGCTGCCGGTGCTCTCGTGTGCCCAGTTCGGTGTTTCACTGTCGGTCATCGCTTCACTCCTTGTGAGTTGCCGACGCGGTCCCATCGACCGCCTCAAACGTAGGACCAGCATCCAGTGGCCCCCGCAGGTCAACAAGGGGATTGCCGCCGAGAGAAGCGGGTGGTAGAAAAATCCGCCCGCTCGTGCCCCTGGGCGGGAATAACATGCGGATTCATGTAGTTTGACCACTCATGACTACCGAGACCCCCCTCCACCCCCAGTACATCGTCGGCACCTGGAAGCTCGACCCCGCTCACTCGGAGCTGTCGTTCACCGTGCGCCACCTCGCCATCAGCAAGGTGCGCGGCACGTTCGAGTCCTTCGATGTCACCATCGTGACCGCCGAGAACCCGGCCGAGACCACCGTCGAGGCGACCATCGACGTGGCATCCGTCAACACCAACCAGGAGGCGCGCGACCAGCACCTGCGCACCAGCGACTTCTTCCTGACGGAGGAGTTCCCTACGGCGACCTTCCGCTCGACCGGCATCTCGATCGACGGCGAGGACTTCAGCATCACGGGTGACCTCACGCTGCGCGGCGTCACCAAGTCCGTCACCCTCAAGGGTGAGTTCGGCGGCGTCGTGACCGACGGCTACGGACAGACGAAGGCGGGCGCCTCGGCATCGACCAAGATCAACCGCCTTGACTTCGGCGTCAACTGGAATGCCGCCCTCGAGGCCGGCGGCTTCACGCTCGGCAACGACGTGACGCTCACCGCCGACCTGCAGGTCACGCTGCAGAAGTAGTCCTTCCGACACTTTCACGGGCGGGCGGCACTTCGGTGCCGCCCGCCCGTTCGTCTTGCGGCGGCGACCCGCAAATTCTGCGGGTTCGCCGACCGGCGCATCCGGTGGGTGCTGCTCGTCTGGCCGGCGCCGCTCCGACGCCGCCGCCCCCGTATCCGCAGCAAAATGCAGGACCACCGGCTCCGCGAGGCTGTCACCCGCTCGCCGGTCCGCTCATCCTGCAGTTTCACCATGGGACGCAGCCAGGGCATGCCGCCGACAGCGGTCAAGCCTGCGCCGCTCCGACGCCGCCGCCCCCCCGCCGCCTCCCGCCGCAGCGAAATGCAGGAGCAGCGGCTCAGCGAGGCTGTCACGCGCTCGCCGCACCGCTCATCCTGCAGTTTCACCACCGGACGCAGCCAGGGCATGCCGCCGACAGCGGTCAAGCC